>NZ_JBOBHR010000011.1:0-148988 GCF_050587465.1 Kosakonia sp. N21 | reverse complement strand
CCCAAAGGGGAGAGGGAGAAAATCATTCTCACCTGTCTCCAGGTGGGAAAAGAACATCCCCCTCTCCCCGGCCCGCTCCTCACAGGGGAGAGGGAGAAAACCGCCATCACCTCTCTTCAGGTGGGAAAAGAACATCCCCTCTCCCCTTTGGGGAGAGGGTTAGGGTGAGGGGCAACGATTTTTGAATCCCATCACAATCATTCGCTCCCGCTTTTCCCTTTTTGTCCGGGACGGCTACAGTAGAACTCATCCGACCACATAACAATTATTTTACATTGGAAGAGAGCATGAGCCACTACCCGTCGTTGTTCGCCCCGCTGGATTTGGGCTTTACCACGCTAAAAAACCGTGTACTGATGGGCTCGATGCACACCGGGCTGGAAGAGCGCCCTGACGGCGCAGAGCGGCTGGCGGCCTTTTACGCCGAGCGCGCACGGCACGGCGTAGCGCTGATTGTCACTGGCGGCGTCGCCCCTGCGCTTTCGGGCGTCACCATGGAAGGCGGTGCGGTATTGTGCGACAACAGCCAGCTCCCCCATCACCGGCAAATCACCGATGCGGTCCATCAGGAAGGCGGCAAAATCGCACTCCAGATCCTGCATACCGGGCGCTATAGCTATCAGCCACATCTGGTCGCGCCGTCTGCGCTACAGGCACCGATCAACCGTTTCACGCCGCATGCCCTCACGCACGATGAGATCCTCACGCTGATTGCTGACTTTGCCCGTTGTGCGCAACTGGCGCAGCAGGCCGGATATGACGGCGTGGAAGTGATGGGTTCCGAAGGCTATTTGATCAATGAATTCCTCGCTGCGCGGACTAACCAGCGTGAGGATGCGTGGGGCGGCGATGCCACCCGGCGCATGCGGTTTGCCCTGGAAGTGGTGCGCGCTGTACGCGAAGCCGTGGGCCGCGAGTTTATTATTATTTACCGTTTATCAATGCTGGATTTGGTGGAAGGCGGTGCGACGCTGGACGAGACCATCACGCTGGCAAAAGCAGTGGAAGCCGCAGGAGCGACCCTTATTAATACTGGTATCGGGTGGCATGAAGCGCGCATTCCGACGATAGCCACGCCGGTACCACGCGGCGCGTTTAGCTGGGTGACGCGTAAATTAAAAGGCCAGGTGGGCGTGCCGCTGATCACCACTAACCGCATTAACGATCCGCAAGTTGCGGAAGCGATCCTGGCTCACGGCGATGCCGATATGGTCTCGATGGCGCGCCCGTTTCTCGCCGATGCGGCGTTCGTGTCAAAAGCGCAGGAGGGCCGCGCAGATGAAATCAACACCTGCATCGGCTGCAACCAGGCCTGCCTCGATCAAATCTTCGTTGGCAACGTCACTTCCTGCCTCGTTAACCCCCGCGCCTGCCATGAAACCCGGATGCCCGTCATCCCGGCGCTGCACAAGAAAAACCTCGCCGTGGTCGGCGCAGGCCCGGCGGGGTTAGCGTTCGCGATAAATGCCGCCGCCCGTGGCCACAGCGTAACGCTGTTCGATGCGCAGGCGGAGATCGGCGGCCAGTTCAACATCGCCAAACAGATCCCCGGCAAAGAGGAGTTCTATGAAACGCTGCGCTACTACCGCCGAATGATTGCGCTGACCGGCGTTGAGTTATGCCTGAATCAGCGCGTTTCTCCGGCCATGTTAACGTTGTTTGATGAAGTGGTTCTCGCTTGCGGCATTGAACCACGCATTCCGCCCATCCCCGGTATTGATCACCCCAAAGTACTGAGTTATCTCGACGTCCTGCGCGACAAAGTCCCGGTGGGTGAAAGCGTGGCTATTATCGGCTGCGGGGGCATCGGTTTTGATACAGCGATGTATTTGAGCCAGCCAGGCGAACCCACCAGCCAGAATATCGCCGAGTTTTGCGTGGAATGGGGTATTGATACCAGCCTGCAAAATGTGGGAGGGCTGCGCCCGGAAGGGCCACAACTACCAAAGAGCCCGCGCCGTATCGTGATGCTGCAACGTAAAGCCAGCAAACCCGGTGAAGGTCTGGGCAAAACCACTGGCTGGATCCACCGCGCAACCTTGCTGTCGCGCGGGGTGAAAATGATCCCCGGCGTAAGCTATCAGAAGATCGATGATGCCGGTCTGCACCTGTTGATCAACGGTGAACCGCAACTGATTGCGGTGGATCAGGTGATTGTCTGCGCCGGGCAGGAACCGCGTCGTGAGCTGGCGGATCCGCTACGTGAAGCGGGTAAAACGGTGCATTTAATTGGCGGGTGCGATGTGGCGCTGGAGCTGGATGCGCGCCGGGCAATTGCGCAAGGGACAAAACTGGCGTTGGAAATCTAGGTCAGCCGACTGCCGGAAGGCGCTGATGCCTGTCCGGCAGGACGGTTCACGGCATTAGCGTTTTTTACGCACTTTCACCGCTTTCAGGATGACAAACTTGTTGTTGGTCGCCAGCGTTTCGCAGTTGCCGAACACCTTCTTCAGCTTACGGAAATAGTCCAGATGCCGGTTACCGACAATACGCAGTTCGCCCCCGTATTTCAGGCAACGACGCGCATCATTAAACATCTGCCAGGCAATATGATCGGTGATGGCGCTTTGCTGATGAAACGGTGGATTGCACAGCACTGCGTCAAAACGATCCGGCTCCACGCCAGACAAGGCGTTGTTGATCATGTAATCACAACGCGAGATATCCGCCGGTAAGTTGGACTCCACATTGAGCCGGGAAGAGGCGACCGCCATCGCCGACTCATCCACAAACAGCACGCGGCTGTCCGGGTTTTGCGCCAGCAGTTGCAGACCAATCACGCCATTGCCGCAACCGAGATCGACCATCTCCCCTTCCACACCTTCCGGTAAGTGTTGCAGGAAAAAGCGAGCGCCAATATCAAGACCGCTGCGCGAAAAGACGTTGGCGTGGTTATGGATGGTCCAGTCGGTGCCGTCCAGTTTCCAGCTCGCCAACGGGGACGCATCCGCCAGTTCCGGCGCGGTGAACGTACAGTTGATCAAGCGCGCCTTTTTCCACGCCAGCGTGGTGCTGGTTGGCCCAAGGATCGTTTCAAACAGCGCCAGCGTGGAGTTATGCACATCGCGCGATTTCGCCCCGGCGATAATGCGCGTCTGCGGTGTCACCACCTGACGCAGCGCGCGCAACTGCTGTTCCAGCAATGCCAGGTGTTTCGGTACTTTGATCAACACCAGCGCCGGGTTAGCGGGCAGTGGGCTAAGGCTGTCTTGCTGCGTGACGGTGTGTTCATCAAGCGCGTTGATGCGCAGGTTATGCTGTGTGGCCAGCTCAGCAATGTACGAATCGTTTACGCTGACCGGGTGATGTTGCGACAGCGCGCACGCCAGCGCACCGAAGTTATCGTTGAAGATGAGCACCGGGCCAGTGACCTCATTCACCTGCTGCAGCAGATATTCGTCCGCCGCGTCCCATGCCTGTAATGACGCATCTTCCACGCCGACCGGGAATCTGTCTAAAGTGAACAACTGTCCGTTTAACTCAACCTGGCTCATCACCCCTCCGCAATGCTAAAATTCGCGCGTTTTATCGCTTAAATACGTCGGGAAGTAAACACATTTCGCCATGAACACGCTCACTTACCTTCAGGGCTATCCTGAAAACCTGCTGGCGCAGGTAACCGCATTGATTGAACAGAACCGCTTAGGCGAGGTGCTGCAAAAACGCTATCCCGGCAGCCACGGTATTACCACCGACAAAGCGCTGTATCAGTACACGCTGGAGATGAAAAACCAGTATCTGCGTAACGCCGCACCGGTCAATAAAGTGATGTACGACAGCAAAATCCATGTGCTCAATAACGCCCTCGGTCTGCATACTGCGGTATCACGCGTGCAGGGCGGTAAGCTGAAAGCCAAAGCGGAAATTCGTGTGGCGACGGTGTTTCGCGACGCGCCGGAAGCCTTTCTGCGGATGATTGTGGTGCATGAGCTGGCGCACCTGAAAGAGAAAGATCACAACAAAGCGTTTTATCAGTTGTGCTGTCATATGGAACCGCAATATCACCAGCTCGAGTTCGATACCCGCCTGTGGCTGACGCATCTTGCGTTGAAATAACCCGCCGGGCAAAAAACTGGTAGTCTGGGGATCACCCTTTTTCGCCCGCTAGTGATGCCCATGTACAACATTGATGATTTCGACCTGAAGATCCTGACGCTGTTGCAGTCAAATGGCCGCCTGACAAATCAGGAGTTGAGTGAACTGATTGGTTTGTCGGCATCGCAGTGTTCCAGGCGACGTATTGCGCTGGAGCAGGCGCAGCTTATTCTGGGTTATCACGCCAGGCTGGCGCCGGATGCGGTGGGTCAGGAGATGCTGGGGCTGATTGAAGTGCGTCTGTTGAACCATACGCCGGAGTGCGTGGCAAGCTTTCACCAGATGGTCAGCGGCGTCGATGCCATTCTTGATGCCTACAAAACCACGGGCGACAACGACTATTTGCTGAAGGTAGCGGTGTCGGATCTGCCGGGGCTTAACCATGTGATCAGCGGCATTCTGGCGCAGAATAAGAGCGTGGCGCACCTGAAAACCTCCGTCGTGCTTCATCGACTGAAAGAGAACGGGCTGTCGATGCCAGGAAGCAATGCACTGCCCTGATTTGGGGCGCGACGCCCCAAAACTGTGCAAAGACACGACCATTTCACGCATGGTAGATCGATAAAACGCATAAAACACACCTAAAACACCCACAAAACGCACACATCATGCATTCCGTTCTTTTTTGACATTTCAAACTGTTAGCGTCTGCGGCGTCTGTTTTTCCGCCATTTAACGCGATCCGGGGGCGGCCTGGTGCACTTATTGCAGGTGATACTTATCTTTATCACTTAATAAATAGTGCACCCTTATGGATAACGTCCTCACCCCGACTAAACTCACGCACACCTGGCTGGAAGATGCGCTGGCGTTGTTATTTGGCACGCTGATGATCTCATTTGGCGTGGTGCTATTTCGCCAGTCAGGCGCGCTGACCGGCGGCACGGCGGGGCTGGCCTTTCTGATCCACTACACCACGCACATTTCGTTTGGCGTCGCCTTCTTTGTGATTAACCTGCCCTTTTACTGGTTATCCGTACGCCGTATGGGGGCGCAGTTTACGCTGAAGACCTTTTGCGCCGTGGCGATGGTGTCGCTCTTTTCCGATTTGCATGGCCGTTTTATTCATATCGACCAGTTAAACCCGTTCTACGCCACACTGTTTGCCAACATCATGATGGGGGTGGGTTTTGTGGTGCTGTTCCGCCATAAAGCCAGCCTGGGCGGCATGAACATTCTGGCGCTCTATCTGCAAGAGAAAAGCGGCATCCGAGCGGGTAAATTCCAGATGGTGGTGGATGCCTGCATCGTCACGGCATCGCTGTTTGTGGTGAGCCTCCCGATGCTGGTGGTGTCTGTTGTTGGCGCTACGCTGCTGAATTTGATTATCGCCATGAATCACCGGCCAGGTCGTTACGCGGGCTAAGAGCGTGTAATCCCTGCGCTCGCGTTAATCACCCGCAGGCGCGCTCTTCTCCTTAAGGCCATTTGTGCTTCTGCGTGGCAGTGCACTGGTTTTGTCATGCTGTCGTGGTAGAGTGACAAAAGACCCCCATTACGGAGAATCAGCGCCTGTATGATACGTTTCGCTGTCATAGGCACCAACTGGATCACCCGCCAGTTTGTCGATGCCGCCCATGAAACGGGCAAATATAAACTCACCGCCGTTTTTTCCCGCAGCCTTGAGCAGGCGCAAGCGTTCGCCAGCGATTATCCTGTCGAACACCTGTTTACCTCTCTCGACGAGATGGCGCAAAGCGATGCGATTGACGCGGTGTATATTGCCAGCCCTAACTCCCTGCACTTCCCGCAAACCCGTCTTTTCCTCAGCCACAAAAAACATGTGATCTGTGAAAAACCGCTGGCCTCAAACCTGCAGGAAGTGGAAGCCGCTATTGCCTGCGCGCGGGAGAATCAGGTGGTGCTGTTCGAAGCGTTTAAAACCGCCAGCCTGCCCAATTTCATCCTGCTGAAACAGTCGCTGGCGAAGGCCGGTAAAGTGCGTAAAGCCTTTATCAACTACTGCCAGTACTCTTCCCGCTACCAGCGTTACCTGGACGGTGAAAACCCGAATACCTTTAATCCGGCATTCTCTAACGGCTCGATTATGGATATTGGTTTCTACTGTCTGGCATCCGCCGTGGCGCTGTGGGGCGAGCCGCATGCCGTGCATGCCACGGCCAGTAAGCTTGAGAGCGGCGTTGATGCGCACGGTGTGGTGGTGATGGATTACGGCGATTTCAGCGTAACATTACAGCACTCCAAAGTGAGTGATTCCGTGCTACCCAGCGAAATCCAGGGCGAAGCCGGTTCACTGGTGGTCGAGAAGATCTCCGAATGCCAGAAAGTGTCATTTGTGCCGCGCGGTGGTAAAGCACAGGATCTGACGCTGCCACAGCACATCAACACCATGCTGTATGAGGCGGACGTTTTTGCCCAACTGGTGGAAGATAACCAGGTCAACCATCCGGGGCTGGATGTCAGCCGCATCACCGCAAAACTGCAAACGGAGATCCGCCGCCAGACCGGCGTGGTTTTCCCGGCGGATGATGTCAGCCAGCAACTCCCCGCGTAAAGGTTCGTAAGCAGGGCGTGTGTATTATTGACGGAGTGAATACTCTGACATATTTTGTTACCTGCAAAGGGGAGTAACTTCATTGCCGGTGGATCGTCATTACGATGCGTATATGCATCCGGTCGCCGGGCGTCTTTACCGACGTAAGTGAGACCTTGCCGGAAGGCGAGGAACCATTGCATCTAAAGCAAGCGGCTAACGTCTTCTGACGTTGGCCGTTTTTGTTTTTAGGTAAGGAACTGATGATGAATAGTGTCGGCACACCGATGTTATGGGGCGGATTCGCCATTGTGGTGGCAATTATGCTGGCCATCGACCTTCTGCTTCAGGGGCGTCGCGGCGTCCACACGATGACCATGAAGCAGGCGGCCGTCTGGTCGGTGGTATGGGTAACTCTCTCTTTGCTGTTCAATGCCGCGTTCTGGTGGTATCTGACGCAGACCGAAGGCCGCGCCGTTGCGGATACGCAAGCGCTGGCATTTCTCACGGGTTATTTGATTGAAAAGGCGCTGGCGGTTGATAACGTCTTTGTCTGGTTGATGTTATTCAGCTACTTCGCCGTGCCCGCCGCGTTGCAGCGCCGCGTGTTGATCTACGGTGTCCTCGGGGCGATCGTGCTGCGAACCATCATGATCTTCGCGGGAAGCTGGCTGATCAGTCAGTTCTCGTGGTTGCTGTACGTGTTTGGCGCGTTCCTGCTGTTTACCGGCGTGAAGATGGCGCTGGCGAAAGAGGATGAAACCGGGATCGGCGATAAGCCGCTGGTGCGCTGGCTGCGGGGACACCTGCGCATGACGGACAGCATTGAAAATGAGCACTTCTTCGTGCGCAAAAACGGTCTGCTGTTTGCCACGCCGCTGCTGCTGGTGCTGATTCTGGTGGAACTGAGCGATGTGATTTTCGCGGTCGACAGCATCCCGGCGATTTTTGCCGTCACCACCGATCCCTTTATTGTGCTGACCTCGAACCTGTTCGCCATTTTAGGGTTGCGCGCCATGTACTTCCTGCTGGCGGGCGTGGCGGAGCGTTTCTCGATGCTTAAGTACGGCTTGTCGGTGATCCTGGTGTTTATCGGCATCAAGATGCTGATTGTCGACTTCTTCCATATCCCGATCGCCATTTCGCTTGGCGTGGTGGGCGGGATCCTCGCCATGACGCTGCTGATCAACGCCTGGGTTAACTACCGAAACGACAAGAAAAACGCGGCCAGCTAACAGGGGCCCGCCGTCAACGGGCGGCAGGCGTCTTCACACTCTGCGCGGTTTCGACTTTAAACGGGTCGATGCCGCGTTTTTGCATTCGCCAGAAACGGATGATATTCAGCCCGTTCATGATAAGAAAGCTGCCTTCGATCAATGAGCCGCCAATCGATCCGAGCCAGATATTGTGGATCACCCAACAGCCGGTCGAACACCAGATCACACAGCGCATCGGCAGACCTTTAAAACGGAACAGCGCCCAGGTGCTGACGATAGTGCCCGCCACAGGCAACAGCTCCATCGGATGGTGAAATTTCGCCAACCCCAACCCACCGGTCAGCACGATAAACAGCGCCATCACCCACAGACTGCGGGTGCGCAAGGTAATCAACGTACGGACGGCGTTGAGCATGGCGCTCGAACCGGCAGGAAAGGCCCCCATCAGAAAGAAGTGGACGCCAATAATAGCGCTATACACCGAGAGCTGTTTTTTAAACCGTCGTTCATCACGGTTAATAAACGTGGTAATGCCAATCAGAAAAGCAATGACACCCACACCCTGGGCAAGCCAATACGCGGTCATGGAAAATCCTTGAAGGGGTAGATAAAAAAAGAAACGGCCTCTATTAGAGCGCCGTTTTTATTATGGAATCTACCTGCTTACCAAAAAGATTTCGCACCGTGGCAAGGCGGAGTCCCCACTCAGCCCCGGAAACTGACACCTCAGCAACCGGGGTGAATAAGCGCAGCCATGGCGCGAAAGCGAACGGTAACTTACAGGGTTACGCCGCTTTTGAAGATCGCCAGTTCACGGAAATCGTTCTTCTCGTTGCAGGTCTGCTGGCCGTTCGCGATAGCCACAATCACATCGACAAACTCGTTCAGCAGTTGCGGCATCGCTTTGCCGTGGATCAACTGACCGGCATCGAAGTCGATCCAGTGTTTTTTCTTCGCCGCCAGTTCGCTATTGGTGGCGATTTTCACCGTCGGCACAAAACCGCCGTAAGGCGTACCGCGACCGGTGCTGAACAACACCATATGGCAGCCCGCTCCCGCCAGTGCGCTGGTCGCAACAGCATCGTTGCCCGGCGCGCTCAGCAGGTTCAGACCGTGGGTTTTCAGCCGTTCGCCATAACGCAGTACGTCCACGACCTGGCTGGCGCCGGCTTTCTGCGTACAACCCAGAGACTTCTCTTCCAGAGTGGTGATCCCGCCTGCTTTGTTGCCCGGCGATGGGTTCTCGTAAATAGGCTGGTTATGCGCAATAAAGTACTGTTTGAAGTCGTTGACCATGGTAACGGTCTTCTCAAAGGTACTTTCGTCGCGGCAGTGGCTCATCAGGATCTGTTCCGCGCCAAACATCTCCGGCACTTCAGTCAGGACGGTTGTACCGCCGTTACCGATGACATAATCCGAGAAACGCCCCAGCATCGGGTTCGCGGTAATACCGGACAGACCATCGGATCCACCGCATTCCAGACCAAATTTCAGTTCGCTCAGTTTACCCGGTACGCGCTTATCGTTGCGCATGACCTGATACAGCTCGTGCAGATGCTCAAGCCCGGCTTCCACTTCATCGTCCTGGTGTTGGCAAACCATAAAGTGAACGCGCTCAGAGTCGAACTCACCCAGCGTCTGGCGGAAAGCATCGACCTGGTTGTTTTCGCAACCCAGACCAATCACCAGCACAGCACCGGCATTCGGGTGGCGCACCATGTTTTGCAGCATAGTGCGGGTATTAACGTGATCGTCGCCCAGTTGCGAACAGCCATAGGTGTGGCTGAACAGGTAGACGCCGTCGGTGCCTTCGGCATTTTGCGTCTCTTTCAAGAAACGGTTCTGGATCTGACGGGCAATGCCGTTGACGCAGCCTACCGTTGGCAGGATCCACAGCTCATTACGGATCCCCACTTCACCATTAGCGCGACGGTAGATCTGGATATCCCGGTCCACCGCCTGTGCGCCTTCATCCTGAAAATCAGGTTGATAGCTATACTCGTCCAAATCACTCAGATTGGTACGCGCGTTGTGGGAATGAATGTGCTCGCCCGGCGCGATATCTGACGTCGCGTGGCCAATTGGCAGACCGTATTTAACGACATTTTCGCCCTGAGCAATGGCGTGCAGGGCAAATTTATGCCCACGCACCACCGCCTGACGCAGCCGAACGGTCTGGTTGTCGACAACGACTTCCGCGCCTTCGGCGAGATCGGCCAGTGCTACCGCAACGTTATCCAGCGAATGGATCTTGATGTATTGCATATCAACCTCAAACGGCCTTAGTTCAGTTCAATCGCGAAGTAATCACGCGCATTGTTAAAGCAGATATTTTTCACCATCTCGCCCAACAGCTGGATATCCGCCGGCGCTTCGCCCGCTTCGACCCAGTGACCAATCATCTGGCACAGGATGCGACGGAAATATTCGTGACGGGTGTAAGACAGGAAGCTGCGGCTATCGGTCAGCATACCGACGAAACGGCTCAGCAGACCGAGTTGCGCCAGCTGCGTCATTTGACGTTCCATGCCATCTTTCTGATCGTTGAACCACCAGCCGGAACCGAACTGCATTTTGCCCGGCATGCCTTCGCCCTGGAAGTTGCCGACCATGGTGCCCAGCACTTCGTTATCACGCGGGTTCAGACAGTAGAGAATGGTTTTTGGCAGCAGGTTCTCTTCGTTCTGTTTGCTTAACAGTTTGGAGAGTTCTTCCGCCAGCGGGCGGTCATTGATGGAGTCGAAGCCAACGTCCGGCCCCAGCAGTTTGAACTGACGCAGGTTGTTGTTGCGCAGCGCGCCGATGTGGTACTGCTGTACCCAACCGCGACGGGCATATTCAGCACCCAGCCAGACCAGTACCGCGGTTTTAAACTGCGCCACTTCTTTTTCGCTCAGCGTTGCACCGGTCAGGCGACGCGCCAGGATGCTATCCAGCTCGGCTTCGCTGGCTTCGGCAAACAGCACAACGTCCAGTGCGTGGTCAGAGACTTTACAGCCATGCGCAGCAAAGTGATCCAGACGTTTGCTCAAGGCAGTTTGCAGATCGGCAAAGCGACGAATGTCGGTGTCGGACACTTCGCCCAGTTTCGCCATGTAATCATTAAAGGTCGCCAGTTCAATATTGAACGCTTTATCCGGACGCCAGCTCGGCAGCACTTTGATGCTGAAGGTGGTGTCTTTGGCAACCGACGCGTGATGCTCCAGAGAATCGATCGGATCATCAGTGGTGCCGACCATTTTGACATTCATCTGCTGCATGATGCCGCGCGCGGAGAACTTATCCTGCGCCAGCAATTCGTTACCGCGTTCCCAAATTTCACCGGCAGTAGAAGGCGAAAGCAGCTTACCTGTAATACCAAAAGGACGACGCAGCTCCAGATGCGTCCAGTGGTATAACGGGTTGCCGATCGTGTGCGGCACGGTGGCTGCCCAGGCGTCAAACTTCTCGCGATCGGACGCATCACCGGTACACAGGCGCTCCGGCACACCATTGGTGCGCATTGCACGCCATTTGTAGTGGTCGCCTTTCAGCCAGATGTCATACAGGTTTTTAAAGCGGTAGTTATCTGCAATCTGCTGCGGCGGCAGGTGGCAGTGATAGTCAAAAATTGGCTGATCTTTTGCGTAGTCGTGGTACAGGCGGCGAGCAAATTCAGTGTCCAGGAGAAAATCTTCAGTCATAAACGGAGTCATTATCGTCTTCCTCTCAACGAGTGCGTCTGATGTTTACCTTAGATGCTGACAAAGTTATCACACCAATTTCTATAGCCCGAAGATATTTTCGTGAGTTGGATCAATAAAAGCAGACAAAAATTTACCGTTTGTTCCCGCAAATAGCGCGCCAGACCGCGCTGTATCTGGCTTCTCGCGCCAAAGTTAAAGACCACACAAAGAAAAACACTTTTGTGATGTCACTCACCTTTTCAAGTTGTATGACAAGTTATCTTTCTGCCGTCGAATACATAAGCCGACGGAATGCATTCCCGATAACACGTTGATCGGATTTTTAGGGTACGGATACCGACTTAAACACGCTTACTTATGGCAAGGTTTGGGCCGTACCGGGACTGGCTCCCGGTTACGTCCTCCCGTTTCATCCTTCGAGGGCGATCGCAGGATGACCGCGCAAGCGGTAATAACATAACGATGAGGTTTACATGCGTAAAATCAAAGGATTACGTTGGTACATGATAGCATTGGTGACGGTCGGCACCGTGCTGGGCTACCTGACACGTAACACCGTAGCGGCAGCGGCTCCAACGTTGATGGAAGAGCTGCACATCAGCACTCAGCAATACTCCTATATCATTGCGGCTTATTCCGCGGCTTATACCGTTATGCAGCCTGTTGCAGGCTATGTTCTGGATATTCTTGGCACCAAGATTGGCTACGCCTTCTTCGCCGTGACCTGGGCTGTCTTCTGCGGTGCAACGGCACTGGCGGGTAGCTGGGGCGGTCTGGCGCTGGCGCGTGGCGCGGTCGGCGCGGCTGAAGCGGCGATGATCCCCGCAGGCCTGAAAGCGGCGTCCGAATGGTTCCCGGCAAAAGAGCGTTCTATTGCCGTTGGCTATTTTAACGTCGGCTCTTCTATCGGTGCGATGATTGCTCCGCCGTTGGTGGTGTGGGCTATCGTGATGCACAGCTGGGAAATGGCGTTCATCATTTCTGGTGTGCTGAGCTTTGCCTGGGCAATGGCGTGGTTGTTCTTTTATAAACACCCGCGCGATCAGAAAAAATTAAGCGAAGAAGAACGTGACTACATCATTGGCGGTCAGGAAGCTCAGCACCAGACCAACAATGGCAAGAAAATGTCACCATGGCAGATCCTGCGCACTCGTCAGTTCTGGGGTATCGCGCTGCCGCGTTTCCTGGCAGAACCGGCCTGGGGTACGTTTAACGCCTGGATCCCGCTGTTCATGTTCAAAGTTTACGGCTTTAACCTGAAAGAAATTGCAATGTTCGCCTGGATGCCGATGCTGTTTGCTGACCTTGGCTGCATCGTGGGTGGTTATCTGCCGCCGCTGTTCCAGCGTATTTTCGGTGTTAACCTGATTGTCTCCCGTAAAATGGTGGTCACCATGGGTGCGGTACTGATGATCGGCCCGGGCATGATCGGCCTGTTCACCAGCCCGTATGTTGCAATTGGTCTGCTGTGCATCGGCGGTTTTGCTCACCAGTCTCTGTCCGGCGCGTTGATTACCCTCTCTTCCGACGTATTTGGTCGTAACGAAGTGGCTACCGCAAACGGCCTGACCGGTATGGCCGCCTGGACCGCAAGTACGCTGTTTGCTCTGGTGGTCGGCGCACTGGCTGACACCATCGGCTTCAGCCCGCTGTTCGCCGTACTGGCGCTGTTCGACGTGCTGGGTGCGATTGTCATCTGGACCGTGCTGAAAAACCAAACAGCGGAAGAGTTTGAGAGAAGCCATTCGGTTGGCAGTACCGCGACACAAAGTTGATTCACCGCATTAATGTTGACAAAAGCCGCCTTGCAGGGCGGCTTTTTCGTTATAGATTGTGGTGAGAATCAGGTAAAAGTGGTATAACAAATCTACTATTGCCCTTCTTTCCCTGGAGCTCATATGGAAATCTCCGAGTCACGACGTTTGTACCAGCAGCTTGCCGCGGAGCTTAAAAGCCGTATTGAGCAAGGCGTGTATCTTGTCGGGGACAAACTGCCCGCCGAACGCTTCATCGCTGATGAAAAAAGCGTAAGCCGGACCGTGGTTCGTGAAGCCATCATCATGCTGGAAGTGGAAGGGTATGTCGAAGTGCGTAAAGGCTCCGGCATCCATGTCATCTCTAACCAGCCGCGGCATACACAAGCGCCGGATGAAAATCTCGAGTTCGCCAATTACGGTCCGTTTGAACTGTTGCAGGCTCGCCAGCTGATTGAAAGTAATATCGCCGAATTCGCCGCCACTCAGGTGACGAAACAGGACATCATGAAGCTGATGGAAATTCAGGATAACGCGCGTAAAGAGAAGTGCTTCCGCGATTCAGAGTGGGATTTGCAGTTCCATGTGCAGGTCGCGCTGGCGACGCAAAACACCGCGCTGGCGGCGATTGTCGAAAAAATGTGGACCCAACGCGTACACAACCCGTACTGGAAAAAACTGCACGATCACATCGACTTACGTACGGTGGATAACTGGTGCGATGACCATGACCAGATCCTGCGGGCGTTAATCCGTAAAGATCCGCACGCGGCAAAGCTGGCGATGTGGCAACATCTGGAAAATACCAAACAGATGCTGTTTAACGAAACCAGCGACGATTTTGAATTCAACGCAGACCGCTACCTGTTTGCGGAAAACCCGGTGGTGCATCTCGATACCGCCGCCACCGGCACCAAGTAAAAACGGCTTTCCGGGCGCAGAGTTACGCTGCGCCCGTCGTCGATTTTGGGTAAGTAAAAAGTATAGAGTGTCAGCGTTTGTAAATAGCCTCGCCACCCCCTCTCCCGACAAGCAAAATCATCACCGAAACGCTTTTTTCTGACTGACGTATAACGTCAGCCTTTGTTACAATTGGATGCATTTCGCCATCATGTTAGTTAGTGCTTGCTCCCAGCGTCTTTTCCGGGAATATGCCGCACCGGCGTGTCACGAGCGACCATAATGTATTAAAACGCATCGCCGTGCTGTTCCGGGCGTGACGTAAACCGATGTACCAGGAACACTGAATGGAACTGTTAAGCCAATTACTTCATGCCCTCTGGAGCCAGGATTTCGAAACGTTGTCGAATCCAGGCATGATCGGCATGCTTTATTTTGTTTTATTTGTCATTTTATTTCTGGAAAACGGCCTGCTTCCGGCAGCGTTTCTTCCGGGCGACAGCCTGCTGGTATTGATTGGCGTGTTGATTGCCAAAGGTGCGCTGGGTTACCCGCAAACCATCCTTTTACTGACCGCGGCGGCAAGCCTCGGTTGCTGGCTCAGTTACATCCAGGGGCGATGGCTTGGTAATACGCGCCTTGTGCAAAACTGGCTGTCGCATTTACCCGCTCATTATCATCAGCGGGCGCACCATCTGTTTCATAAACACGGGCTTTCCGCGCTGTTAATTGGCCGTTTTATCGCATTTGTTCGTACGCTGTTGCCAACTATTGCCGGACTTTCTGGTCTGAGTAATGCCCGCTTTCAGTTTTTCAACTGGATGAGCGGTCTGTTATGGGTGCTGATCCTGACCTCGCTGGGCTACCTGCTGGGCAAGACGCCGGTGTTTCGCAAATACGAAGACGCACTGATGTCCTGCCTGATGTTGCTTCCGGTAGCGCTGCTGGTGATCGGCCTGATTGGCTCGCTGGTGGTTCTGTGGAAGAAAAAATATGGCAATCGGGGTTAAAAGCATGGAATTGCGACGTCCGTTTCTACGCTGGCTGGTGATGAGCATCTGCGCGCTGGCGCTGTTCAGCGTGATGTTTTTCGCCTGGACGGCGTTGCAGGATCGCGAATCCACGCTGGCGATTCGCCCGGCAGCGCAGAACATTAGCGTACCGGATGGCTTCTCTATCTGGCATCATCTTGACGCGAACGGCATTCGCTTTAAAAGCATTACCCCTGATAACGACACCATACTGATCAAGTTTGATTCCAGCGCACAAAGCGCCGCGGCAAAAGCCGTACTGGATCGTACATTACCCCACGGCTACATCATCGCCGCACAGGACGATGACGCCAGCCAGACCTCCGCCTGGCTCACCCGACTGCGCAACAGCACACATCGATTCGGCTGATCCTTCCAGGATTCTGAATCTTTTCACTCACTTTGGTGTTATCCGTTAACTTAACTATGCTTGAGTAGACGGAACCAGGGTTCACTTTTTGTCACTGGATGCTGGCGTAACGACCGTTTCGCTGGCCAACAATGGAAGGTTTCGACTATGAATTACCGCATCGCACTGGCTCTGACCCTTCTTTCTTTGAGCGCAGTTTCTCAGGCCGCGACGCCATGTCAGGAGAAGGAACAGGAGATCCAGCGAGAAATCAGCTATGCCGAAAAGCATAACAATCAGAGCCGGATTGACGGTCTGAACAAAGCACTGCGCGAAGTGCGCGCAAGCTGTTCTGACAGCAAGCTACGCGCTGCCCATCAGAAAAAAATCGCTGAACAGAAAGAAGAGATTGCACAACGTCGTCGGGAACTGACCGGGGCGAAGCAAAAAGGCGATGCGGACAAAATAAGCAAACGTGAACACAAGCTGAAAGAGGCACAGGAACAACTGAAAGCCCTGGAAGCGCGTGACTATTGAATGAAGGAAATGACCACTCACTCACCTGGAGAGAACTATGTCGAAAGATAATGCTGACCATCTGCGCGCTGAGTTGAAATCCCTGGCGGATACCCTGGAAGAAGTGCTGAGCAATTCCGGGGAAAAATCGAAAGAAGAGCTGAGTAAATTACGCAGTAAAGCTGAACAGGCGCTGCGTGACAGCCGCCATCGTCTTGGCGAAACCGGCGATGCGCTCGCCCGTCAAACCCGTGAAGCGGCCGCCCGTACTGATGAATACGTACGCGAAAACCCGTGGGCCAGCGTGGGTATCGGCGCCGCTGTCGGCGTGGTGTTGGGCGTCCTGTTGACGCGTCGCTAATATGACGGAGCCACGAAACGCGCAGGGGCCAGGCAAAAGCGCGCTGGGGATTGGTCAGCGTATTCTGACCATCCTTGTTGAAATGGTTGAGACCCGTCTGCGGCTGGCGGTTGTCGAGCTGGAAGAAGAGAAAGCCAATTTATTCCAGTTGCTGCTGATGCTGGGGCTGACCATGCTGTTTGCCGCATTTGGCCTGATGAGCCTGATGGTGCTGATAATCTGGGCCATCGATCCGCAATATCGTCTGAACGCGATGATTGCAACCACCATGGTGTTGCTGGTGCTGGCGCTCATTGGCGGCATCTGGACGCTGCGTAAAGCACGGGCTTCAACGCTGCTGCGCCATACCCGGCAGGAGCTGGCAAACGACCGCGCCTTGCTGGAGGATGAAAAACCGTGAGCAACAAAGCGGAACGCCTGAAGCGCAAAGCACGCTTGCTCAGTGAGATCCAGCAACAACGCCTGGATCTCACCGCCGGACGCCGCGACTGGCTGGAAGCCACCAGCGCCTACGATCGCGGCTGGAACGTGCTGCTAAGCCTGCGCTCCTGGGCGCTGGTGGGTAGCGGCGCAATGGCTATCTGGTCTGTTCGTCATCCCAACAGGCTGGTGCGCTGGGCCAAACGCGGTCTGAGCGCCTGGAGCCTGTGGCGACTGGTTAAAGCAACGCTTAACGCGCCGCGATAACGCCCCTCCTGACAGGCGATGGCTGCACATCGCCTGCCTCTCTGTTCTCTTACTCAGTTTTTTTGAAAAATTTCGACAGTTTTCCTTGCTAACAATCCGCCACCGTCGCGATTAATATCCTCTCCATCGACAGCAAGCACGCGGCATCCGCCGGTAATTGCACAAAATTTACTTACAGCCGCTATTGTGGTTCCCTGGAGAGAAAGATGAAAAAATTAGAAGATGTTGGTTTTCTGGTTGCGCGTATCCTGATGCCGATTCTGTTTATTACCGCTGGCTGGGGCAAAATCACCGGTTACGCAGGTACTCAGCAATACATGGAAGCCATGGGCGTTCCGGGGTTCTTCCTGCCGCTGACCATTCTGCTTGAGTTCGGCGGCGGTCTGGCGATCCTGTTCGGTTTCCTGACCCGCACCACTGCACTGTTTACTGCCGGTTTCACGCTGCTGACCGCATTTATCTTCCATAGCAACTTTGCGGAAGGCATGAACTCGCTGATGTTTATGAAAAACCTGAGTATTGCTGGCGGCTTCCTGCTGCTGGGCATCACCGGTCCGGGCGCCATCAGCATCGACCGCGTGCTGAATAAAAAATGGTAAGCGCTCTATACTGAAAAGTACCAACACAGCAAAGCGAGGGGTTTACTCCTCGCTTTTGCTATCTGAAGGAGAAGCAAAATGGGACAACTGATTGACGGCGTCTGGCATGACACCTGGTATGACACGCAATCCACCGGCGGCAAATTCAAACGCTCTGTTTCCGCATTTCGCAACTGGCTGACCGCCGACGGCGCGCCAGGGCCTTCCGGTGAAGGTGGCTTCGCCGCTGAGAAAAACAGATACCACTTGTACGTTTCTCTCGCCTGCCCGTGGGCACACCGCACGCTGATCCTGCGCAAGTTAAAAGGACTTGAGCCGTTTATTTCCGTCTCCGTGGTTAACCCGTTGATGCTGGAAAATGGCTGGACCTTTGATGATGATTTCCCGGCCGCCACCGGCGACACGCTGTATCAGCATGAATTTCTCTACCAGCTCTATCTGCATGCCGACCCCCACTATAGCGGACGCGTTACCGTACCGGTGCTGTGGGATAAGCAGCGTCACACCATTGTCAGCAATGAATCTGCGGAAATCATCCGCATGTTTAACACCGCCTTTGACGGACTGGGCGCGAAAGCAGGCGATTACTATCCGCCAGAATTACGCAGCCAGATCGACGAGCTGAACGGCTGGATCTACGATAACGTCAACAATGGCGTCTATAAAGCGGGTTTCGCTACCAGCCAGCAGGCATATGACGATGCCGTGGTGAATGTGTTTAACGCGCTGGAGCGACTGGAGCAGATCCTCGGTCAGCACCGTTATCTGACCGGCGACCGCCTGACGGAAGCGGATATTCGCCTGTGGACTACGCTGGTGCGCTTTGATCCGGTGTACGTCACCCATTTTAAATGCGACAAACACCGCATTAATGACTATCTCAACCTGCACGGTTTTCTGCGCGATATTTATCAGATGCCGGGTATAGCGGAAACCGTCGATTTTGATCACATCCGCCATCATTACTTCCGTAGCCACAAAACCATCAACCCGACCGGGATTATCTCTATCGGCCCGTGGCAAAACCTGGATGAACCCCATGGCCGGGACCGTCGTTTCGGTTGATCCTTCCGGGCGCGTCGCGGCGCGCCCGAAAATTTGTTTCCGCGCTTACCCGTTTCTCTTTTTGCCGTCTATTCTTACAGTGATCGCTTAGAAAACAACGAATTGACCGTTGACCGAGGTGGAGAATGGACTGGTATTTTAAAGTGCTTAGTAACTACGCCACTTTCAGCGGGCGCGCGCATCGCCGCGAATTCTGGATGTTCACGCTGGTCAATCTCATTCTCTTTGGCGTACTGCATGTTGTAGACAGGATCATCGGCTGGCACACATTAAGCCTGCTTTATGAGCTGCTGGTGCTGGTGCCGTCGCTTGCGGTTCAGGTTCGCCGTTTACACGATACCGACCGTAGCTGGCGTTGGTTATTGCTGCTGCTCTTTCCGGTGATTGGCTGGCTGGCGCTGCTGGCTTTCTACAGCCAGCAAGGAACACCCCAGGAGAACCGTTTCGGGCCGGAACCCAAACTCTTCGCCTGAATGTGACCGCGGCGCCCCTGGCAAAACGGTCACTTATTTACCGGCAAACAGTTTCGGGATTTCGCGCAAACACCAGGCTTTGCCTTCGCCCATGCTGTCGCGCCGCCAGGCCATAATAATGTCCACCTGGCTGGTGTATTCCGGGCTCACCACCCGCAAACGCCCTTCCGCAATATCCTGCTCCACCAGCGGATAAGGCATGGTCGCCACGCCCAGCCCGGCCAGCAGCGCCTGGCGTTTGTCCTCAATGGTGCTTACCGTCAGCCTTGGCTGTTTATCCAGCAACTGCACCGTCAGTACAGGACGCTCGCGGGCGGTGTCCGCCACCGCGACGCCACGGTATTTCACACGCGTCACTTCCGACAACGGCTCTGGCTCATGGTGAATGGGGTGATCTGGCGCGGCAACGTACACATTCATCACCGAGTACAGCTTGCGCGAGTTGATTTCGGATGACGATCGAAAGTGCATATCCGGCGCGACGACGATATCCGCCCGTCCCTGCTCCAGCCGCTCCCACGCCCCTGCCAGCACTTCAGTGATAATCGACAGTTGTGTGTTGGCCTTCGCCGCCAGACGATCCACCAGCGGGAACAGCTCAACCGTCGGCACCAATGCTTCCGTCACCAATGTCAGGTGCGTTTCCCAACCGCGCGCCAGCGCTTCGGCATCGGTAGTGAGTTTGTCTGCGGCTTCTAGCAGCACGCGGCCGCGCTCCAGCAGCATGCGCCCGACGTTGGTGAATTTTGTCCGGTGCCCGGAGCGGTCAAACAGCACCACATCCAGCTCTTCTTCCAGTTTCTGCATGGTGTAGCTCAGCGCGGAGGGAACGCGCCCCAGCTCATCCGCCGCCGCCGCGAAGCTCCCGCGCCGATCAATTGCATCCATTACGCGCAGTGCTTCCAGCGTAAGTGCCCTTTCTTTCGCCATTTTTGTTCTCATTCAGGAAATTTGAACATACCGGGCAGAATATCTGGCTAACAATGAAGCGTCCATACCTTTAACATTGTTTTAAGTAAAGAGAGGTCAATAACTATGATTACTACCCGTACAGCAAAACAATGCGGACAAGCTGACTTCGGCTGGCTTCAGGCCCGCTACACTTTTTCTTTTGGACACTACTTTGACCCGAAACTTCTGGGCTATGCCTCACTGCGTGTATTAAACCAGGAAGTCCTCGCCCCGGGCGCGTCTTTCCAGCCGCGCACCTACCCGAAGGTGGATATTCTGAACCTGATTCTGGAAGGCGAAGCTGAATATCGCGACAGCGAAGGCAACCATATCCAGGCGAAAGCGGGCGAAGCATTGCTGATTGCCACCCAGCCCGGCATCAGCTACAGCGAACATAACCTGAGCAAAGATAAGTCGTTAACGCGTATGCAGTTATGGCTTGATGCCTGCCCGGAACGGGAAAACCCGCCAGTGCAGAAAGTCATGATCACCTCGCGACCGCAACAGTTACTGGCCTCGCCGGATGGCAGCCAGGAGAGTTTGCAACTGCGTCAGCAGGTTTGGCTGCACCATATTGAGATGGAAAAAGGCGAAGAGCTGAGTATTCAGTTACATGGCCCGCGGGCGTATTTGCAATCCATTCACGGGACAGTGCATGCGGTAACGCACTGCGAAGCGAAGGAAGCCCTGACCTGCGGTGACGGCGCGTTTATTCGTGACGAGGCTAACATAACACTGGTTGCCGATACGCCTTTACGTGCATTACTGATAGATTTACCGGTGTGATAGTTGCGTTACGCAGGTAAGTCAATGAACAGAAATAGCAAAAGTACCCTATCAGAAAGTGCGCAATCCTCCTCCCACGATGCCGCCCGCGCGTTTGGGTTTGAAGAGATGTTGACGGAGCTGGAAGCCATTGTCGCCGAAGCCGAAATCCGGCTGGCGGAAGAAGAAGCCACAGCCTGACTGACCGCCCCGGTGCTCGCCGGGGCTGCGTCTTGCCCGAACGTCTGTATGCCTTCCCTTGTCGCTGCCGCCCGTATCAGCTACCGTTATTTAAACGAAACGCCCCCGGTGTTGTGCCAAAGCGCAGCTTGAATGCAGCAATAAACGCGCTGGCATTCTCATACCCACATTGCGCCGCCGTCTCGCTGACAGACTCGCCTCTCAGCAAATACTCCAGTGAAGCCAGAATCCGCGTCTGCTGCCGCCACTGACTAAAACTCAGCCCGGTTTGCTGGCTGAACAACCGGCTGAGTGTCCGAACGCTCAATCCAAAGCGAGAAGCCAATTGCGTTTGCCGGATCGTGTTGTGGGGCTGCATTAATAACAATTCAGCTACCTGCCGGGCGCGACGGTCTTCCGGCAATATCAGTTTCAGCGGCGCAGGAGATATCTGTGCAATTTCATCAACCATTACCGTCAGAAGGTGTCGCTGTCGCTGCCGATCAGCCGGGTTTGATACAAGATGCCGGAGCCTTTCCATCAGCAACAGCAAAAACGGATCGGCAGGCCAGACGCCCGCCTGCACGGATAAAGCGTCCCCGTCAAGCTGCATACTGATCCCATCGATGTCGCCCACGGTCCAGGCGCTGTGACGCATATGTGCGGGAAACCAGCCGATAGTCGCTGGCGTCAACGCCCACTGCACATGATCGGTCTGCACAATCATCATGCCCCGCTGGATGCAAAACAGCTGTCCGGTCGCATGCTGGTGCCAGTCAGTTATATGTTTGCTTTGATGCGTCAGTCGCTGGCTGTGCACAATCAACATGGCTGATTCACCGTATTTAATGTCTGATTACGGTTAATATACCGTTGTCCGGCTTCGATATCCTCTGCTTACCCTAATCAATGAGGATCAACCGATGTCCGATGTCTCTCAGCGCGTTGCCCAGGCATTACATTCTATTGTCTGCACCCCGGAACATGATGAAGCCAAAATCCGTGAGTTCTTTTCGCCGCAGTATCGCCAGTATGTAGACGGGGAATCGCTGGACTTCCGCGGTTTTGTTGAACATATGGCCAGGCTTAAGCAACTGACACACGCGATTGAGCTGACCATTATCGCCATAGCCCATGCAAACCAGGAGGTGCTAACCCACCACCGCGTGGCGGTGAGTAAGAAAGGAGGCGGGGTATCACATGTCGACGTCCTGGCACATTTTACGCTACAGGACGGGATGATTATCCGCTGTGAGGAGTTGACGCGATTAATACAGGGCGCAGAGGAAGATCATTCACTGGGTCACATCCGGTGACGGCACGACGAGCTTACGCGCGGTAACATCGCGGACGAAACGCCGCAGGATCTCTGCTGCACCGGGAGCCGGGAGAACCCCGGCAACTAAGCTGTCGGCATCGACGCCCTCTTTTTCAATATTTGCCCGGTTCAGACGCAGCAGATCGGTGGCGATTTCGGGTGTCATTTCCGGGTGGAACTGCACGGAGACGGCACGGGGTCCATAACGAACAATTTGGTGGTTATCGTGCAGAGATGAAGCCAGCACCGAAGCGCCTTCCGGCAGCCGGGTAACGGTTTGCCGGTGAGTCAAATGCGCCGGAAATGTCGCCGGCAAATGGCTGAGTAACGGATCGTTTGCCGCCGCCGCATTTAAATAGACAGTCTGCGTTCCGGCTTCCCGACCTTTGGGATGATACTCAACATCGCCGCCCAGCGCCCAGGCCATCAACTGGTGGCCATAACAGACGCCAAACAGCGGCATCTCTACCGCTACCGCGTCGCGGATCCACTCTGCGGTTTTCTCGCTCCAGGGGAGCCGGTCCGAAACCATCGCCCAGGAACCGGTAATGATGGCTGCCCGGCTAACATCCGGCGGAGGCAGCGTTTCGCCTTCAAATACGCGCACCACATCCACATCATCCGGCGAGCAGCCGATAGCCTGGCAAAACCAGTCCGGGATATCACCATGAACGTCACGCAGAGGCTCAGGCGCAGTCCCCACCTGAATAATGATTAAGGATTTTTGCTCCATGACAACAGCAGCTCCCGTAGCGGTAGTGGCGATATTTCATGAACATGGTAACGCTTTTTTCGCTCAACCAACGGGCTAATTATTTATATGTTAGAAGCAATGCAGATTAAGTGGAGCAGAAAGCAAGACGCCCACAGGCGTTATCCTGCGGGCGTCTTTATAAGAGTCGATGCTGACCGGTGAGCCGCGTTCTTTCCCGCAGAAAGCAAAAACCCGCCGAAGCGGGTTTTTACCTGAAAAATTGAAACTGACCGATAAGCCGGGTTCTGTCGTGGACAGTCATTCATCTAGGCCAGCAATCGCTCACTGGCTCAAGCAGCCTACCCGGGTTCAGTACGGGCCGTACCTTGTGAACCCCTATTTGGCCTTGCTCCGGGTGGAGTTTACCGTGCCGCGAACTGTTGCCAGACGCGCGGTGCGCTCTTACCGCACCCTTTCACCCTTACCTGATCCCGCTTGCGCGGGCCATCGGCGGTTTGCTCTCTGTTGCACTGGTCGTAGGCTTGCGCCTCCCAGGCGTTACCTGGCACCCTGCCCTATGGAGCCCGGACTTTCCTCCCCTTCGCCCGTCTCCCCCGAAGGAGGACTGCAACGAAGCGGCGACTGTCTGGTCAGCTTCGGCGCGCAGTATAGAGGGTTTGCGCGCGCCTGTCACCCTTCCGTCAACATTCCGACCTGCAAGGTGGCCGCAATGTTGCGTGAAGCGCGATAAATATTGTCAAACGCGCCGCGGAACGCCTCTTCCAGCGTACTGATGCTGGTCAGCACGCTGAACACTGCATCAATCCCATACTGATGCACAACGCCGACATCGCTGGTCAGGCTACCGGCAATGCCGATAACCGGCTTATGGTATTTTTTGGCAACGTGCGCAACACCCACCGGCACTTTACCGTGGATGCTCTGGCTATCGATACGACCTTCTCCCGTCACCACCAGCGTGCAATCGTGGATATGCTCTTCGAGATTCAGCGCCTGGGTGACAATCTCAATACCACTGCGCAGTTCCGCGCCGAGGAACGCCATCAACGCAGCCCCCATGCCGCCTGCCGCACCGGAACCGGGTACATTTTTCACATCCACATGCAGACATGTTTTGATCACATCAGCAAAGTGACCGAGGTTGCGATCCAGCTCGACGATCAACGCTTCGGTCGCACCTTTCTGCGGCCCAAAAATGCGCGATGCGCCTTTCTCGCCCGTTAAGGGATTTGTTACATCACAGGCAACGCGCAGGATGCAGTTTTTCAGCCGCGGATCCAACCCGGAAATATCAATGGCGTTAAGGCTTATCAGACTACCGCCGCCGTAACCTATTTCCGTGCCGTTGGCGTCGGTCAGTCTGGCGCCCAATGCCTGCACCATACCCGCGCCGCCATCGTTCGTGGCGCTGCCGCCGATGCCAATAATAATGTTTGTCGCCCCATGCTCCAGCGCCTGCAAAATAAGTTCCCCGGTGCCGCGCGAAGTGGTAATCAAAGGATTACGTAATTCAGGAGGGACAAGCGCCAGTCCGCTGGCGGCCGCCATTTCGATAAAAGCCGTTTTGCCATCGCCAGACATTCCCCAGCAGGCCTCAACGTTCTCACCCAGTGGGCCGGTCACGTTCGCAGTGTGAACAGTGCCTTGCGTGGCGGCAATCATGGCTTCAACCGTACCTTCACCGCCATCCGCGACCGGAACTGAAACGTACTGAGCATCGGGAAAAATTTCCCGAAATCCTTTTTCTATCGCCTGAGCTACCTCAGAGGCAGAAAGGCTTTCTTTGTAAGAGTCTGGGGCGATTACGATTTTCATAATTGTTAGCCTGAAAGTGCCGCGCAAACCAGGCACTTCATCCCCCAGGCTCGGGCAATACGAAGCCCGTCAACAGCCTGAAAGATGCTGATGTAAAAGAGATCAGGGGCGCTGTTACACGCCCCTTCTGGTTAACGAGTGACTTCGATTTTCGCCAGTTTCTCGTAGTAGCACGCAATCGCGCTGTGGTCGGCATTACCCAGACCATCCGCACGCAGCGCCTGCATCATTTCCATCACGGCAGCCGTCAGCGGCAGTTGCGCACCCACACCATGAGAAGTATCCAGCGCGTTGGCGAGATCTTTGATATGCAGGTCGATACGGAAACCCGGTTTGAAGTTGCGATCCATCACCATCGGTGCTTTCGCTTCCAGCACGGTGCTGCCCGCCAGACCGCCGCGAATCGCCTGGAATACCAGATCCGGATTCACGCCCGCTTTGGTTGCCAGGGTCAGCGCTTCAGACATCGCAGCAATGTTCAGCGCCACGATCACCTGGTTTGCCAGTTTGGTTACGTTGCCCGCACCGATATCACCGGTGTGCACCACAGAACCGGCCATGGCTTTCAGCAGATCGTAATATTTGTCGAAAATCGCTTTATCGCCACCCACCATCACTGACAGGGTGCCATCAATAGCTTTCGGTTCGCCGCCGCTCACCGGCGCATCCAGCATATCAATGCCTTTCGCTTTCAGGGCGTCGCTAATTTCACGGCTTGCCAGCGGAGCGATAGAGCTCATATCGATCAGCACAGTACCGGCTTTCGCACCTTCAATGATGCCACCTTCACCCAGCGCCACTTCTTTTACATGCGGGGAGTTAGGCAGCATGGTGATGATCACATCACACTGTTCAGCAACGGCTTTCGCGCTGGTAGCGGCTTCTGCGCCTGCGGCGATCACTTCGGCAACCGCGTCCTGGTTACGGTCCACGACCACCAGTGAGTAACCTGCTTTAATGAGGTTTTTACTCATTGGTTTACCCATGATGCCCAGGCCAATGAAACCAACTTTCATCGTCATAATTGCGTCTCTCTCTCTTTAATGGTGGTTTGGTTATTTCTTAAAGGTGTCGGCCAGTTTCTGCGTAGCCGAACGGAACACGCCCAAATCGCTACCGACGGCAACCACGGTCGCACCCCATTCCAGGTAACGACGCGCGTCCGCTTCAACCGGCGCCAGGATGCCGCTCGGTTTGTTGTGCGCTTTGGCGCGGGCAAAAATGTGCTGAATCGTACGTTGAACTTCCGGGTGCGCAGCGTTGCCGATATAGCCCAGGGTCGCAGCCAGATCGCTCGGCCCCACAAACACACCGTCTACGCCGTCGGTAGACAGAATGGCATCAAGGTTATCCACGCCCGCCTGGCTTTCAATCTGCACCAGGATAGAGATATTGGCGTTAGACTGGCGGAAGTAATCCGGTACGGTGCCAAACATATTGGCGCGATGAGATACAGACACCCCGCGAATACCTTCCGGCGGATAACGGGTCGCAGCGACAGCGTTCACCGCTTCTTCTTCCGTTTCCACGAACGGGATCAGGAAGTTGTAGAAACCGATGTCCAGCAGGCGTTTAATCACCACCGGATCGTTAGTCGGCACACGCACCACCGGTGCGCTGACGCTGCCTTTTAATGCCATTAATTGCGGTACAAAAGTGAGCACGTCGTTAGGGGCGTGTTCGCCGTCCAGAAGCAGCCAGTCAAAGCCTGCCAGGCCCAGAACTTCAGTGCTGATATGACTACCCAGCGCAGACCAACAACCGATTTGAATCTGTTGAGCCGCCAGCGCGGCTTTGAATTTGTTTGGGAAGATATCGTTATTCATCTTTTGTACCTTAATGAGTTGTTGCTTATTTCTTCAGTTCCATACGTTTGATGTCGCCAACCACAAACAGGTAGCAGACCATCATCATCAGCGCTGAACAGCCAACGAACACCAACGCACCGTTGAAAGAATGCAACTCTTTAACCATGTATCCGATGACCAGCGGCGTTACGATAGACGCCACGTTACCGAACACGTTGAATACACCGCCGCACAGCCCAACAATTTCTTTCGGCGCGACGTCGGAAATGACCGGCCAGCCCAGTGCGCCAAAGCCCTTACCGAAGAACGCGAGCGCCATCAGTGCGACAACCAGTGTTGTGCTATCGGTGTAGTTACACAGAATGATGCTTGAAGCCAGTAACATGCCGACAACGATAGGGAATTTACGCGCCACGGTCAGGGTGGAGCCACGTTTGATCAGATAGTCAGAAAACAGCCCGCCCAACACGCCGCCGGCAAAACCGCACAGTGCCGGAATGGAAGCGACAAACCCTACTTTCAGAATCGACATGCCCTTTTCCTGCACCAGGTAAATCGGGAACCATGTCAGGAAGAACCAGGTAATGGTGTTCAGGAAGTATTGCCCGAAGAACACGCCGAGCATCATGCGGTTGCACAGCAACTGCTTGATGTAATCCATTTTAGGACCCGCGTTTTTGCTGTCGTCCGTTTTTTTATGGTCCATATCCACAACGGCGCCATTTTTCTCGATGTACTCCAGCTCTTCGCGGGTCATACGAGGATGGTCAGTCGGGTTATGCACAAATTTCACCCAGGCGAACGTCAGCACAAAACCGATCACGCCCATCACGGTAAACACATGTTCCCAACCCCAGGCAAATGTCAGCCAGCCCAGCAGCGGCGAGAACAGCGCCAGTGAGAAGTACTGCGCAGAGTTAAAAATCGCCGAGGCAGTACCGCGCTCTTTTGCCGGGAACCAGGCCGCCACGATGCGGGCGTTCGCCGGGAATGAAGGCGCTTCAGAGAAGCCCAGCATAAAGCGCATGAAGAACATTGACACCCCGGCCCATGCAATCGGGAAGATGTCGACGAAACCTTGCAGGAAGGTAAAGAGCGACCAGAAAAACAAACTGTAGGTGTAGACTTTTTTCGAGCCGAAGCGGTCGAGCAGCCAGCCGCCCGGGATCTGCATCAGCAGATAAGCCCAGCCAAAAGCGGAAAAGATGTAGCCCATCGACACAGAATCAAGCTGCAGCTCTTTCGCCACTTCTGTTCCGGCGATAGAAAGCGTCGCGCGATCGGCATAGTTAACTGCTGTGACAATAAATATAATCAGCAGAATTAAATAACGGGTGGGTAAACCCCGTTTTGTCTCGACGGTATGTTCAATAGTCATTTTAATTTCCTCGGGCACCGCTAACTTTTAAAATATAATTATATTTGCTGTTTATTATCCGATTTTATTTAAGCACTCGAAACTTAATATCAGATAATTGGTACTTCGATTTTATAGCCCTCAGTATAATCAGCGACATGATGCCACACACTGGTGTGTTGCTCAATTTTAACATTGACCAGAAAGATTATTTTGAGCATATGCACATAAGCCTGGGCGCTGATGCACAGATCTTGCAATATCCAGCCCCGCCACACGGGGAATCGCGAAAATAAGTGATTTAGATCACATTTTAATATTTGAACTCCTGACATTCTTATTTCAGCAAACAAGATTTTTATTTCTGATATTTATTCCAGAATAAAGAATTGGTTCCTCTCTTTGAGTAATGCATCGTATAGTTAGCTGGAGATTACTTGACAATGTCCGACATTGAAATTAGACAGCAATCGCCTGGGGCGTTTTATATTAAGGTACACGACACTGATAATGTCGCTATCATCGTTAATGACAATGGCTTAAAGGCGGGTACGCGTTTTCCGGACGGTCTCGAGCTGGTTGAGCATATTCCTCAAGGCCATAAAGTCGCCCTCGTCGATATCCCGCATCATGGCGAAATCGTGCGTTATGGTGAAGTCATTGGTTACGCCGTACGCGATATTCCTCGTGGTAGCTGGATTGATGAGTCCATGGTCGAGCTGCCAAAAGCGCCACCGCTGAACACGCTGCCGCTGGCGACCAAAGTGCCAGAGCCGCTGCCACCGCTGGAAGGTTACACCTTTGAAGGTTACCGCAATGCAGACGGCAGCGTCGGCACCAAAAACCTGCTCGGCCTGACCACCAGCGTGCACTGCGTTGCCGGGGTGGTGGATTATGTCGTGAAGATTATCGAACGCGACCTGCTGCCAAAATACCCGAACGTCGACGGCGTGGTCGGTCTGAACCACTTATACGGCTGCGGTGTGGCGATCAACGCACCGGCGGCAGTGATCCCGATTCGCACTATCCATAACATCTCCCTGAACCCGAACTTCGGCGGTGAAGTGATGGTGATTGGTCTGGGTTGCGAAAAATTGCAGCCGGAACGCCTGCTGCAAGGCACTGAAGATGTGCAGTCTATTCCGGTGGATAGCGCCAGCATTGTGCGTCTGCAAGACGAGCATCACGTTGGTTTCCGCTCCATGGTCGACGATATTCTGCAAGTTGCAGAACGCCATCTGGCGAAACTCAACCAGCGTAAACGTGAAACCTGCCCGGCCTCTGAACTGGTTGTCGGTATGCAGTGCGGCGGCAGCGACGCCTTTTCCGGCGTTACGGCAAACCCGGCGGTCGGTTATGCATCTGATCTGCTGATCCGTTGCGGCGGCACCGTAATGTTTTCTGAAGTGACCGAAGTCCGCGATGCGATCCACCTGTTGACGCCGCGCGCCATCAACGAAGAAGTGGGTAAACGTCTGCTGGAAGAGATGGCCTGGTACGATAACTACCTGGACATGGGTAAAACCGACCGCAGCGCCAACCCTTCTCCGGGGAACAAAAAAGGCGGTCTGGCAAACGTGGTGGAAAAAGCGCTGGGCTCGATTGCCAAATCCGGTAAGAGCGCCATTTCTGAAGTGCTCTCTCCTGGCCAGCGCCCGACCAAACGCGGCCTGATTTACGCGGCAACCCCGGCGAGCGACTTCGTTTGCGGGACGCAACAGGTTGCATCCGGCATCACTGTTCAGGTGTTCACTACCGGTCGCGGTACCCCTTACGGCCTGGTGGCTGTACCGGTGATTAAAATGGCGACCCGTACTGAACTGGCAAACCGTTGGTTCGACCTGATGGATATCAACGCCGGCACCATCGCCACGGGCGAAGAGACTATCGAGGATGTGGGCTGGAAGCTGTTCCACTTTATCCTTGATGTGGCCAGCGGCCGGAAGAAAACCTTCTCCGATCAATGGGGTCTTCACAACCAGCTGGCGGTATTTAACCCGGCTCCGGTGACCTGATTTTTATAAAAAAGTTGTAAACCTCAACCTTAAGCATGGCTCCGGCCATGCTTTTTTTTTGCCTGGCAAACCTTTCACAACCTTACCTTCCCTTTCGTAACTTTCATTTTTCCGACTTAAATCACAAAAAAACGTTACGAAAGCCTATATCTTCTTTCGAAGAAAACAAACGAAAGGTTTCGGAGGAAGGATGTATATCATTTCGACAAAAGCAATGCTGAATAAGGCGCAACGGGAAGGCTACGCCGTGCCGGCATTCAATATCCACAATCTCGAAACATTGCAGGTGGTGGTCGAAACCGCTGCGGAACTGCGTTCACCGCTTATTGTGGCGGGGACTCCCGGGACATTCAGCTACGCCGGCGTCGGCAACATTGTCGCCATCGCCAGCGATCTGGCGAAAAGTTACCAGCAACCGCTGGCGATCCATCTCGATCATCATGAAACGCTCAGCGATATCGCCGGAAAGGTTGAAGCCGGTGTGCGCTCGGTGATGATCGACGGTTCGCATCTCCCGTACGACGAAAACTGCGCACTGGTGAAAGCGGTTGCGGATTACTGCCACCGCTACGACGTCAGTGTTGAAGCGGAGCTGGGCCGCCTTGGCGGTCAGGAAGACGACCTGATCGTCGATGCGAAAGATACGCTCTATACCAACCCGGCGCAGGCGCGGGAATTTGTAGAGAAAACCGGTATTGATTCGCTCGCCGTCGCCATTGGTACTGCGCATGGCTTATACGCCGCCGAGCCAAAACTCGATTTTGACCGACTGGCGGAGATCCGTCGGTCTGTGGATATCCCACTGGTGCTGCACGGTGCATCAGGCCTGCCGACCACGGATATCCGCCGCGCCATCTCGCTTGGCGTATGCAAAGTCAACGTCGCGACCGAACTGAAAATCGCCTTTTCCGATGCGCTAAAGGCGTATCTCCTGTCGCACCCGACCGCCAGCGATCCACGCCATTACATGGTTCCCGCCAAAGCAGCGATGAAAGATGTGGTGCGTAAAGTGATCCACGATTGCGGCTGTGAAGGAAAGCTGTAACCCCCCACAGAATTGATGCTGTTTTAGTGATAACCGGAGGATGAAGTGAAAGAGATTATTGCCCGCCATAAAGCGGGAGAACCCGTCGGCATTTGTTCCGTCTGTTCCGCTCACCCGTTAGTGATTGAAGCGGCGCTGCGCTTTGATTTGCACAGCCAGAACAAAGTACTTATTGAGGCGACATCCAACCAGGTTAACCAGTTTGGCGGTTATACCGGTATGGAGCCGAAGGATTTTCGTGACTTTGCGCATAACATCGCCAAAGAGGTTGGCTTCCCGCTCGAACGTCTGATTCTGGGCGGCGATCATCTCGGGCCAAACTGCTGGCAAAATGAGAGCGCTGATGCAGCAATGGAGAAATCGGTCGCGCTGATCAAAGCTTACGTCGCCGCAGGGTTTAGCAAAATTCATCTCGACGCTTCTATGTCCTGCGCTGGCGACCCGGTTCCGCTGGATCCGCAAGTCGTTGCCGAACGCGCGGCACGCCTGTGTCAGGCAGCAGAAGAAACCGCCAGTGACGCGCTAAAAAAATCACTGACCTATGTGATTGGCACCGAAGTGCCGGTACCCGGCGGCGAAGCCAGCAGTATTAATACCGTTCACGTCACACGCGTCGAAGACGCCGCACGTACGCTGGAAACCCATCGCGTTGCGTTTGCCGCCCTGGGCCTGAACGAAGCCATGACGCGCGTGATCGCCATTGTGGTTCAGCCAGGCGTTGAGTTCGATCATACGCAGATTATCCACTATCAATCGCAGGCGGCAGAAGCGCTCTCCGGTTGGATCAGGCAAACCCCCATGGTGTACGAAGCCCACTCCACGGACTACCAGTCGCGCCAGGCCTACCGTGCGCTGGTTCGCGATCATTTCGCCATCCTGAAAGTCGGCCCGGCATTAACCTTCGCCCTGCGAGAAGCCATTTTCGCGCTCGCACAAATGGAAAATGAGCTGATCGCGCCGGAAAACCGCAGCCGCGTGCTTGAAGTGATCGATGAAGTGATGCTCAACGAACCGGGGTACTGGAAGAAGTATTACCGTCCGACCTTTAGCCAGGCGATGGTGGATATTCACTTCAGCCTCTCTGACCGCATCCGCTACTACTGGCCGCATCCGCGCATTCGCCAGAGTGTGGAAAAACTGCTCGCCAACCTTAACGCGACAACGCTGCCATTGGGACTCATCAGCCAGTTTATGCCGGTCCAGTTCGAACGTTTGTCACTAAATGAGATCACCGCGACGCCACAAAACCTGATTATTGACAAAATACAGGATGTATTGCGCGCTTACCGCTACGGCTGCGCCCCTGAAACGGCCTGATGTCTGGAGATTGTATGAGTCAACTTTTTGTCCGTACCGGAATTGAATTTACCTCGCGCCAGCACGTACTGGCGCACATTGGCGAGGAGATGCTGGCGAAAGGCGTGGTGCATGACACGTACCCGGCGGCGTTGCTGGAACGTGAGGCGACCTATCCCACCGGCATCGCACTTGAGCACCATGCGGTCGCTATTCCGCATTGTGAGGCAACCCATGCAAAATCCGCCGCGCTGTATCTGATCCGCCCGGATAAGCCGGTCTATTTTCAGCAGGCGGATGATGATGCAGAGATCGCCGTCTCGTTGATTATTGCGCTGATCGTCGAGAACCCGGCCGCGCAACTGAAGTTATTAAGACGTTTATTTAGTGAGCTGCAAAACCCGAACACGCTGGATGCACTGCTGACGGCCCCGGCTGATGACCTGGCGACGCTTTTTCGGGACACGATCCTTGAGCCTGAGCAGTGCCAGCAGGCTTAATAACATATTGATAATAAAAGGAGTACCCTATGAAACGTAAAGTGATCGTCGCCTGCGGCGGCGCTGTTGCGACCTCCACCATGGCTGCCGAAGAGATCAAAGAACTCTGCGCCGCCAACAATATTGAACTCGATCTGGTGCAGTGCCGGGTCAATGAGATCGAAACCTATATGGACGGCGCAGACCTGATCTGCACGACCGCAAAGGTCGATCGCACCTTTGGCGAAATCCCTGTGGTGCACGGCATGCCATTTATTTCTGGCGTCGGCATCGAAGCATTGCAGCAAAAAATCCTGACCATTCTCGTGGGGTGACGCGATGTTTAGCGAAATTATGCGTTACATCCTCGACCTGGGTCCCACGGTTATGCTGCCGGTGGTGATTATCATCTTCTCAAAATTGCTGGGGATGAAGCTCGGGGATTGTTTTAAATCCGGTCTGCATATCGGTATTGGTTTTGTCGGTATAGGCCTGGTGATTGGCCTGATGCTCGACTCTATTGGGCCTGCGGCAAAAGCGATGGCGGAGCATTTCCAGATTAACCTGCATGTTATTGATGTGGGCTGGCCGGGATCGTCACCGATGACCTGGGCATCGCAAATTGCGCTGGTCGCGATTCCTGTCGCCATCGCCGTGAACATCTTTATGCTGGTGACCCGTATGACCCGCGTCGTCAATGTCGATATCTGGAATATCTGGCATATGACATTTACCGGCGCCATGCTGCACCTCGCGACGGGCTCGTACTGGATCGGCATTCTCGGTGTGGTCGCCCATGCGGCTTTCGTCTTCAAGCTGGGTGACTGGTTTGCCAAAGATACCCGTGACTTCTTTGGTCTGGAAGGGATCGCCATTCCGCACGGCACCTCCGCCTACCTTGGCCCGATTGCCGTTCTGGTTGATACGCTTATCGAAAAAATCCCGGGGCTTAACCGTATTCACTTTAGCGCCGATGATATTCAAAAACGTTTCGGGCCTTTTGGCGAGCCGGTCACCGTTGGCTTCGTTATGGGGATCGTTATTGGTCTGCTGGCGGGTTATGACCTGAAGGGCGTACTGCAACTGGCGGTGAAAACCGCAGCGGTCATGCTGCTGATGCCGAGGGTGATCAAACCGATCATGGATGGCCTGACCCCGATTGCCAAACATGCGCGTAAACGCCTGCAAGCCAGATTCGGTAGCCAGGAGTTCCTGATTGGCCTCGATCCCGCGCTGCTGCTTGGTCACACGTCGGTGGTTTCCGCCAGCCTGATCTTTATTCCGCTGAGCATTCTGATTGCAGTGCTGGTGCCGGGTAACCAGGTACTGCCGTTTGGTGACCTGGCGACGATCGGCTTCTTTGTGGCGATGGCAGTGGCGGTGCATCAGGGCAACCTGTTCCGCACGCTGATCTCCGGCGTCATTATTATGAGCATTACCCTGTGGGTTGCGACCCAGACCATTGGTTTGCATACGCAACTGGCCGCCAATGCCGGTGCGCTGAAAGCGGGCGGAATGGTGGCGTCAATGGACCAGGGCGGCTCCCCCTTCACCTGGCTGTTAATCCAGCTCTTTACCTGGCAAAACGTGGTCGGATTCGTGGTTATCGCCACAATTTATCTGGCGGGCGTACTGCTGACCTGGCGCAGAGCGCGCCACTTCAGGGCAGCAGAAAAAGCGGCAATGGCGCAACAAAGCCAGACCGCGTCCTGATTCGGGGGGAGCACCCTGCTCCCCCTGTTCATTCCTGGAGAGTGTTATGAAATCAGTGGTTATTCACGCTGAGGGCAACGTTTGCGTTGAAGAGCGCCCGGAGCCTCAGCTACAGCATGATGATGACGTCAAGGTAAGGGTTGTCAGTTCCGGTCTTTGCGGCTCTGATATCCCGCGCATTTTCGCCAACGGCGCACATTTTTACCCCATCACCTTAGGACATGAATTTAGCGGTTATGTGGAAGCCTGCGGTCCGGCGGTGAGTGATTTGCACAACGGTGATGCGGTCGCCTGTGTGCCATTATTGCCCTGCTTCGATTGCCCGGAGTGCCGCCGGCACTACTTTTCGCTGTGCAAACGCTATCAGTTTGTCGGCTCGCGCAGCGATGGCGGCAACGCGGAGTATGTTGTGGTGCGCCGCGCTAACCTCGTTCAGTTGCCGCAAAATATGACGATTGAAGATGGCGCGTTTATTGAACCCATTACCGTCGGGCTGCATGCCTTTCATCTGGCGGGCGGCTGTGAAAATAAAAACGTGGTGATTATCGGCGCGGGCACCATCGGCTTGTTAGCAATGCAGTGCGCACGGGCGCTGGGTGCAAAAAGCGTCACGGCGATTGATATCAATCCCGACAAACTCAAGTTAGCCGCCGCGCTGGGCGCAACGCAGACCTTTAACAGCCGGGAGCAGGACGCTAACACCATTCTCGCCGCGCTGGAAACTTCGCGTTTCGACCAGTTAGTGCTCGAAACAGCAGGCGCACCGCAAACGGTCTCACTGGCGATTGAAATTGCCGGCCCGCGCGCGCAACTGGCGCTGGTGGGCACGCTACACCATGACCTGACATTAACCGCGCCGGTTTTTGGCATGATTTTACGTAAAGAGCTGACCATCGTCGGTAGCTGGATGAACTACTCCGGCCCCTGGCCTGGAGAAGAGTGGCAAACCGCAACACGGCTGCTGACGGAAAAACGCCTGGCGCTGGAGCCATTGATTGCCCATCGCGGCGACCCGGAGAGTTACGCCCGGGCGGTTCAGGCGCTTAATGGCGCGCCAATGCAGGGTAAAATCCTGCTGCGCCTCGGTTAAGTGAAAGAGCCAGCAACCTGAGCTGGCTCACATTTACTTTCGATCATCAGCGTTCAACTTTCGCAATCCTTCGATTACACTATCTGGAGTTAATTACCAGGCAAATCAATATGAACTCATTTGAACGAAGGAATAAGATCGTCGATTTGGTCAATGCGCAGGGAAGTGTGCTGGTGATCGATCTTTCGAATACCTTTGGTATCTCAGAAGTCACCATCCGTACGGACCTGCGCCTGCTGGAAGAAAAAGGGCTGGTGACTCGCTTCCACGGCGGCGCGGCGAAACCCGGCACGTCAATGCTGGACAGCGAAAACCAGGAAGTGGTGCTGGAAGATCGCTACAAACTGGCCAGCGATCCCAAGAAACGCATCGCCCAGGCTGCGGCGGCCATGATAGAGGAAGGGATGACAGTGATCCTCGACAGCGGCAGCACCACCATGCTGATTGCCGAAGCGCTGGCCAAAAAGACCAATATCACCGTCATCACCAATAATCTTCCTGCGGCTTTTGCACTCTCTGACAATAAAGACATCACCCTGGTGGTTTGCGGCGGCACGGTGCGCCATAAAACGCACTCCATGCACGGCACCATTGCGGAGCGCTCATTGCAGGGGATCAGCGCTGATGTGATGTTTGTGGGTGCCGACGGCATTGATGCTACCCATGGCATTACCACGTTTAATGAAGGCTATTCCATTAGCGCGGTGATGGCCGCAGCAGCGCATAAAGTGGTTGCGGTGGTGGATGCGAGTAAATTCAACCGTCGGGGCTTTAATCAGGTTCTGCCCATGGCGCAGATTGACTGCGTGATCACCGACGACAGCATCAGCGAAAAAGATGTCTCCGCCTTGCGCAAGGTGGAAAAAGCATTGCTGGTTGTTTAAGGCTGACCGAACGGATGAGCGGCAGGCGTTAGCCTGCCCTGGCACTTTATTTTACCTGCCAGTACCCGCCCTTCTTCGCACCAATACGGGTGAGCTTACCCTTTTGCTGTAACGATTTCAGGTAACGCTCCACGGTGCGTGCGCTCACCCCGAGGATACGGGATAGCGCAAGTGCACTGTGTCGGGGCTGCGTCTTTAGCAGGTCGATGAGCGCCTTTTCCGCCCCGCTGAAGAGCATATTTTTTTCCGACATGTCTTCCGACACGTTATCCGACATGCTGAAACCGGGATCCAACCCTTCCACTAACGCCGCGTTAACCGCCGACAGCATAAATTCGACAAACGCCGTGCAATCGCTGGCTTTATCACACGCGCCCAACACCTGATAATAACGTTCTTGCTGGTAGTGAATGATGGTTTCAACCGGCAACCATGCCAGTTCAGAACGCCATTCACTCAGGATCAAGGTCTGCCACAAGCGCCCCATTCGCCCATTACCGTCCGCAAAAGGGTGGATAAACTCAAGCTCATAATGGAAAACAGAACTCGCGACTAAGGGCGGCAAATCCGTTGCGGCGAGCCATGCCATGAGATCGCTAATCAGAGGTGAAACACGTGAAGCCGGGGGGGCCATATGAATGAGCTGGGTCTCACGGTAGATACCAACATTGCCCTGACGGAAATGACCGGCGTTATCCACCAGGCCATATGTCAAAAGACGATGCGCTTCCAGCAAATCATCAACACGGTGGCTTTTCCAGCGGGGCATCGCATCATAGGCCTTTATCGCGTTGCGAACTTCCTGAATATCTTTTGCCGGGGCCAGTACGCGTTTACCTTCAAGAACAGCGGTCACCTGCTCTGTTGTCAGGCTATTGTGCTCTATTGCCAGCGAGGCCTGAATGGTGCGAATACGGTTATTTTTACGTAGCAACGGCGATGAACGCCCGGATTGCGCCGCCCAGTGCCCCAATAACTCACCAATCTCAATCACCTGGTTGAGGATCCCGGCGGTAATGGTAAAGGGGGGCACGTAGCGGCTCATCAGAGTTACTCTTGATTATCCAGCGCGTATTTATACAGCGCATTTTTCTTCACGCCGTGGATTTCCGCGGCCAGCGCGGCGGCCTTTTTCAGCGGCAACTCCGCTTGCAGCAACGCCAGCGTGCGCAGCGCATCGGCGGGAAGTTCGTCTTCCTGCGCTTTATGGCCTTCCACAATTAACACCATTTCGCCTTTGCGACGGTTTTCGTCTTCTTTGATCCACGCCAGTAACTCACCAACCGGCAAACCCTGAATGGTTTCCCAGGTTTTGGTCAGTTCACGCGCCAGCACCACATAACGGGATTCGCCCCAGACGGCGACCATATCTTCCAGGCTTTCCAGCAAACGGTGGGTGGATTCATAAAAAATCAGCGTACGGCTTTCTGTTTCCAGTGCTTTTAACGTATCGCGGCGGCCCTTTGATTTGGCGGGCAGAAAACCTTCATAGCAGAAACGGTCCGATGGCAGTCCCGCCGCGCTTAGCGCTGCAATGGCCGCGCAAGGCCCCGGCAGAGGGACAACGCGAATACCGGCTTCCCGGCAGGTGCGCACCAGGTGATAGCCCGGATCGTTAATCAGCGGCGTACCGGCATCCGACACCAATGCGATGTTCTGCCCCTCTCTCAGTTTCGCCACCAGCGTGTCGGCTTTTTGTTGCTCATTGTGATCGTGCAGCGCAAACAAACGGGCGTTAATGGCGAAGTGCTGGAGCAATAAACCGGTGTGACGGGTATCCTCAGCTGCAATTAAATCAACGGTTTGCAACACAGTCAGCGCACGTTGAGTAATATCAGCCAAATTCCCGATGGGAGTAGGTACAATATAGAGCTGACCCTGAGAATTCTCCGCCGATTCGTGTTGTTTCATTGTTTCATCCGTATTGCCGATTTAATATTGAGCATTGCGTAAAAAATATCACTGGATACAGTATGCTACCGTCAACATTTCTACGTTCGAAAGCCACACGCTGCCTGCCTGTGGTGCTGGCCGCCCTGCTGTTTGCTGGCTGTGGCACCCGGTCTGGTGACCAGAGCGCCGCGCATATGCAAGGCGCGACGCAGGCTAATTCTGCTTTTTACCTGCAGCAGATGCAGCAAAGCACAGATGATAGCAAGACCAACTGGCAATTACTCGCCATTCGTGCACTGCTGAAAGAGGGGAAAACCCAGCAGGCAAGCGAGCTGTTTGGCAAGTTGCCGCAGGATCTGAACGATACCCAGCGCAAAGAGTACAGCCTGCTTTCTGCAGAACTGAAACTCGCGCAGCGGGACTTTGCCGGCGCGCTGGCGCTACTGAATAAAATCGATCCTGCCGACCTTGAGCAACCGCAACAGGCTCGTTACTGGCAGATCGGCATCACCGCCTCTCAGGGTAAACCGTCGCTCACGCTGCTGCGCGCATTGATTGCACAGGAGCCGCTGTTAACCACCCCGGAAGAGAAGCAGAAAAATATCGATGCCACCTGGCAGGCGCTGTCATCCTTTAATCAGGAGCAGGCGAAAGCCTTCGTGATCAACGCCGATGAAGTTACGCTGCAAGGCTGGCTTGACCTGCAACGCGTGTGGTTCGACAACCGTAACGATCCGAACATGTTGAAAGCCGGTATCACCGACTGGCAGACGCGCTACCCGCAAAACCCGGGAGCGAAAACCCTGCCGAGCCAGCTATCGAATCTGCAAAACTTTAAACCCGCATCCGCCAACAGAATCGCCCTGCTGCTGCCATTAAACGGCCAGGCTGCGGTCTTCGGCCGGGCTATCCAGCAAGGTTTTGAAGCCGCGAAAAACGGTGTGTCTGCGGTTTCCGGCCCGGCAGTACCGCAACAGGTGGCTCAGGCAGCAACCAGCCCGGTAGTGAGCCCATCACAAACCAATGTCAACGACCTGACTGACGCGTCTGCGCAGCAAGACGCTGCCGCGCCAGATGCGCAACAAGCTGAAGCGCCGGACAGCGCTGCGCAAACCGCAACCGCAGAAACCACGCCTGCGGCAGAGACGGCGCAGCCAGCAGATGCCAATGCAACGCAGCCCGTAGCCGCGCCTGCTGTGGCTGCAGCACCGGCAAACCCTGGCGTAGAGCTGAAAATTTACGACACCAGCGCACAGCCGATGGATCAGGTGCTTAATCAGGTGCAGCAAGATGGCGCCAGCATCGTGGTAGGTCCGCTGTTGAAAAACAACGTTGAAGAGCTGATGCGCAGCCACACCACGCTGAATGTACTGGCGCTCAACCAGCCGGAAAACGTCGAGAATCGCGCCAACATCTGCTACTTCGCCCTCTCTCCGGAAGATGAAGCCCGCGATGCCGCGCGCCATATCCACGAACAAGGTCGCCATGCGCCGTTGTTGCTGATCCCACGTAGCCCGCTGGGCGATCGCATCAGCAACGCCTTTGCCCAAGAATGGCAAAAACTGGGCGGCGGCGTAGTGCTGGCACAAAAATTTGGCTCTACCGCTGAGCTGCGTATGGGGATTAACAGCGGTTCCGGCATTGCGATGACCGGTAGCCCGGTGCTCTCCAGCCTGCCGAAACAGCAGGGCGTTACCATTGGTGGGCTGAACATTCCTGCGCCGCCGACCGATGCGCAAATCAGCGGCAGTGGCAACATTGACGCGGCGTATATCGTGGCGACACAGGATGAAATTGCGCTGATCAAACCGATGATCGCCATGCGTACCGGCAGTCAGAGCGGCGTGATGCTGTATGCCAGTTCCCGCAGTGCGCAGGGCGGCGCTGGCCCGGACTTCCGCCTTGAAATGGAAGGACTGCAATTTAACGACATCCCGATGCTCGCTGGCGCCAACCCCTCATTGATGCAGCAGGCGCTGAAAAGCGTGAACAATGACTATTCACTGGCGCGGTTGTATGCAATGGGCGTTGATGCCTGGTCGCTGGCGAATAACTTCTCGCAAATGCGTCAGGTGCCAGGGTTCGAACTCAATGGCAATACCGGCGATTTGACCGCCACTCAGGATTGCGTGATCAACAGGAAGTTGTCATGGCTCAAATACCAGCAGGGGCAAATCGTCCCGGCGAGTTAAGTCGTAAACAGACCGGCGACGCGTGGGAAGCCAAAGCGCGTTGCTGGCTGGAAAGCAAAGGACTGCAGTTTATCGCCGCCAACGTGCGTGAGCGCGGCGGCGAGATTGATTTGATAATGCGGCACAATCACACCACCGTATTTATCGAGGTGCGTTATCGCAGGTCAGGCCGTTTCGGCGGCGCCTTGAGTAGCGTCACCCGGACGAAGCAAGTGAAACTGCTGCATACCGCCCGTTTGTGGCTCGCCCGGCACAATGGGAGTTTTGATACTGTGGATTGCCGGTTTGATGTGGTAGCCTTCACCGGAAATGAGGTTGAGTGGATACAAAACGCCTTTAACGACCACTCATAATTGCTGAATTATAGGGATTACCGTGCTCGAACGAATTAAAGTCTGCTTTACGGAAAGCATTCAAACGCAAATTGCGGCGGCGGAAGCATTGCCTGACGCCATTTCCCGCGCCGCCATGACGATGGTCCACTCCCTGCTTAACGGCAACAAAATCCTCTGTTGTGGCAATGGCACGTCTGCCGCCAACGCACAGCATTTTGCTGCCAGCATGATCAACCGTTTTGAAACAGAACGCCCCAGTTTACCTGCCATTGCACTTAATACCGATAATGTGGTCTTAACGGCAATAGCAAACGATCGTCTGCATGATGAGATTTACGCCAAGCAGGTTCGGGCGCTCGGTCATACCGGCGATATTCTGCTCGCTATCTCTACGCGGGGTAACAGTCGCGATATCGTTAAGGCCGTGGAAGCGGCGGTAACGCGCGATATGTCGATCATCGCGTTGACGGGCTATGACGGTGGCGAGCTGGCGGGTCTGCTGGGGCCGCAGGATGTCGAAATTCGTATTCCTTCCCACCGCAGCGCGCGCATTCAGGAGATGCACATGCTGACGGTCAATTGCTTATGCGATCTGATTGATAACACGCTTTTTCCTCACCAGGATGATTAAGGAGTACACATGAAGGCATTTACGCCCCTCGCAGTCCTTATTTCCGCGCTGCTGTTACAAGGTTGTGTTGGCGCTGTGGTGGTAGGTTCCGCAGCAATGGGCACCAAAGCCGCGACGGATCCGCGTACCGTGGGCACCCAGGTTGACGACAGTACACTGGAACTGCGCGTGAATAGCGCGCTGTCGAAAGACGAACAGATTAAGAAAGAAGCGCGTATTAACGTCACTGCCTATCAAGGGAAAGTGTTGCTGACCGGCCAGGCGCCGAACACCGATCTCTCTTCCCGGGCAAAACAGATTGCCGTGGGCGTTGACGGCGCCACCGAAGTCTTTAACGAGATCCGCCAGGGTCAGCCGATTGGTCTGGGCACGGCCTCTTCCGATACCTGGATCACCACCAAGGTGCGTTCTCAGCTCTTAAGCAGCGACCAGGTGAAATCGTCTAACGTGAAAGTCACCACGGAAAACGGGGAAGTGTTCCTGATGGGACTGGTGACCGACCGTGAAGGCAAAGCCGCGGCGGATATCGCTAGCCGCGTCAGCGGCGTCAAACACGTCACTACCGCGTTTACTTTTATCAAGTAATGCGCGATCGCCACCTCCACAGGAGGTGGTTTAAGATTGATAACAAAAAACCCGGCATTGCCGGGTTTTCTTTTTCTTTGACCGCCATCCATCAGAACAGCGCAATCATTCCGGTAAGTATCCCACACAGCGCCACCAGGCCCGCCGTCATCCACAAGGCTTTCGCCGGGAATGATTTACGCAGCATGATAAGCGACGGCAAACTCACTGCCGGTAACGTGATCAGCAATGCCAGCGCAGGTGCCATGCCCATACCGGCCAGCATCATGGTCTGCACAATCGGGATTTCCGCCGCTGTCGGGATGACAAACAGGCAACCGACAATCGCCATGGCAATCACCCACAGCAGCGTGTTGTCGATAGCACCATCCGCATGCGGGAACAACCAGACGCGCGCAGCGCCCAGCACCAGTACTGCCAGAATATAAACAGGAATGGTGCTCCAGAAGAGCTGCCACAGCGCTGTCCCCCAGCGTGCCATAAAGCTTCCCTGCGGCTCCGGCAGCGTGATATCTACGGCATCCGCCTGCTGCGGGTTCTCTTTCACCAGCGCCTGCACCAGCATCGCCACGCCAAGGACAGTCACCAGTCCCGCCACAAGGCGAATGGCAGCAAAATGCCAGCCAAGTACAAACCCCATAAACACCAGCGTGGCCGGGTTCAACAGTGGGTTACCCATCCAGAATGCCAGTGCGCCGCCCATCGACACGCGCTGGCGGCGCATACCGGCGGCAACCGGCGCAGCGCAGCAGGAGCACATCATGCCAGGCAAGGCGAACAGCGTGCCAAAGAGCGTACCGCTAAAGCGTTTTTGCCCCAGCGTGCGCAGCAACCAGTCACGCGGGATCAACACCTGAATTAACGATCCCAGCAGCACGCCCAGTACGGCGGCTTTCCAGACGGCAAGGAAATAGACCATTGCGTAATCCCATGCCGCTTTAAACGGACTGGCATCGGCCTGCGCGAGAATAGATTTACCAATACTGTGTGTTTCTGCAGCAGTGAAGGCTTTGCCGTAATAAGGCTGCCATTTCACATACCAAAGACCAACGATAACAACAAGAAAGAACAGTGCGGGTTTCCACCACTGAAAGCGGGGTGCCGCCTGAGATGAAGACTGACCAGTCATAACATTCCCCGGGGATAATGTGGTTTGAGCCTGCGAATAGTACGCCGGAAATGCTATTTTGCAAATGCACGCTCAGCGGCAATGGCGCGAAGCTGTGCCGACCCGATGATCTGTACCCCACAGGTATTTGGCGAAAATGCCAGCGTCAGTAACGCCAGCGCGACATCCTGCGCGTTAATTGACTTCCAGTTGCCCGGTAGAAAACGAAACAGCGGTGCCAGCAACGACTCATTAAAGCGCGTCTTCTGGCGATCTCCCAGTAGCATCGACGGACGGGCGATAGTCAATGAAGGCCACCCCTGCGCGATTAACGCATTCTCCATTTCGCCTTTTACCCGGTTATAAAAAAAGGGAGAGCGTGCATTGGCTCCCATGGCACTGACCACCAGCATCTGTTTCGCCCCCAGCCGCAAACCGGCGATCGCCGTGTCCACCACCAGCGTGAAATCCGCATGGATGAATGCCTCTTTACTGCCCGCTTCGCGCCGCGTGGTGCCAAGGCAACAAAAGACCGTGTCCACGGGTTCCGTGACCTGCGCCAGCGCATCGGTTAATTGCGGATCGTGGGGATTGAACACGCCCGCGACGTCACCCAACGGACGCCGTGTTGGTGCAGCAATGGAGGTGATGCGCGGCTCGTTAATCAGTAGCCGCAGTAAATGCCCACCCACCAGACCGGTCGCCCCGGTCAGTAATATACGTTGCATCTCTTCCCCCTTTGCAGATGAATCCGTCTTGCAATACCCGCCCGCTGAACCAGGCTTACTGTTCTGGTGAATTATCAGTATGGATAATTCGCCTCTCTGAAGCCAAAACAACGGAGGAATTATGAGCAAGAAAATTGCTGTCTTGATCACCGACGAGTTTGAAGATTCAGAATTCACGTCGCCGGCGCAGGAATTTCGTAAAGCCGGGCATGAAGTGATCACCATTGAGAAACAAGCAGGGAAAACCGTGCACGGTAAAAAAGGCGAAGCCGATGTGGTGATCGATAAAGCCATTGATGACGTTAGCCCGGCGGATTTTGATGCGCTGTTGCTACCGGGTGGGCATTCACCGGATTATCTGCGCGGAGACGATCGCTTTGTGACCTTTACGCGGGACTTTATCAGCGCCGGTAAACCTGTTTTCGCCATTTGCCACGGCCCACAGCTGCTGATCAGCGCAGATGTGGTGAGAGGCCGTAAGCTGACGGCGGTGAAACCCATCGTTGTGGATGTGAAAAACGCCGGGGGCGAGTTTTATGACCAGGAAGTGGTGATCGATAACGATCAACTGATCACCAGCCGAACCCCCGATGATTTGCCCGCTTTCAACCGCGAAGCACTGCGTTTACTGGGTGCCTGATTCACGGATCCAGTGAAGTTTTTTGCCAAACCCCAGCGTGTTGTCGGTGAATTTCACCTCGTTGAGGCGAATTTCCCACATCGGGGCTGACAGCATGCGGGCTACCGGAAAGCGACGGTTGTACTGCGCGCGCGGTACCGCGCTTTCCTCTTCATCCAGCCGACGGATCTCCCCGGCGAACTGCACACCCCGGATCAACGCCACGGTTTTCGGTTGACCGTTTACCGTACCGGCAACCTGCGCTTTCAGGCCGGTCATTTGCCCATGGCGCGTCTGGTCTTCACTCAGGACATAAAACGCCACGGCGTGCGGATCATAGAAATAAAATGCATTGGCGCACCATAACTCCCCCCTGTTCGCCACGCACCAGGTCACCACATGCTGTTTTGCCAGCCAGCGATTAATGGCCGCAAGAGTCTCCATTTTTGCCCTTCCTCGTGTTATTTTTCCGTTCACATTAACACAATGAATACTGCCATGACGCCCTGGTTTCTCTATCTTATTCGTACGCCGGATAATGCCCTCTACACCGGCATTACTACCGATGTCGCGCGCCGATTTGCGCAGCATCAAAACGGAAAAGGGGCAAAAGCGTTACGGGGAAAAGGCGAGCTGGAGCTGGTTTTTTCGGCGCAGGTAGGGGACAAATCGATCGCGCTGCGGCTGGAATACCGAATCAAACAGTTGACCAAGCGCCAGAAAGAGCGCCTCGTCGCCGGAGATGGCGCATTCGAAGCGCTGCGGGAGAGTTTGCTATCGCCTGCGGTTACAGGCGATTGAAGTGCTCTGAATACTCAACCAGACCACGTACGCCGTTTAAGGCATCGTCAGCCAGGCGGTGCACCAGAAACGCCGCTTCGGTTTCCGGCCAACGGCAGTGCAGGCCGTGCTGCGCCGCGTTTTCAAAACCGAGACGGCTGTAGAACGCCGGATCGCCCAGCGTCACCGCAGCCGCGTAGCCAAACTCATTCAGCGAATCCAGCCCTTCATACACCAACTGGCGCGCAAGGCCCTGCCCGCGGTACTGTTCGTCCACCGCCAGCGGCGCAAGCCCGACCCATTGCAGCTCTTCGCCCTCAACCGTAACCGGGCTGAACGCAACATAGCCAATCACTTGCCCTTCATCATCGGTTGCGACAAATCCCAGCGTGATCAAACCGTCTTCGCGCAGATCGTGCACCAGCCGGGCTTCGCCCTCGCCGCCAAAGCTGCGCCGGAGCAACGCGTCGATACCCGGCGCATCAATGGGAATTTCAACTCTAATCAGCATGGCTCACCTACAGAAGGTTGTGTCGTTGCAGGCGGCGCTTGCAGGCCAGCCTCAACAAATTCCGCCAACTGCAACAGCATCACCCGCAGGGGTTTTGGCATCTGCTCCAGTTCAATGGCGTCCATCAAATTCTTAACGTAAAGCCCCAGCTCCGTATCCCCTTCAATCACCAGTCGGCGCTGGAAGAAGAGCGTATCCGGATCCTGTTTGCGTGCGGCAATCATCAGCAAATCGCTGGCATCCGCGCTGAAGCTCACATCGGCGTCCGCCGATTCGCGCACGATCAACCGCCCGTCCTCAACAGAGGTATACCACGTCAGGCCAATATCACGAACCTGAATACTTAACCAGCGGCCTTCCAGAAACTCAAGCTCTCCGTCCGCCAGAGCCTGTTGGAACTGCCAGCGCAGCACCTGCTCCAGTACCTGGCGCTTGATGGCGAAAGGCGTCAGCTTAACCGGCACACTCAGTAACGACGGACCAAAGTGAACAAGATGTGAACGCAATTTTTCCAACACGAGCTTTACTCCCTGAAATGATAATGACTGCTATTTTGCCACACCAGTGAAATGACATAGCGGCGCAAATCAACAATTACACAATAAATCGGCCCCGATTATTGGTATTGCCAATACACATTTAACTGCCTCAAATCAAGAATTGTCGCAGACAGGTTAACTAAAATCCCAGTTCGTTAACAATTAGCGCCCCCAGGGGTACGACCGGGCCACTGCGCCCCCGATTGCAGGATACACTATGGAGTTGCTCTGCCCTGCCGGAAACCTTCCGGCATTGAAGGCGGCCATCGAAAACGGCGCCGACGCTGTCTATATCGGCCTGAAAGATGACACCAACGCCCGTCATTTCGCCGGACTCAATTTTACGGAGAAAAAACTCCAGGAGGCGGTCAGTTTTGTGCATCAGCATCGCCGCAAACTGCATATTGCCATCAATACCTTTGCGCATCCGGATGGCTACTCACGCTGGGAGCGTGCGGTGGATATGGCGGCGCAAATTGGTGCCGATGCATTGATCCTGGCGGATCTGGCGATGCTGGAGTACGCCGCCGAGCGTTATCCGCACATTGAACGCCATGTTTCCGTGCAGGCTTCTGCGACCAATGAAGAGGCTATCCGTTTTTATCATCGCCACTTTGATGTCGCCCGCGTCGTGCTGCCGCGTGTGTTATCTATCCACCAGGTTAAACAACTGGCCCGCGTCACTCCCGTGCCACTGGAAGTGTTCGCCTTCGGCAGCCTGTGCATTATGGCGGAAGGACGCTGCTACCTCTCCTCTTACCTGACGGGTGAATCGCCGAATACCGTGGGCGCATGCTCCCCGGCGCGCTTTGTCCGTTGGCAGCAAACCCCGCAGGGGCTGGAATCCCGCCTCAACGAGGTGCTGATCGATCGTTACCAGGATGGCGAAAACGCAGGTTACCCGACGCTGTGCAAAGGGCGTTATCTGGTGGATGGCGAGCGCTACCACGCTCTGGAAGAGCCCACCAGCCTGAACACACTGGAACTGCTGCCGGAACTGCTGGCGGCGAACATCGCCTCGGTAAAAATCGAAGGGCGCCAGCGTAGCCCGGCCTATGTTAGCCAGGTGGCAAAAGTGTGGCGTCAGGCAATCGATCGCTGCATGGCTTCCCCGCAAAATTTCGTGCCGCAGCCCGCGTGGATGGACACGCTGGGATCGATGTCTGAAGGTACGCAAACCACCCTTGGCGCGTACCACCGTAAATGGCAGTAGGTAGAACATGAAATATTCATTAGGACCGGTGCTTTACTACTGGTCAAAAGAGACGCTGGAAGACTTTTATCGCCAGGCGGCAAACAGCACCGCCGATGTTATCTATCTTGGCGAAGCCGTTTGCAGCAAGCGCCGCGCCACCAAAGTCGGCGACTGGCTGGATATGGCGAAGGAACTGGCAACCAGCGGCAAACAGGTGGTGCTTTCCACTCTTGCGCTGGTGCAAGCGTCATCCGAGCTGAACGAACTCAAACGCTATGTCGATAACGGCGAATTCCTGCTGGAAGCCAGCGATTTGGGCGTGGTGAATATGTGCGCTGACCGCAAGCTGCCGTTTGTCGCCGGGCATGCGCTCAACTGCTATAACGCAGTGACGTTACGCTTGTTGCTGAAGCAAGGCATGGTGCGCTGGTGCATGCCGGTGGAGCTTTCCCGCGACTGGCTGATTAACCTGCTCGATCAGTGCGATGCGCTGGGCATCCGTCAACAATTTGAAGTGGAAGTGCTCAGCTACGGTCATTTGCCGCTGGCCTACTCCGCGCGCTGCTTTACGGCACGTTCGGAAGACCGACCGAAAGACGAATGCGAAACCTGCTGTATCAAATACCCGAACGGGCGCAGCATGCTGTCGCAGGAAAATCAGCAGGTGTTTGTGCTCAATGGCATCCAGACCATGAGCGGCTATGTCTACAATCTCGGCAATGAACTGACATCCATGAACGGGATTGTGGACGTGGTGCGTCTGTCGCCGATGGGTAATGACACGTTTGCCATGCTCGATGCGTTTCGTCGCAATGAAACCGGCGCATCACCGTTGCCGCTGGCGTCAAACAGCGACTGTAACGGCTACTGGCGCAGGCTACCGGGCCTGGCGCTGCAACAGTAAAAAGGCTCAAGTTGTTAACAGCTATCAGCAAAGGTTAATGCACTATAAAAGTTGCAGCTTTTCTGGCCGGGCGCGGCACATTGCGCCAGGCTGGAAGAAGACCTTCAATCTGATGACGATGCTGTAGCAAAGTGAGTTTTTATGTCTGATAAAACCATTCCCTTTTCGGTGCTCGATCTGGCGCCGATCCCGCAACATTCCAGCGCCCGCGAGGCGTTTACGCACTCGCTGGATCTGGCAAAACTCGCCGAAAAGCGCGGTTATCACCGTTACTGGCTGGCGGAGCACCATAATATGACCGGTATCGCCAGCGCGGCGACCTCGGTGTTGATCGGCTATCTGGCGGCGAATACGCAAACTCTGCATCTGGGTTCCGGCGGCGTTATGCTCCCAAATCATTCACCACTGGTGATCGCAGAGCAGTTCGGCACGCTGAATACGCTTTATCCTGGCCGTATTGATCTTGGACTGGGTCGCGCACCGGGTAGCGATCAGCGCACAATGATGGCACTGCGTCGCCATATGAGCGGCGATATTGATAACTTCCCGCGTGATGTGGCAGAACTGGTGGACTGGTTTGATGCCCGCGATCCGAATCCACACGTACGCCCGGTGCCAGGCTATGGCGAGAAGATCCCGGTCTGGCTGCTGGGTTCCAGCCTGTATAGCGCACAACTGGCTGCACAGCTTGGTCTGCCGTTTGCGTTTGCCTCGCATTTTGCGCCGGATATGCTGCTCCAGGCGCTGCATCTCTACCGCTCCAATTTCAAACCTTCGGAGCGGCTGGAAAAACCGTACGCGATGGTGTGCATCAATATTGTCGCCGCCGACAGCAACCGCGATGCGGAATTCCTGTTTACCTCCATGCAGCAGGCCTTTGTGAAACTGCGCCGTGGCGAAAGTGCACAGCTGCCGCCGCCGATCCAGAGTATGGATCAATTCTGGTCACCGTCGGAGCAGTACGGTGTGCAACAGGCGCTAAGCATGTCTTTGGTAGGCGATAAGGCAAAGGTGCGCCACGGTCTCGAATCCATTCTGCGGGAAACGGATGCAGACGAGATTATGGTTAATGGGCAGATTTTTGATCACCAAGCGCGGCTGCATTCATTTGAGCTGGCCATGCAGGTGAAAGAAGAACTTCTGGGTTAGCGTTTCACCGGGTGGCGCAGGCCAGTCAGCCGCGCCGCCCGGCTTTATGCTACTGGTAAACCGGCAACAGATTAAAGCTGGAAAGCAGATGCACCGCCGCGTTGCCTGCGCCAAACAGCAGGATTAATACAATCATTGGCTTACCGCCCCAAACGCGAAAAATCGGGCTACCAAAGCGTTTGCGGGACGCATTCGCCAGTAACGCCGGCACAATAGCTGCCCAGATGGTCGCGGCCAGACCCGCATACCCAATGGCGTATAAAAACCCATTCGGCCAGAGCACACCGCCAATGATCGGTGGCGTGAATGTCAGCAGTGCGGTTTTAAAACGCCCCAGCGGAGAGTCGTCAAAGTTGAACAAATCCGCCAGATAGTCAAACAGCCCCAGCGTAACCCCAAGGAAAGAACTGGCGACGGCAAAATTCGAGAAAATCACCAGCAGCAGATCCAGACTGCGGCTGTTCAGCACGCCGCTCAACGCCTGTACCAGCACATCAATGTTTCCGCCCTTTGCCGCGATGTCGATAAACGCCGGACGCGGAATATTGCCCATGGTCACCAGCAGCCAGATAACGTACAGCCCCAGCGCCAGCAGCGTTCCGTAGACCAGGCAACGGATGATGGTGCGCGGATCCTTACCGTAGTACTTCATCAGGCTCGGTACATTGCCGTGATAACCGAACGACGCCAGACAGAAAGGCAGGGTCATCAATAAGTACGGCGTATAGGAGGTGTTGCTTTGCGCCACATTCAACAGCGTGGCGGGCTGCACATGCCCGAGCAAGCTACCGAAGGTCAGGAAGAACGTGATCACTTTCGCACCCAGCACAATCGCGGTCATCCGGCTAACTGCATGGGTTGAGAGCCAGACAATAAATGCCACTCCCAGTGCAAAGCAGAATCCCGCCAGCCGCGCCGGAACATTAAGTGACAGCTCTGAGAAGGTGTGATGCAGAATTGAACCACTGGCCGAAATATAGGCGTAGGTCAGGATATAAAGCACAAAAGCAATGGAGACGCCATTCACCAGGTTCCAGCCTTTACCCAGCAGATCTTTGGTGATCGTGTCAAAGCTCGCACCGCTGCGATAGTTCAGGTTCGCTTCGAGGATCATCAACCCGGAGTGCAACATGCAAAACCAGGTAAAAACGAGCGCCAGAAGCGACCAGAAGAACCACGCGCCGGACATCACCACTGGCAGCGAAAACATGCCTGCGCCGATGATCGTACCGCCGATAATCACCACCCCGCCGAGCAGCGAAGGGGAAGCCTGTGTGGTTGTCAGTGTCGACATCTGAAAAATTCTCCTGTGGTCATGCAATGCCGGAAATAGAACCGCTGCATTGTACCAGTACAGGAGTACATTACAGATAAAAAAAGCCCCAATCATTTCGATCGGGGCTGTATCTTTTTCTTTACGACCTGTAACGCAGAATAATCAGCGTTAATTACGCATCGTTACGACGACGTGGAGCGCTGTCGTCACGATCACGGCGCGGTGCGCGACGTTCGCCACCGAAACCACGACCTTCCTGACGCTCGCCGCTGAAACGGCGACCTTCACCACCGCGACCGCCTTCACGACGCTCGCCACCGAAGCCACCGCCACGACGCTCACCACCACCGCGACGTTCGCTACGCTCACGCGGCTGCGCATCGCCCAACAGTTGCATATTCATCGGCTTGTTCAGAATACGCGTGCGGGTAAAGTGCTGCAGAACTTCGCCCGGCATGCCTTTCGGCAGCTCGATAGTGGAGTGGGTGCCAAACAGTTTGATGTTACCGATGTAGCGGCTGCTGATGTCGCCTTCGTTAGCGATAGCGCCAACAATATGACGAACTTCAACACCGTCATCACGGCCCACTTCAATACGGTACAGTTCCATTTCGCCAACATCACGACGCTCGCGACGCGGACGATCTTCACCACCACGTTCCGGACGGTCGCCACGCGGACCACGATCGTTACGATCGCCACGGCGTTCAAAACGATCATCGCGCTCGCGGAATTCACGACGCGGACGCATCGGCGCATCCGGCGGCAGGATCAGCGGACGTTCGCCCTGCGCCATTTTCAGCAGTGCAGCGGCCAGCGTTTCGATATCCATCTCTTCTTCAGAAGAAGGCTGGATTTTCGCCAACAGCGCACGGTACTGGTCCAGATCGCTGCTTTCCAGCTGCTGCTGTACTTTCGCGGCGAATTTTTCCAGACGGCGTTTGCCCAACAGCTCTGCGTTCGGCAGTTCCACTTCCGGAATGGTCAGCTTCATCGTACGTTCGATATTGCGCAGCAGACGGCGTTCGCGGTTCTCAACGAACAGCAGCGCGCGACCGGCGCGACCCGCACGACCGGTACGGCCAATACGGTGAACGTAGGATTCAGAATCCATCGGGATGTCATAGTTGACAACCAGGCTGATGCGTTCAACGTCCAGACCACGAGCCGCAACGTCGGTCGCAATCAGGATATCGAGACGACCATCTTTCAGACGTTCCAGAGTCTGCTCACGCAGCGCCTGGTTCATGTCGCCGTTCAGCGCGGCGCTGTTATAGCCGTTACGCTCCAGCGCTTCGGCCACTTCCAGCGTTGCGTTTTTGGTACGCACGAAAATGATCGCCGCATCAAAATCTTCCGCTTCAAGGAAGCGAACCAGCGCTTCGTTTTTACGCATGCCATACACCGTCCAGTAACTCTGGCTGATGTCCGGGCGCGTGGTAACGCTGGACTGAATGCGCACTTCCTGCGGCTCTTTCATAAAGCGGCGAGTGATGCGACGAATAGCTTCCGGCATGGTTGCAGAGAACAGCGCGGTCTGATGACCTTCCGGGATCTGCGCCATGATGGTTTCTACGTCTTCGATAAAGCCCATACGCAGCATTTCGTCGGCTTCATCCAGTACCAGACCGCTCAGTTTAGAGAGATCCAGCGTACCGCGTTTCAGGTGATCCAACAGACGACCCGGCGTACCGACGACGATCTGCGGCCCCTGACGCAGGGCGCGTAATTGCACGTCATAACGCTGGCCGCCATACAGAGCAACCACGTTTACGCCGCGCATATGTTTAGAGAAATCGGTCATCGCTTCAGCGACCTGAACCGCCAGTTCGCGGGTCGGAGCGAGCACGAGGATCTGCGGCGCACGCAGGTCCGGATCGATGTTGTTAAGCAGTGGCAGGGAAAACGCTGCGGTTTTACCGCTACCAGTCTGGGCCATACCCAGCACGTCACGACCAGAAAGCAGGTGCGGAATGCACTCAGCCTGGATCGGAGATGGTTTTTCGTAACCGAGATCGTTAAGGGCTTCAAGGATAGGAGCCTTCAGGCCCAGATCTGCAAAAGTGGTTTCGAATTCAGCCATGTAGTACAAGTGCCTCTATGTCATTGGCGGCCAGTCTACATAACTCATCGTGAAAAAGATTAGCAATTTTCATTGAAAAGTGTGAACCGGCTCAAAGTAGGTTAATTAACGAACAATAAAGCCCTCACCCGTGAAGGTGATGGCAATCAAAAAAGATTACGGGCTGATATGTTCGTCAGCTATTGCTGGTCCGATTCTGCCAGGTCGTCGTGCTCCTGGCCCAAGAGCGCTAATTCCAACAATGCGTAACGGTGCTCAACAAAGTTATGTACGTTGTTAGCAACCGCTAGTTTGAACAGTGCCGTGGCGCTGTCCTTATCCCCCAGACTTAGGTAGTACTTACCTAAATAGAAGTTGGTTTCACTGAGATGCTCAGCGAGCGAGGTGTTATCCGTTGCGTCTGCCTTCAGGCGATCCATTAGCGTTGCTTCGCTAATGTCGCCGAGGTAGAACTCGACAATGTTCCATCCCCACTGTTCCTGGTCCGATTTTTCGAAGCGCTGTTTCAGTGCTTCTTTAGCCTGCTTCTCATCGAGCTTCCGCTCAACGATGTAAAGCCACAGACTGCGGAAAGGATCATTAGGATCGTCTTGATAAAACGCCAGCAGATCATCTTGCGCTAACTTATTACGACCGCCGTAATGCAAGGCAATGCCGCGATTCAAGTGCGCGTAGTTGTAAGTTGGATCAAGCTCAAGTACAGAATCAAACGCTTCATAGGCAGCATCAAAATTGCCTGCCTGCGTTAAATAAATGCCTAAGTAATTGAATACTTCAGGCATATCGGGTCGAATCGCCAGCGCTTGTGAAAAATCATTCCGCGCCAGGGCTCTTAAACCGAGGCTATCATACAATACTCCGCGCTCATATAAAAGCTGTGCGCGTTCGTCATCGGTTAAAGCCCGACTGGCAAGAATTTGTTCCATGCGTGCCAGAATCACTTCCTGCTGCAAAGTCGGTTGCAATGGCACCGCGAGGACTTCGCTCTTACGCCAGGCAGAGTTGCTGCATCCTGCCAGCGTTAAAGCTGTCGCAACGAAACACCAGCGCAAAAAAGGCTTCATTTCCCACTCCCGAAGACAACTATTGGATGAACGTCCTGTCCCCCGGCTGCAAACATGGCGTCCTGCCTGCTAATACGCCCTCCGCATAGGCGGAGGGCAAAGGCAACCTTACTCGCCCTGCTCTGCCTGCGGCGCTTCTGCCGCTTCAGCAGGCTGAGTTTGCTCAGTTGCTTCTTTAATGCTCAGACGGATACGGCCCTGGCGATCAACTTCCAGAACTTTCACCGGCACTTCCTGGCCCATCTGCAGATAGTCGGTCACTTTCTCAACACGCTTGTCAGCGATCTGAGAAATATGCACCAGACCTTCTTTACCGCCACCAATGGCAACAAATGCGCCAAAGTCGACGATACGGGTCACTTTACCATTGTAGATACGACCAACTTCGATCTCAGCAGTGATCTCTTCGATACGACGGATAGCGTGTTTTGCTTTATCGCCGTCGGTTGCTGCGATTTTCACAGTACCGTCATCTTCGATTTCAATAGTCGTGCCGGTTTCTTCGGTCAGCGCACGAATTACGGAGCCGCCTTTACCGATCACGTCTTTGATCTTGTCCGGATTGATCTTGATAGTATGGATACGCGGTGCAAATTCAGAGATATCGCCGCGCGGCGCGTTAATCGCCTGCTCCATCACGCCCAGAATATGCAGACGTGCGCCTTTCGCCTGATTCAGCGCAACCTGCATGATCTCTTTGGTGATACCTTCAATTTTGATATCCATCTGCAGCGCAGAGATACCATCGCGGGAACCCGCAACTTTGAAGTCCATATCGCCCAGGTGGTCTTCATCGCCCAGGATATCGGACAGAACAACAAAGTTGTCGCCTTCTTTCACCAGACCCATTGCGATACCGGCAACAGCCGCTTTCACCGGCACGCCTGCGTCCATCAGCGCCAGAGATGCGCCGCACACAGATGCCATGGAGGAGGAGCCGTTAGATTCGGTGATTTCAGAAACCACACGCACGGTGTACGGGAATTTTTCTGCATCCGGCATCACTGCCAGTACGCCACGTTTCGCCAGACGACCGTGACCAATTTCACGGCGTTTTGGTGAACCCACCATCCCGGTTTCGCCTACGGAGTACGGAGGGAAGTTGTAATGGAACAGGAAGGAGTCAGTACGCTCGCCCATCAGTTCGTCGATGATCTGTGCATCACGTGCGGTACCCAACGTTGCAGTCACCAGCGCCTGAGTTTCACCACGGGTGAACAGTGCGGAACCGTGAGTACGCGGCAATACGCCGGTGCGAACGTCCAGACCACGGATCATGTCTTTTTCGCGGCCATCGATACGCGGTTCACCAGCCAGTACGCGGCTACGCACAACGTTTTTCTCGATAGCGTGCAGGATTTCACCCAGCTCGTTAGCGTCCAGCGCTTCGTCTTCGGCAACCAGCGTAGCGATAGTTTCAGACTTAATCACGTCAACCTGAGCATAACGCTCTTGTTTATCAGTGATGCGGTAGGCATCGCTCAGACGTGATTCCGCCAGCGCAGCAACACGCGCGTTCAGCGCTTCGTTTACTGCTTCCGGCTGCCAGTCCCAACGCGGTTTGCCGGCTTCTTTCACCAGCTCGTTGATGTTCTGGATAACAACCTGCTGCTGATCGTGGCCAAATACCACCGCACCCAGCATCTGGTCTTCGCTCAGCAGTTCTGCTTCAGATTCAACCATCAGCACTGCCGCTTCAGTACCGGCAACAACCAGGTCCAGCTTACTGGCTTTCAGCTCTTCCTGAGTCGGGTTCAGCACATACTGGTCGTTGATGTAACCAACACGAGCAGCGCCGATTGGGCCGTTAAACGGGATACCAGACAGAGACAGCGCAGCAGAGGCACCGATCATCGATACGATGTCCGGGTTAACCTGCGGGTTGACGGAAACGACAGTGGCAATAACCTGAACTTCGTTCACGAAGCCTTCCGGGAACAGCGGGCGAACCGGGCGGTCAATCAGACGCGCAATCAGGGTTTCGCCTTCACTCGGACGGCCTTCACGACGGAAGAAACCACCAGGGATTTTACCCGCAGCGTAAGTACGCTCCTGATAGTTAACGGTCAGTGGGAAAAAGTCCTGACCTGGTTTCGCTTTTTTCTGGCCGACAACGGTAACAAATACTGCGGTGTCATCCATGCTTACCATTACGGCAGCGGTGGCCTGACGGGCCATCATGCCGGTTTCCAGTGTGACGGTGTGCTGGCCATACTGGAATTTACGAACGATCGGATTCAGCAAAATTCTATCCTTTCTTAATGAATATCAGCACACCGCTGGCGTGCTGAGTATTTAACCGGACCTTCTTGCATCCTCGCGACTAATGACAACCCTGACCCGCCCCATTGCGGATAAAGCCTCTCATTAGCCGCGCGAACCTCTGCAACGAAGATCATACATGGCAACAATACATTAGTTTACTGCCAATTGCTGCCGCCTGGTTGAAAAAAGGGGCCTTGAAGGCCCCTTCTTGAAACTCGCCAGACTTAGCGACGCAGACCCAGACGCTCGATCAGCGCAGTGTAGCGTGCAACGTCTTTACGTTTCAGGTAGTCGAGCAGTTTACGACGCTGAGAAACCATGCGCAGCAGACCACGACGGCTGTGGTGATCTTTTTTGTGCTCTGCAAAGTGACCCTGCAGGTGGTTGATCTGAGCAGTCAGCAGTGCAACCTGAACTTCGGTAGAACCGCTGTCGTTAGAACCACGACCAAACTCGGAAACGATTTTTGCTTTAGCTTCAACGCTTAGAGACATTTTAAACTCCAATAATAAAAAAAATGAAAGGGCGCCGATCTCTAATTCAGCGACCCCAGGTTTAACGTCGCACGATGTTAAATACATAGCCCGACGTTAAGCGGCAATATTCTACTCGCAGTAGCAGCTTCCCGCAAGGAGAGGCCGTTATACCGCAGGATACTCCACAACCAGACGACGCGGTGCAACGAGGCCTTCGTCGTCAATTTCACCCATGCCGATGAATTTCGCTTCGTCACCTTCTGTCACGCGCACCAGTCCCTCTTTTGGCGCGGCCGATGTACGCACCGGCTGACCATTTTTAAAGTACGCAGCCACAACGGACGGGATATTAACAACCGGAAAATCTGACGCAGGACTGTCCATCGGCATCAGCAGCGGATCCAACAGTTGTGCCGCCGGAATAGCCTGCTGTTCAGCCTGCTCCACCAGTTCACGCAACTGTTCGAGCGTGACCATGCGCTCGACGGGGTACTTACTCACCGCCAGACGACGCAGGTAAATAACGTGCGCGCCGCAACCGAGTTTCTCGCCCAGATCATCAACGATCGTGCGGATATACGTCCCCTTCGAGCAGTGAATTTCCAACTCAAGCTCATTACCTTCATGGCGTATAAACAGCAGCTCATAAACCGTGATTGGCCGGGCTTCGCGCGGGACGTCAATTCCCTGGCGCGCATATTCGTAGAGCTTCTTTCCTTGATACTTCAACGCAGAATACATCGACGGGACCTGTTGCGTATCACCGCGGAAACTTTCCAACGCCGCCGCCAGTTGCTCTGCGGTGAACGTCAAAGGGCGTTCTTCGACAATCTGTCCATCTGCATCCGAGGTATCGGTACGCTGGCCAAGGCGGGCAATCACCCGGTAGCGTTTATCAGAATCCAGCAAATATTGAGAGAATTTCGTCGCTTCACCCAGACAAATCGGCAGCATGCCGGTTGCCAGAGGATCCAAGGCGCCAGTGTGCCCGGCGCGATTGGCATTATAGAGACGCTTTACTTTTTGCAAGACATCATTGCTGGAAGCGCCTTGCTGTTTATCCAGCAGCAACACGCCATGCACATCGCGACCGCGACGACGAGGACGACTCATCAGTCCTCCTTGCTGTCGTCCGGATTCACCCGACGCTCGTCATCGTGTTTCACGACGCTTGTCACGAGATTGGACATGCGCATCCCTTCTACCAGCGAGTTGTCATAGAAGAAGGTCAGTTCCGGCACAATACGCAAACGCATCGCTTTACCCAGCAGCGTACGGATAAAACCTGACGCATCATGCAATGCTTTAATACCCGCTTTGACAGAGGCTTCGTCTTTGTCGTTGAGGAAAGTGACAAACACTTTGGCGTAGGCCAGATCGCGGGACACTTCCACACCGGAAACGGTGGTCATCATACCCAGACGTGGATCTTTGATTTCGCGCTGCAGGATAATAGCAATTTCTTTTTGCAGTTCCTGAGATACGCGCTGCGGGCGACCAAATTCTTTCGCCATAATAATTCTCCAGACTAAAAAGGGGCCGTAGCCCCTTTTGATATTTCTTGCCGGGTGGCGCTTCGCTTACCCGGCCTACATGACTGACACTGTTGCGTCGATTACTCGATGGTACGCTGGATCTCAATGATTTCGAACACTTCGATCATATCGCCGGTACGTACGTCATTGTAGTTCTTCACGCCGATACCACATTCCATACCGTTACGAACTTCGTTGACGTCATCTTTGAAGCGACGCAGAGATTCCAGCTCGCCTTCATAGATAACCACGTTGTCGCGCAGTACGCGGATCGGGTTGTGACGTTTAACCACACCTTCGGTAACCATACAGCCTGCGATGGCGCCAAATTTCGGTGATTTGAAGACATCACGAACTTCCGCCAGACCGATGATCTGCTGTTTCAGTTCCGGAGACAGCATACCGCTCATCGCCGCTTTCACTTCGTCGATCAGGTTATAGATGACGGAGTAGTAACGCAGATCCAGGCTTTCTGCTTCGATCACACGGCGCGCAGAGGCATCCGCACGAACGTTGAAGCCAACCAGAATGGCGTTGGAAGCGGCAGCGAGGGTCGCATCGGTTTCGGTGATCCCACCTACGCCGGAGCCAACGATCTTCACTTTCACTTCGTCGGTAGACAGTTTCAGCAGTGAGTCGGCAATTGCTTCCACGGAACCCTGAACGTCTGCCTTCATGACGATGTTCACTTCATGAACTTCGCCTTCGGTCATGTTAGCAAACATGTTTTCCAGTTTGGATTTCTGCTGACGCGCCAGTTTAACTTCGCGGAATTTGCCCTGACGATACAGCGCCACTTCACGCGCTTTCTTCTCGTCACGAACAACAGTCGCTTCATCACCCGCAGCAGGAACACCGGACATACCGAGAATTTCGACTGGAATGGACGGACCGGCTTCGCTTACTTCACGACCCAGTTCGTCACGCATTGCACGCACACGACCGTACTCAAAGCCACACAGTACGATATCGCCTTTATGCAGGGTACCTTCACGAACCAGAACCGTTGCTACCGGGCCACGACCTTTATCCAGGAAGGATTCGATAACCACGCCGCTTGCCATACCTTTACGCACGGCTTTCAGTTCCAGAACCTCAGCCTGCAGCAGGATAGCGTCCAGCAGGTCATCAATACCGGTACCGGCTTTCGCAGATACGTGTACGAACTGGCTTTCACCGCCCCACTCTTCCGGGATGATCCCGTACTGGGTCAGTTCGTTTTTAACACGATCCGGATCGGCTTCTGGTTTATCAATCTTGTTCACTGCAACTACCACCGGTACCTGCGCCGCTTTCGCGTGCTGGATAGCTTCGATGGTCTGCGGCATCACGCCGTCGTCTGCAGCAACAACCAGCACCACGATGTCCGTTGCCTGAGCACCACGGGCACGCATTGCGGTAAACGCGGCGTGACCTGGGGTATCCAGGAAGGTGATCATCCCGTTGTCAGTTTCAACATGGTAAGCACCAATGTGCTGAGTAATGCCGCCCGCTTCGCCAGAAGCCACTTTCGTCGAACGAATGTAGTCAAGCAGAGAGGTTTTACCGTGGTCAACGTGACCCATAATGGTCACTACCGGCGCGCGCGGTTCTGCCGCCGCCCCCGTATCACGGTCGCTCATTACCGCTTCTTCCAGTTCGTTTTCACGACGCAGGATGACTTTGTGCCCCATTTCTTCAGCAACGAGCTGTGCGGTTTCCTGGTCGATCACCTGGTTAATGGTGGCCATCGCACCCAGTTTCATCATCGCTTTGATGACCTGAGAGCCTTTTACCGCCATCTTGTTAGCCAGTTCGCCAACGGTCAGGGTTTCGCCAATCACCACGTCACGGTTAACAGCCTGCACCGGCTTCTGGAAGCCCTGTTGCAGAGAAGAACCTTTACGTTGTCTGCCGCCTTTACCACCACGAACGGCGGCACGCGCTTCTTCGCGATCGGCTTTGCTTTCAGCGTGCTTGTTGCCTTTCTTGGGACGCGCGGCTTTCGCTGTGCGACCACGACCACGTCCGCCTTCAACTTCGCGGTCGTTGTCATCTTCAGCCTGACGCGCATGCTGGGAAGTGGTTACGTGATAATCACCAGTAGTCTCTTCTTCTTCGCTACTACCAGCGGTCCAGCCATTTTCATTCTGTTCTGCCATACGACGAGCTTCTTCCGCTACGCGACGCGCGTTTTCTTCCAGTTTACGACGAGCCTCTTCCTCTGCTTTGCGCTTGAGTTCTTGCGCTTCGGATTCACGACGGGCTTTTTCCGCCTGGGCTGTCCTGGTCATTTCGTCAGATTGTTGGTTGCTCACTTTGCTATTTTCCGCAGCCTCGCGTTTTGCATTTTCAGCATGTTCGCGTTTAGCTTTTTCTTCGGCTTCACGTTTCACACGGCTTTCGGCGTCACGCTTTGCTTTTTCCCCGGCTTCGCGTTCAGCGGCTTCCTGTGCTTCACGACGGGCCTTCTCTTCCGCTTCACGCATCGCCTCTTCTTCCGCAGCGAGACGTTCAGCCTCTTGTGGATCGCGTTTTACAAAGGTGCGTTTTTTACGGACTTCGATCTGCACCGATTTACTTTTACCACCGGTGCCCTGAATACTTAATGTACTGCGCGTTTTGCGCTGCAGCGTCAGCTTATCAGGCCCGGCGCCGTGTTCACGGTTCAGGTGCGCTAATAGCGTCTGCTTTTCTTGCGCCGTCACTGAGTCTTCAGATGACTTGCGGATCCCTGCATCAGCAAATTGCTGTACCAGGCGGTCCACAGAGGTCTGAATCTCAGCGGCCAGCGTTTTTACGGTTACATCTGTCATGCTGTTCCTTCCTGCTACAGTTTATTACGCTTCGTCACCAAACCAGCAAATATTACGTGCGGCCATGATGAGCTCACCTGCTTTCTCGTCGGTTAACCCTTCGATATCACTCAGGTCATCCACGCCTTGCTCAGCGAGGTCTTCCAGCGTACAAACACCACGAGCAGCCAGTTTGAAAGCCAGTGCGCGATCCAAACCTTCCAGATTCAGCAGGTCTTCAGCCGGAGCTTTATCGCTAAGGCTTTCTTCCTGCGCCAGTGCCAGAGTGGTCAGCGCATTCTTCGCGCGATCACGCAGGGCTTCAACAGTGTCTTCATCCAGACCGTCGATTTCCAGCAGCTCTTTGATAGGCACATAGGCCAGTTCTTCCAGCGTAGAGAAACCTTCTTCAACCAGAACAGTGGCGAAATCTTCGTCAATGCCCAGGTAACGGGTGAAGGTATCGATCGCCGCATGCGCTTCAGCCTGATGCTTAGATTGCAGGTCTTCAACGGTCATTACGTTGAGTTCCCAGCCGCTCAGTTGAGACGCAAGACGCACGTTTTGACCATTACGGCCGATCGCCTGCGCCAGGTTGCCCGCTTCAACAGCGATATCCATCGTGTGTTTATCTTCATCCACGACGATAGAGGCAACGTCAGCCGGCGCCATCGCGTTGATAACGAACTGCGCCGGGTTGTCGTCCCACAGCACAATATCAATACGCTCGCCGCCAAGCTCGGTAGAAACCGCCTGAACACGCGCGCCACGCATACCAACACAGGCGCCGACCGGATCGATACGCTTGTCGTTAGTTTTTACCGCGATTTTTGCGCGTGAACCCGGATCGCGGGCTGCGGCTTTAATTTCAATCACTTCTTCGCCAATTTCCGGCACTTCAATGCGGAACAGTTCGATCAGCATTTCCGGTTTTGAACGGGTAACGAAAAGTTGCGCACCACGTGCTTCAGGGCGCACGGCATACAGTACGCCACGAATGCGGTCACCCGGACGGAAGTTTTCGCGCGGCAGCATATCTTCACGCAGAATCACGGCTTCAGCATTATTGCCAAGATCGAGCGTGATATTGTCGCGGTTCACTTTTTTCACGACGCCAGTGATGATTTCGCCTTCATGTTCGCGGAACTGATCAACCACCATCGCACGTTCTGCTTCGCGAACTTTCTGTACGATAACTTGCTTAGCCGTTTGCGTCGTGATGCGGTCAAAAGTTACCGATTCGATCTGATCTTCAACGTAATCGTCAACGTTCAGGCTCTCATCTTCGTAACGCGCCGCTTCCAGAGTGATTTCGCGCGTCGGCTGAGTCACTTCTTCAACGACGAGCCAGCGACGGAATGTATCGAAATCACCGCTTTTGCGATCGATGCTTACACGCACATCGATCTCTTGTTCGTATTTTTTCTTGGTTGCTGTAGCCAGAGCACTTTCCAGCGCTTCAAAGATTTTTTCACGCGGAAGCGACTTTTCATTAGAAACAGCTTCAACAACAGCCAAAATTTCTTTGTTCATTGGGGGCCTTTCACCTCAATCCAGACTGTTAAAAGTGGGGGACCAGGTTCGCTTTCTGAATGTTGCTCAATGCGAACACTTCATCTTTACCTTCGACCGTAACGGTGATCATCTCGCCATCGACATCTTTAATAATGCCCTGCCATTTACGGCGATTCTGTACCGCCATGCGCAGGACCAGCGAGACTTCTTCGCCCTTAAAACGCGTATAGTGCGCAGCCGTAAACAAAGGACGCTCAAGACCTGGTGAAGACACTTCCAGGTTGTAAGCGACAGTAATCGGATCTTCTACGTCCAATACCGCACTGACCTGGTGGCTGACATCAGCGCAATCATCAACATTGATGCCATCTTCACTATCAATATAGATGCGCAGCGTGGATGTGCGCCCACGTATAAACTCGATACCGACCAGTTCATAGCCCAGTGCTTCAACCGGTGCCGTAACCATCTCTGTTAACTTTTGCTCTAATGTGGACAAGTCCACCCCCAAGACATAAAAAAAGGGCGTATAGCCCAGTTATTCCGTAGTCAGATAACAAAAAACCCCGATAAGTCGGGGCTTTAAATAACTGAACCCTATAGCTGCAAATGCAGCCTGGAGAACCTTCCGTGAGTATTTTTTTCAAATCCGGCTACGAAGGCATTAAGTCTTCATAGTATATTTGAAAAAAAACACTTAGGGAAAGTGGTTGCGGGGGCCGGATTTGAACCGACGACCTTCGGGTTATGAGCCCGACGAGCTACCAGGCTGCTCCACCCCGCGCCTGAAACGTGACAAACTCTACTCGTTTGAGAGCGAATTTGCAAATAATGCTGGGATTTGGTACCGAAGACGGGACGTAAAATCGGCCTGAAGTATATTGATAAACATAACTGTCTGTCAACAGCAAGCATTAGCATCCTGTGCGCATTCATGTATGCACATTATAGATGAAGGGGTGACATGTCCTATCGATGCATCGCAGCATTAATGCAATGAAAATTGCACTCTTCTCTTTCGGTCATCGTCAAAAGATGATTAAATGAAAACTCATTTATTTTGCATAACCATTCACTAATGAGTTTCAGGTGGATGGCACAAACATGATGGCGCAGCTGTAAAGTCTGTCGCCACAGGTCTATCAAGCAGGGATTTTTTTATGACGACGATTCTCAAGCATCTTCCCGCAGGTCAACGTATCGGTATCGCTTTCTCTGGCGGTCTGGACACCAGTGCGGCACTGCTGTGGATGCGCCAAAAAGGCGCGGTTCCTTATGCATATACGGCAAATCTGGGTCAACCGGATGAGGATGACTACGACGCGATCCCGCGTCGTGCGAAAGAATACGGTGCCGAAAATGCTCGCCTGATCGACTGTCGCAAACAGCTGGTCGCAGAAGGTATTGCTGCCATTCAGTGTGGCGCATTCCACAATACCACGGGTGGCCTGACTTATTTCAATACCACACCGCTGGGACGCGCAGTGACAGGTACCATGCTGGTTGCCGCGATGAAAGAAGATGGCGTGAATATCTGGGGTGACGGCAGTACTTATAAAGGAAACGATATCGAACGTTTCTATCGTTATGGTCTGCTGACCAATGCCGAGCTGAAAATCTACAAACCGTGGCTGGATACTGACTTTATTGATGAGCTGGGCGGCCGTCAGGAAATGTCCGAATTCATGACCGCTTCCGGTTTCGACTACAAAATGTCTGCCGAGAAAGCGTATTCAACGGACTCCAACATGCTGGGCGCCACGCACGAAGCGAAAGATCTCGAATTCCTGAATTCCAGCGTGAAAATTGTCAATCCGATCATGGGCGTTAAGTTCTGGGATGAAAACGTCAAAATCCAGGCTGAAGAAGTCACCGTTCGTTTTGAGCGTGGCCACCCGGTTGCGTTGAATGGCAAAACATTCGCTGATGATGTTGAGTTGATGCTGGAAGCAAACCGTATCGGTGGGCGTCACGGCCTGGGTATGAGCGATCAGATTGAAAACCGTATCATTGAAGCGAAAAGCCGCGGCATTTACGAAGCTCCGGGGATGGCACTGTTACATATCGCCTATGAGCGCCTGTTAACCGGTATCCATAACGAAGATACCATTGAACAGTATCATGCTCATGGTCGCCAACTGGGCCGTTTACTGTATCAGGGTCGCTGGTTTGATCCACAAGCACTGATGCTGCGTGATTCTCTGCAGCGCTGGGTGGCAAGCGCCATTACCGGTGAAGTGACGCTGGAGTTGCGTCGTGGTAACGACTATTCAATCCTGAATACCGTTTCCGACAACCTTACGTATAAAGCAGAACGTCTGACCATGGAAAAAGGTGAATCAGTGTTCTCACCGGACGACCGTATCGGTCAACTGACTATGCGTAATCTTGATATTACCGATACCCGTGAAAAACTGTTTAATTACGTGCAAACGGGTTTACTGTCAGCCAACTCAGGCAACGGTTTGCCACAGGTTGAGAATCTGGAAAACAGTGACAAGAAATAACCGCTTCTGCTGAGCTAAAGCAGTCTACGGTTTGTTGTCGGTATCTACCGCGAAAAGGGTTCATGTTCATCATGAGCCCTTTTTTATGGTGTTAATCCAAAGGTTAGCCGAGCTATGCTGGCTTTCTCAAACAGGTGACAAAGGAAATAGCGATACACAAGGAGTGCCGGGCCTGAAATACGGATTTTGAAGTCGTACGTAGCAAGGAAAGAAACAGAACCATGGATGGGCATCATTTACCCGGAATACAGACGAAAAAAAAAGACATCTTACGATGTCTTTTTTCTGGAATATTGGTACCGAGGACGGGACTTGAACCCGTAAGCCCAATCGGGCACTACCACCTCAAGGTAGCGTGTCTACCAATTCCACCACCTCGGCACGACTTACTGATTAATGCGGGATATCGCTGGTCGGCTGAGCCGGCGCTGCTGGCTGAGTCTGCTCGGTTTTAGCCGGAGCACTCAGGTTTTCCCACTCGCTTCCTTTATTGGTTTTGTTGCTGTTAATGTTGCCCAGCACCAGGCTAATAATAAAGAACAGTGTTGCCAGTACAGCAGTCATACGGGTCATAAAGTTACCCGAACCACTTGAACCGAACAGCGTACCAGACGCGCCAGCGCCAAAGGAGGCTCCCATGTCAGCGCCTTTACCTTGCTGCAGCATAATCAGACCCACAAGAGCCAGCGCTACAATAAGGAAAACAACTAAAAGAGCTTCGTACATAATTAACCTGTTCCTTGCGGGGTTGCCGCAGCCAATGCTTCAAACCAATAATCGTGGGAAGTTTCTTGCTTTCCCACTGAAGCGGGTGTGAATACTAACCAAAGCGAATGACCTTCGCAAGGGCAATTTCAGCGCATTTTATCAAGTGCGGAAAAAAACAGCAAAACTGCGATCTTTGCCTGATAAAAAGGCAGCAATAGCCGCCTTTTTAAACACTTAACACTCGATTATACTGCTTTCACCGCATCCGCGATGCGATTTGCCAGCGCCGTCACCTGCGCTTCATCTTCGCCCTCAACCATCACACGAATAAGCGGTTCAGTACCTGACTTACGCAGCAGCACACGACCACGGTTGCCGAGCGTCGCTTCGACTTCTGCCGTCACCGCTTTGACCGTGTCATCTTCCAGCGGGTCGCCATTGCCTGCCGTGAAGCGCACGTTAACCAGCACCTGCGGGAACATTTTCATGCCGCTGCAAAGATCGTGCAGGGACATATGGTTGCGGACCATCGCGGCAACCACCTGCAACCCCGCTACGATACCGTCGCCAGTGGTGGTTTTATCAAGCAGTATCACATGCCCGGAGTTTTCCGCCCCAATGCGCCAGCCTTTTTCCTGCATTTTTTCCAGCACATAACGGTCGCCGACTTTCGCACGGGTAAACGGGATACCCAGTTGCTTCAGTGCTACTTCCAATCCCATATTGCTCATCAGGGTACCGACCGCGCCACCGCGCAACTGACCCTGGCGCAGCCCTTCGCGCGCAATGATATACATGATTTGATCGCCATCGACTTTATTCCCCTGGTGATCAACCATGATGACGCGATCGCCGTCACCATCAAACGCAATCCCCAGATCGGCTTTTTCCGCCAGAACACGCTGCTGTAACGCGGCAACATCGGTCGCACCGCATTTCTCATTAATGTTCACCCCATCCGGCTCGCAGCCCATCGGGATAACTTTTGCACCCAGCTCACGGAATACGCTTGGCGCAATGTGGTAGGTCGCACCGTTGGCGCAATCGACCACAATTTTCAGCTCATTGAGGCTCAGCTCATTAGGGAATGTCGCTTTGCAGAACTCAATATAACGACCAGCCGCGTCAACAATACGGCTGGCTTTCCCCAGTTCCGCAGAATCCACGCAGGTCAGCTCTTTTTCCATTTCAGCTTCAATGGCTTCTTCAACCGCATCCGGCAGTTTAGTGCCATCGATAGAGAAGAATTTGATGCCATTGTCATAGAAAGGATTGTGAGAGGCGGAAATCACGATCCCCGCTTCAGCACGAAAAGTGCGCGTCAGATAAGCCACCGCTGGCGTCGGCATCGGTCCGGTAAACGAAGCAGAAAGCCCGGCAGCCGCTAAGCCCGCTTCGAGTGCGGACTCCAGCATATAGCCCGAGATGCGGGTATCTTTGCCAATAATAATCTTACGCGAGCCATGACGAGCGAGAACCTTGCCTGCGGCCCAGCCCAGCTTCAGAACAAAATCAGGGGTAATCGGGGCGTCGCCAACACGGCCACGAATGCCATCGGTGCCAAAATATTTACGGTTACTCATAACGCTTATTTTCCTTCGCTGACAGTGTGGCTTCCACCACCCGCATAGCCTCTACGGTTTCTTTTACATCGTGAACACGAATAATTTGCGCTCCCTGCATTGCCGCAATAACTGCACAAGCGAGGCTGCCGCTTAAACGTTCGGAAGGACCGACATTCAGCAACTGACCGATCATGGATTTCCGTGACATTCCCACCAGCAGAGGCAGACCAAAATGATGAAATTCGGCCAGCCGGGCAAGCAGCGCATAATTGTGGGAGAGATTCTTACCGAAACCGAATCCCGGGTCGAGCAACAATTTCTCTTTTGCAATACCGGCCTGCTCACAGCGCGCAATATGTTCAACAAAAAAGCGGTTCACATCGGTATAGACATCATCATACTTCGGTGCTTCCTGCATCGTTTTGGGTTGCCCTTGCATGTGCATCAGGCATACAGGCAGACCGGTTTGCACTGTCGCTTCCAGCGCGCCAGGTTCAGTGAGCGAACGAATGTCGTTGATGATATGCGCCCCCGCCCGTGCCGATTCGCGGATAACCTCCGGCCTGGACGTATCGACAGAAATCCACACTTCAAAGCGCTGTGCAATGGCTTCGACCACTGGAATAACACGATCCAGTTCCTCTTCCACGCTGACGTCCGCAGCGCCAGGGCGCGTAGACTCACCGCCAATATCCACAATTGTCGCGCCTGCATTGATCATCAGATTGGCATGCTTGACAGCCTCAATCAGCGTGTTGTGCGTGCCGCCGTCCGAGAACGAGTCCGGTGTGACATTGAGGATGCCCATCACATGAGGATGAGACAGATCGAGCGTGGTGCCCTGGGCATGGAGTTTCATGTCTAAAAATCCCTGATAATCACGTGGTTAAACAGTAAAGAAAAACCCCGGTGCAAGCCCGGGGTTTTAGAAGAAGAACAGATCATCAACAGCGGATAACTTATTTGTCGCCCAACTGTTCTGACATCGTGTTACCCGGGTTCGGCGTACGTGGTTCATCAACCGGACGCGGTGCACGCGGCGTACCACTGTTGTCAGAATTGTTCGCACCCGGCTCTTCCCAGCCCGCCGGCGGACGTACATCACGACGCGACATCAGGTCATCAATCTGCGGTGCATCGATGGTCTCATATTTCATCAGAGCATCTTTCATTGCGTGCAGGATATCCATGTTGTCATTCAGGAGCTGACGCGCACGATTGTAGTTACGTTCAATCAGCGCTTTCACTTCCTGGTCGATGATACGTGCGGTTTCATCGGACATATGTTTTGCTTTAGCAACGGAACGACCAAGGAAAACTTCGCCTTCTTCTTCCGCATATAGCAGCGGGCCAAGTTTGTCAGAGAAGCCCCATTGGGTGACCATGTTACGTGCCAGGTTCGTTGCGACTTTAATGTCGTTCGACGCACCGGTAGAAACATGTTCCACACCGTAGATAATCTCTTCCGCCAGACGGCCGCCGTACAGCGTGGAGATCTGGCTTTCCAGTTTCTGGCGGCTGGCGCTAATTGCATCGCCTTCCGGCAGGAAGAAAGTGACACCCAACGCACGACCACGCGGAATGATCGTCACTTTGTGCACCGGATCATGTTCAGGTACCAGGCGACCGATAATCGCATGGCCTGCTTCATGGTAAGCCGTGGATTCTTTCTGCGCTTCCGTCATCACCATGGAGCGGCGTTCCGCACCCATCATGATTTTGTCTTTCGCTTTTTCGAACTCAACCATGGAAACCACGCGTTTGTTACCGCGTGCGGCAAACAGCGCCGCTTCGTTCACCAGGTTAGCCAGATCCGCACCAGAGAAGCCTGGCGTACCACGCGCGATGATTGCCGCATCAATATCCGGAGAAAGCGGAACACGGCGCATATGCACTTTCAGGATCTGCTCGCGACCACGAACGTCCGGCAAACCGACCACAACCTGACGGTCAAAGCGACCTGGACGCAGTAACGCAGGGTCCAGCACATCCGGACGGTTAGTTGCGGCGATAACGATAATGCCTTCGTTACCTTCAAAACCGTCCATCTCAACCAGCATCTGGTTCAGCGTCTGTTCACGTTCATCGTGACCACCGCCCAGACCTGCGCCACGCTGACGACCTACGGCATCGATTTCATCGATAAAGATAATGCACGGCGCCGCCTTCTTGGCCTGTTCGAACATGTCACGTACGCGGGATGCACCCACACCAACGAACATTTCAACGAAATCAGAACCGGAAATCGTGAAGAACGGGACTTTCGCTTCACCGGCGATGGCTTTCGCCAGCAGCGTTTTACCGGTCCCCGGCGGCCCTACCATCAGGACGCCTTTCGGGATTTTACCGCCCAGTTTCTGGAAACGGCTCGGCTCACGTAAGTATTCAACCAGTTCGCCAACCTCTTCTTTCGCTTCGTCGCAACCAGCAACATCCGCGAAAGTGGTTTTGATCTGATCTTCCGTAAGCATCCGCGCCTTGCTCTTACCGAACGACATGGCGCCTTTGCCACCGCCGCCCTGCATCTGGCGCATAAAGAAAATCCAGACCCCAATCAACAGCAGCATCGGGAACCAGGAAATGAAGATGTTAGCCAGCAGGCTCGGCTCTTCAGGCGGTTCACCCACAACCTTGACGTTTTTCGTCAGCAGGTTGTCGAGCAGTTTTGGATCGTTGACCGGGATGTAAGTCGTGTAACGGTTACTATCTTTCTTGGTAACGTTGATCTCACGTCCGTTGATACGCGCTTCGCGAACCTGGTCCTGGTTGACCTCTTGCAGGAAGGTAGAATAATCCACCTTACGGCCATTAGACTCGCTGGGCCCAAAGCTCTGGAATACTGACATCAGCACAACGGCAATGACCAGCCAGAGTATTAGGTTTTTCGCCATGTCACTCAAGGGATTAACCTCATATTACAACTGTGTTAAAAACAGCGTCAGGATACAACATATCCCGTTTCTTTCAAACCAAAGGCCGAAATCAACGAGGTATCATTTTCGCCCGGTCGCTACAATGTACACTTCGCGAGAACGCGCACGCGAAGAGTCCGGTTTACGTACTTTCACTTTCGTAAACAGGGAGCGAATTTCCGTCAGGTACTCATCGAAACCTTCGCCCTGAAACACCTTCACTAAAAAACTACCGCCAGGCGCCAATACGTCACGGCACATTTCCAGCGCCAGCTCTACCAGGTACATAGAGCGGGGAATATCGACTGCCGGAGTTCCACTCATGTTCGGCGCCATGTCTGACATGACAACCTGCACTTTACTGTCACCTACGCGATCCAGTAACGCTTTCAGGACTAATTCATCACGAAAATCGCCCTGAAGGAAGTCCACACCGACGATTGGATCCATCGGTAAAAGATCGCAAGCGATGATGCGACCGGTACCCCCAATTTGGGTGACCGCATACTGCGACCATCCGCCGGGCGCCGCCCCAAGGTCAACAATCGTCATCCCCGGTTTAAAAAGTTTGTCACTTTGCTGTATTTCATCAAGTTTAAACCAGGCACGGGAACGCAACCCTTTTTTCTGCGCCTGTTGAACATATTTATCGCTAAAGTGTTCCTGAAGCCAGCGGCTCGAGCTGGCAGAACGCTTTTTACCTGTCATTTAACTTTCCATCCGGGTTCATCGTCGACATCGATAAATTTCGACGTGCAATTTGGCGATACAGAGGAGATGGCGGTAGAATGAACCGTTTTCAATCCCAACGTAAGCAAAATATACGATGAATCTGAGTACTAAACAAAAACAGCACCTGAAAGGTCTGGCACATCCGCTCAAGCCTGTAGTTATGCTTGGCAATAATGGTTTGACCGAAGGGGTACTGGCCGAGATTGAACAAGCGTTAGAGCACCATGAACTTATCAAGGTGAAGATCGCCTCTGAAGACAGAGAAACTAAGACCTTGATTGTGGAAGCTATCGTTCGCGAAACCGGCGCCTGCAACGTACAGGTCATCGGTAAAACGCTGGTGCTTTATCGCCCAACCGCGGAGCGTAAAATCGCGCTGCCACGCTAAGAATATCCTGAATTGAACACAAGTTCTGTGTAAAACGAGGGGTTTTCCGCCAGCAGAGGTGCAAAATGCCACGCTCCAGGTGTTGTTGAAAGGCCGCAATGCGGCCTTTTTCTTTTCTTTACAATACGTCAACAATCACTGCAAACGCAGCAATTACAGATATTCCACTTTGACGATTTCATATTCGACTTCGCCGCCAGGCGTACGAATCACCACCACATCATCCTGCTCTTTGCCCACCAGACCGCGAGCAATCGGTGAGTTAACGGAGATGAGATTCTGTTTAAAATCAGCTTCATCATCGCCAACAATGCGGTAAGTTTGCTCTTCGTCGTTATCCAGGTTCAGTACCGTGACGGTTGAACCAAAAATCACGCGTCCACTCTTCGGCATCTTCGAAATGTCGATAACCTGTGCATTAGACAATTTCGCTTCGATATCTTTGATACGGCCTTCGCAGAAACCTTGCTGTTCACGCGCCGCATGATATTCCGCGTTCTCTTTCAGGTCGCCATGTTCGCGGGCTTCCGCGATAGCGGCGATAATTTCAGGGCGACGAACGGATTTCAGAAACTCCAGCTCTTCGCGCAATTTTTCAGCACCACGTAAGGTCATCGGAATAGCTTGCATTTGTTATACCTCTTGAACATTCCTGTAAGGAGCAGGTTGTCCTGCCCCGGCAGCTCTCTATCCGCCCGATTACAGGCGCATACCGCCGGGCAGAAGCAAAAGAAAACTGACCCGGGGACAAAGCCCCAGGTCAGCAGCAATTTTTCAATTTGATACGTATTTTACCCGGAAGTTCACTATGGGTCATCGTTTACTTTCCGGGTCGATGCGCCGTAGTATGACGGCTTGTTTCCAGGTTCTTAGCGCGAGATTATGCGATTTTCCAGCTTTATCATCGGATTGACCACCAGTATAGCCTTGAATGTTCAGGCCGCGAATGTCGACGAATACATCAATCAGCTCCCGGACGGTGCGAATCTTGCGCTGATGGTGCAAAAAGTGGGGGCTCAGACGCCAGAGATTGATTATCACGGTAAACAAATGGCGCTGCCGGCAAGTACGCAAAAAGTGATCACCGCGCTGGCGGCCCTGCTGCAACTCGGGCCAGATTTTCGCTTTACCACCACACTGGAAAGCAAGGGTTCCGTCGATAATGGCGTGTTAAAAGGCGACTTAATTGCACGATTTGGCGGCGATCCCACGCTAAAACGCCAGGATCTTCGCAATATGGTAGCAGCGCTAAAAAAGTCAGGCGTGCAGAAAATCGACGGTAATGTCTTTATCGATACGTCCATTTTCGCCAGCCATGATAAAGCGCCCGGTTGGCCGTGGAATGATATGACGCAATGCTTCAGCGCTCCGCCCGCTGCGGCAATTATCGATCGTAACTGCTTTTCGATTTCGCTGTACAGCGCTCAGAAGCCTGGCGATTTGGCCTATATTCGCGTGGCCTCATACTACCCGGTGAACATGTTCAGCCAGGTGAGAACGCTGGCGAGAGGTTCGTCGGATGCCCAATATTGCGAACTGGATGTGGTGCCAGGCGATCTCAATCGCTTCACGTTAACCGGCTGTCTGCCGCAAAGAGCCGATCCGTTACCACTGGCTTTCGCTATTCAGGATGGCGCCAACTATGCCGGGGCGATCCTCAAAGATGAACTGAAAGAAGCCGGGATTACATACACCGGTACCTTACTGCGCCAAACGCAGGAAAATCAACCCGGCACGATCGTTGCCAGTAAGCAATCCGCGCCGCTGCACGATCTGCTGAAGATCATGCTAAAAAAATCGGACAATATGATTGCTGATACCGTGTTCCGGATGATCGGCCATGCGCGCTTTGGTGTGCCAGGCACATGGCGCGCCGGGTCCGATGCGGTACGGCAGATCCTGCGCCAGCAAGCTGGCGTTGACCTTGGCAACACGATCATTGCCGATGGCTCAGGCCTGTCGCGTCACAACCTGCTGGCACCAGCCACCATGATGCAGGTGCTTCAATACATTGCGCAGCATGATACGGAACTCAACTTTATCTCGATGCTGCCGCTGGCGGGCTACGACGGCTCTCTGCAGTATCGTGCGGGTTTACACCAGGCAGGCGTGGACGGCAAAGTCTCGGCAAAAACAGGCTCGCTGCAAGGTGTTTATAATCTGGCGGGCTTTATCACCACTGCCAGCGGTCAGCGGATGGCTTTTGTACAGTATCTGTCCAGTTATGCGGTTGAACCGGCGGATCAACGCAATCGACGGATCCCGTTGGTGCGCTTTGAGAGTCGGCTCTATAAAGATATTTATCAGAACAACTAATAAAAATGCCGGGCAGCATGCTGACCCGGCATTTTTGTTGGCGACAATATCCCCGGCGCGCCGGGGAAGTCACAGGAATTAACGTTTATAGATAAATTCGACGCCTTCTTCGTCGTCTTCATCCCAGTCGTCATCCCACTCTTCGTCGTCTTCTTCTGCTTCCGCTTCTTCGAGCTGCTGGCGATGATAATCATCCCACATGAACTCGACTTTCTCAGGCTGTTTCTCTTCTTCCGCCTGTGTCAGCGGGTTTTCGATGATAAATGTCATCACATCCCAGCAGAGATCTTTAACCCCTTGCTGGCTGGCTGCTGAGATCAGGTAGTACTTATCTTCCCAGCCCAGAGCCTGCGCGATGGCTTTGGCTTTCTCTTCCGCCGCCGCTTTATCCATCAGGTCAATTTTGTTGAATACCAGCCAACGTGGTTTATCGGCCAGTTTTTCGCTGTATTTTTCCAGCTCGCCAACAATGATGCGCGCATTCTCAACCGGATCAGAACCGTCAACAGGCTCGATATCGATCAAATGCAACAGCACGCGGCAGCGTTCCAGATGTTTCAGGAAGCGAATACCAAGGCCTGCGCCATCAGCAGCCCCTTCAATCAGCCCTGGGATATCGGCAACCACAAAGCTTTTTTCGTTGTCCATACGTACAACGCCAAGGCTTGGCACCAGGGTGGTAAACGGATAATCCGCCACTTTCGGTTTTGCCGCAGAGACGGCGCGGATAAAGGTAGATTTCCCGGCGTTCGGCATCCCGAGCATACCGACATCAGCCAGCAGCATCAGTTCCAGTTGCAAATCCCGCTTGTCACCCGGCGTACCCATGGTTTTCTGACGCGGGGTACGGTTTACCGAAGATTTGAAACGGGTATTGCCCAGACCGTGCCAGCCACCTTTTGCCACCATCAGACGCTGACCATGTTTGGTCATATCGCCCATGGTTTCGCCGGTGCCCTGATCGATCACACGCGTACCAATCGGCACTTTAACGGTGATGTCTTTGCCCCGTTTCCCCGTGCAATCACGGCTCTGACCATTCTGACCACGCTCAGCACGGAACGATTTTTCAAAGCGATAGTCAATCAGGGTATTCAGGTTTTCGTCGGCCTCCAGCCAGACATCGCCGCCATCACCGCCATCACCGCCGTCAGGACCGCCTTTCGGGATATATTTTTCGCGGCGGAAGCTTACACAGCCATTACCGCCATCGCCCGCTACGACCAGAATCGTAGCTTCATCAACAAACTTCATTTTACTCTCCGTAACTCATTCGCCTGAGCGGGGCACAGTGGCGACCACTTCACGATTGCGCCAGCGTCCTAAAAGACGATGGCCAATAGCGGAAAACATCGCGCCCGCAACCACGACAAACGCACCGAGATAACCGATCAGGTTTAACATCGGTCTGGCGAAAACATCGGGCCAGGCCATTGATAACAAATCCGAAAACAACAACGTAAATAGCGGCGTCAGCGTAATCAACGCGCTAACCTGCGCCGCCTGCCAGCGCGCCATGGCTTCCGCCAGCGCGCCGTAGCCTACCAGCGTATTCAGTCCACAAAAAATCAGACAGGCCAGTTGCCAATCGCTCAACTGCAACAGCACTCCCGGCTTCGCCAACGGCAACAATGCAATCGTACATAAAGTGTACAGCAAAAAAAGGATCTGCTGGGATGCCAGGCGACGCAATAATACTTTTTGCGCCACGCCATAACTGACCCATACCGTCGCTGCACCGACACCGAAAATAACGCCCCAGGTGTAGTCCGTCAGCCGGGTAAAAATCTCCACCAGACTGGTATTAAAAAACATGACCAGACCACAAATAAGCATCAGGGCGCCAACCACCTGGGTACCGCGCATCTTCTCTTTAAGAATAAAGACGCTGGCAACCATCATCCCCACAGGAGAGAGTTGACCAATCACCTGCGACGCCGTAGGGCTAACATATTGCAGGGACGAACTGAACAGAATGAAGTTCCCGAACAGTCCCCCCGTGGCAATGGCGAGCAAGATTAACCAGCGCGGCTTGCGAAAAATACGCATTGGCGGAAGTTTTCTTTTGCAAGCAAGAATAAGACCGAGGCCAACTCCCGCCATCAAAAAGCGATAAAACACCACTGTCGGTGGTTCCATCACTTCCAGCACCTGCTTCATCGCAATAGGTAACGCCCCCCAGCACATGGCCGTCGTGAGCGCCAGGACAATACCAATGCCCGCCTGCTGTTTCATGCCCCTATTCCCTGCCAGAATTTTGCCGGACTTCTAATGTAAAAAGCCCCGCAACGTGTTGCGGGGCTTTCTTCCGTTACCGGGACTCGAAAAACTTATTCAGCAACGATGCTGATGAATTTACGATTTTTCGGGCCTTTAACTTCGAACTTAACTTTACCGTCAGTCAAAGCGAACAGAGTGTGGTCACGGCCGCAACCAACGTTAGTGCCGGCGTGGAATTTGGTACCACGCTGACGAACGATGATGCTACCTGCCAGAACTGCTTCACCGCCAAAGCGTTTAACACCCAGACGTTTAGCTTCTGAATCGCGACCGTTACGAGTTGAGCCGCCAGCCTTTTTATGTGCCATTTAAATCTCTCCTCAGGTCTTAGGCGCTGATGCCAGTGATTTTCACATCAGTGAACCACTGACGGTGACCTTGCTGCTTACGGTAGTGTTTACGACGACGAAACTTAACGATTTTAACTTTCTCGCCACGACCATGAGCAACAATTTCAGCTTTGATTACGCCGCCATCAACGAAAGGAACGCCGATTTTGACTTCTTCACCGTTTGCGATCATCAGAACTTCTGCGAACTCAACAGTTTCGCCAGTTGCGATGTCCAGCTTTTCCAAGCGAACGGTCTGACCTTCGCTTACTCGGTGTTGTTTACCACCACTTTGGAAAACCGCGTACATATAAAACTCCGCTTCCGCGCACTTCTCCTGAATGATTCAGAGCGCGCTAAAAATATTCACAATAGGGCGCGAATATTACGCAAGTCGCGAGCCTTTGACAAGTACGATCGTCAATCCATGCAGAAAAAAAACACAACGTGTAAGGTAACGTTTATCTGGCGCGTTTTTTCAGTACAATCAGCAATACTATTCTAACCCGTAACCCTTTGTTATCCCATTTTGATATGTGGTAAACAGGACTGAAAGCCCGGCTTTTGCGATGAATTTAGAAAAAATCAATGAGTTAACCGCGCAAGACATGGCGGGTGTGAATGCGACGATTTTGCAACAACTCAACTCGGATGTTCAGCTAATCAACCAGTTGGGTTATTACATCGTCAGCGGCGGCGGCAAACGCATCCGTCCAATGATTGCCGTGCTGGCGGCTCGCGCCGTGGGCTATGAAGGCACTTCGCATGTCACTATCGCTGCGCTAATCGAATTTATTCACACCGCGACGCTATTGCATGATGATGTCGTGGACGAGTCCGATATGCGACGCGGCAAGGCCACGGCCAACGCCGCGTTCGGTAATGCGGCCAGCGTTCTGGTCGGCGATTTCATCTACACCCGCGCTTTTCAGATGATGACCAGCCTCGGTTCGCTGAAAGTGCTGGAAGTGATGTCGGAAGCCGTTAACGTCATTGCTGAAGGGGAAGTCCTGCAGTTGATGAACGTGAACGATCCGAACATCACTGAAGAAAACTATATGCGCGTCATTTACAGCAAAACGGCGCGTCTGTTTGAAGCCGCTGCACAATGCTCCGGCTTGCTTGCAGGATGTAGTGATGTGCAGGAAAAAGCGTTGCAGGATTATGGACGTTACCTTGGTACCGCATTCCAGTTAATTGATGATCTGCTCGACTACAGCGCGGATGGCGAAACGCTGGGTAAAAATACGGGGGATGATCTCAATGAAGGTAAACCAACACTGCCCTTGCTGCATGCCATGCATCATGGCACCCCGGAACAATCCCGAATGATCCGCGAAGCTATCGAGCAGGGTAACGGTCGCCATCTTCTTGAACCTGTTCTGGAAGCGATGGCCGCGTGCGGCTCATTGGAATGGACACGTCAGCGCGCTGAAGAAGAAGCGGATAAAGCCATCTCCGCTCTGCAAGTGCTGCCAGATTCGCCATGGCGCGAAGCGCTGATTGGTCTTGCCCATATCGCCGTTCAGCGCGATCGTTAACATTTATGTCCCGCGCGCGTCGCGGGAAATTCCAACAAGTTCCTATAAAATCAATAATTCACAAAAAACACTGATTATTCATCCTGGTGTAATCCTAAAACGCACAAACATTACATGAACTTTTTAGAGCAAGTGAGTTTGTATGCGTATAGTAAACATTGTGCAGGTACTCAGATACCGGCGTGTTTTACTATCAGGGAGATATTATGGAAACAAAATTCAATGACTGGCACCAGGCCGATATCATTGCGGGATTGCGTAAAAAGGGAACATCGCTCGCCGCAGAATCACGCAAGAATGGTCTCAGCTCTTCAACACTTGCCAATGCTTTGACCCGTTCCTGGCCGAAAGGGGAATGGATTATCGCTCAGGCGTTGGATACCGATCCCTGGGTCATCTGGCCATCGCGTTATCATGATCCGATCACGCATGAGTTTATTGATAAAACTAAGCTGATGAGAAAAAAACGGGACACAGAGTAAAGGCTACATCAACCAGCAATCCCCCTTGCACATCGGGCAGGGGGCTGCCTGGCTTGTATTAACGACGAAAGAGGAGCGGGACGGCATCGCTAAAGCTCAAAAGCGTCATCATCGACTAAACCACGGATAAACGCTTCGAAATTATCAGCAAGGTGCACGATCCTGTAATCCTGCTCTTGATCGATATGCACAACGGTTGGCTCATCTTCTATTGTCAGGCACTGCCGGTAATCAAGAAAAACCATATCATGCCCGGCTGATGGACAGTTGCAAATCGCCACGCCAATGTCCGGATAACCCCAATGTTCAATCCAGAAGCGGCTGCCGAAGTCGCTACCCAGCGAATACCGCTTATTGCCAATCCCCATAATACCCGTGATAGCAATGTGATCTTCTGCCCAACTGGTAAATTCATTGGTTGGGAAATTCTGATTTCGAGGGATCCCACCGTTGTGTTGCCGCATTAGCCAGATATAAGAGGCAGGCAAGCGATAGCCTAATGTCGATTCAATGGCCGCCAACTCATCTTCACTAAAAGGGGCATTGATGTACGCTTCGCGCGCGTATTCCCGGTCATCCCAAAAATCGGTGAAATCAAAACCGGCAAACGGTGTTGTTCCCATCATCCAGATATCCTTTCAGAAATATCAATAAAAAGGGGAGCCGAAGCTCCCCCTTGTGTAAGCACCAAAAAAGCTTATTCGCCTTTTACGCGCTCAATATTTGCACCCAGGGCGCTGAGCTTATCTTCAATACGCTCGTAACCACGATCGATATGATAGATACGATCGACGATAGTGGTTCCTTCCGCGATGCACCCCGCCAGCACGAGGCTTGCGGATGCGCGCAAATCGGTGGCCATCACCTGCGCACCAGAGAGTTTTTCCACACCGTGACAGATAGCCGTATTGCTTTCGATTTCCGCGTGCGCGCCCATACGGATCAGTTCCGGAATGTGCATAAACCGGTTTTCGAAGATGGTTTCAGTAATCACACCAGTCCCTTCCGCCACCAGGTTCAGCAGCGTGAACTGTGCCTGCATATCCGTCGGGAATCCCGGATGCGGAGCCGTACGCACATTCACCGCTTTCGGGCGTTTACCGTGCATATCCAGGCTGATCCAATCTTCGCCAACGTCGATATCCGCGCCCGCATCACGCAGTTTCGCCAGTACGGCATCAAGCGTATCCGGCTGTGCATTGCGGCAAACAATTTTCCCGCCAGAGATGGCCGCAGCCACCAGGAAGGTACCGGTTTCGATACGGTCCGGCAGAACACGGTAAACCCCACCGCCCAGGCGTTTCACGCCTTCGATGGTAATACGATCGGTTCCCATACCGGTGATTTTCGCACCCAGGGTATTGAGGAAGTTCGCCGTATCAACAATTTCCGGCTCACGCGCAGCGTTTTCAATAATGGTTGTGCCTTCTGCCAGCGTGGCTGCCGACATGATGGTCACCGTTGCGCCAACACTCACTTTATCCATCACAATATGCGCGCCCTTCAGGCGACCGTTGACGGAGGCTTTAACGTAGCCCTCTTCTAAAGTGATCTCGGCGCCCAACTGCTCCAGACCGGTAATGTGCAAATCAACCGGACGCGCACCGATAGCGCAACCGCCCGGCAAAGAGACCTGCCCCTGACCAAAGCGAGCCACCAGCGGACCAAGCGCCCAAATAGACGCACGCATGGTTTTCACCAGATCGTAAGGCGCGCAGAACACATTCACTTCGCTGGCATCGATCCAAACGGATCCGTTACGCTCCACCTTGGTGCCCAACTGGCTGAGCAACTTCATAGTGGTATCGATATCTTTCAGTTTCGGGACGTTACGAATTTCAACCGGCTCTTCCGCCAGTAATGCAGCAAAAAGGATCGGCAGCGCAGCGTTTTTTGCGCCTGAAATTGTCACTTCGCCCTCGAGACGCGTCGGCCCCTGTACACGAAACTTATCCATTCATTTGATCTCTGTTTAGAATTCACACGCGCGGGGAGTTGCCCCCTACGCTCAAAAGCCGTTAAGTTTGCGATCCCGCGCCCACTCAGCAGGAGTGAACGCTTTGATCGACAGGGCATGAATGCGGTTATCCGCAATATATTCCATCAGCGGGCCGTAGATGGTCTGCTGCTTTTTGACCCGACTCATGCCGTCAAAAATTTCACCCACAGCAATAACCTGAAAGTGACTGCCATCGCCAGTGACGTGGGCTTCCTGGAGAGAAAGTGCGTTCATCAGCACTGTCTGAATTTCATGATTTTCCATGGGCGTAAATATCATCTAAAAGTGAAAACAGTCACACATCTTAGAGGAAAGTAGCGCTGGCTTAAACAAGCAAAAAGCCCCATCGCAATAAAGGATGGGGCTTGAGGTAGTAACGCATTGAAAAAATTAGCGGGACAATACATCCTGGGGCAAATTATAGAGAGCAGCCAGTGTGACGACATTCTCGCTCACGCCATCGAGCGTCACGCTCACACCCTGCTTTTTCCCCTGTTCGACAAGATGAACCAGTAATGCAACGCCCGCGGTATCCACGCGCGTCACGCCCTGCAAGTCGATACAGGTCACTCCCTTCATTGCTTCAATTCGGGCGTCCCAGAGCGGATTTAACACGTCCTGGTCCAGTTCGCCCTGCAATGCCAGACGTTCGCCATCACGCGACCAGCTTAGCCGCTGCGTCATTATTTCTTCTCGTCCAGCGTAATTTTCTGGCGGGAAATGGACTGCAGTTGCGCGGTCAGACCATCGATGCCTTTGGTACGCAGCAGGTCGCTCCATTCATTCTGCTTGGTGGTGATCATGCTCACCCCTTCAGCAATCATGTCATAAGCCTGCCAGTTGCCGGTCTGGGTATTTTTACGCCACTGGAAATCAAGACGCACCGGCGGGCGCCCGTTCGGATCGATAATTGTGACGCGGATGGGCACAATCGTGGCATCGCCCAGCGGTTGTTCCGGCGCAATCTGATAGGTCTGGCCATGGTACAACGCCAGCGCCTGGCCGTAGGCCTGTTTCAGGTATTCACGAAACGCTGCAAAATAGGCATCACGTTGTGCAGGCGTTGCGTCTTTATAATAACGCCCCAGCACCAACGCACCGGCGTATTTCACCTGCACATAGGGCAGCAGTTCCTGATCCACCACATCACGCAAGTGGTCCGGGTTTGCGCGGATCTGCGGCTGTTCGTTTTTAAGGCGATCAAATGTTTTCTGCGCCGCCTCTTTCATCGCGGCATAAGGGTTACTTTGATCGGCCGCTACGGCCGCGCCCAACGGTGCAACCACCAGCAGAGCAACCATCAATAGACGTTTAAACATACGTCGCATCTCCTCGTTAATTCGCCTGACCAGCAGACGGTGCGGCTTGAGTATTCCCTTCGCTATGCTCTGCCGCATCGCCTGAATTCTTATTGTCGCCGCCTTTACTGCTGTAAAGGAATTGTCCTATCAGATCCTCCAGCACCATCGCGGACTTCGTATCCTGGATAGTACTGCCTTCTTTAAGCATAGAAGTCCCCAGTTCAGGGTCATCAAAGCCAACATTCAGCGCCAGATATTGCTCGCCGAGCAAGCCTGAAGTCCGGATCGCCAGTGAACTGGTATCGGGGATTTGGTTATAACGCTCTTCAATATCCAGCGCGACGCGCGGCAGATACGTTTTGGGATCAAGAGAGATATCAGCAACGCGGCCAATCACCACCCCGCCGATACGGACTGGCGAACGCGCTTTAAGGCCGCCAATATTATCGAATGTCGCATATACGCGGTACGTCGGTTCTGTACGCATTGAGGCGACATCTGCCGCTTTCAGGCAAATAAAGAGTGCGGCCAGCAGCGCCAGCAACAGAAAAACGCCTACCCAAATTTCACTTTTTTTCGTTTGCATGAACTCAATTCCCAAACATCAATGCGGTGAGCACAAAATCAAGACCGAGTACGGCCAACGACGAGTGCACAACGGTACGTGTTGTCGCGCGGCTGATCCCGGCCGACGTCGGGATCGCGTCGTAACCGTTAAACAGCGCAATCCATGTCACAGTGATGGCAAACACCACGCTTTTGACCAGACAGTTGACCAAATCCATCCGCCATTCGACGGCGTTTTGCATCGCGGTCCAGAAAAAGCCGGTATCAATACCTTTCCAGTTAACACCAACCAGAGAACCGCCCCAAATCCCGACGGCAACGAAAATTATCGTCAACAGCGGCAGTGAGATCACACCCGCCCAGAAGCGTGGCGAAATCACACGCCGCAACGGATCGACCGCCATCATCTCCAGACTGGAAAGCTGTTCCGTCGCGCGCATCAAACCGATTTCGGCTGTTAACGCTGATCCGGCTCGCCCGGCAAACAACAATGCAGCGACAACCGGCCCCAGTTCGCGCAGCAGCGACAGCGCCACCAGCATGCCAAGGCTCGTCTCCGCACTGTAGGTTGTCAGCACCAGGTACCCCTGCAAGCCAAGCACCATACCGATAAAGACGCCAGAAACGATAATGATGAGCATCGACAGCACGCCCACGTTATAGAGCTGGCGCACCAGCAATGGCGCATGCTTGCGAAATTCCGGCTTACCGACCACCGCGTTGAACAGCATTAAACCAGCCCGCCCGAACGTCGCGATGGTTTTAATCCCGCGATGCCCCAGCGACGCCAGTGCATTTAACAGCATGAGTACTTAACTCCCTGTTTCTAATAAATCGAGCCGATAATCGCCCGCAGGATAACGGAACGGAACCGGCCCGTCGGCGATACCATCAAGGAACTGACGCACCCGGGGATCGCTGTTTTCCTGCAGGCCTTGCGCGCGACCGTGGGCGATGATTTTTCTCTCCGCCACGATGTAGGCGTAATCCGCAATACTCAGCACTTCCGGTACATCGTGAGAAACAACGATACATGTGACGCCTAATGCGCTGTTGAGTTCAGAAATCAATTTCACCAGCACGCCCATGGTGATCGGATCCTGACCCACAAACGGTTCATCAAACATGATCAGATCCGGTTCAAGCGCAATGGAGCGGGCAAGCGCGGCTCGACGCGCCATGCCGCCAGACAGCTCTGACGGCATCAGCCAGGCTGCGCCACGTAGCCCAACGGCTTCCAGTTTCATCATAACGGTGGTATGCAACAGCGCTTCGGGCAAATTCGTATGCTCGCGCAGAGGGTAAGCGACGTTGTCGAAAACATTCATGTCGGTAAACAACGCGCCAGACTGAAACAGCATGCTCATTCTTTTACGCACGGTGAACAGACGCGAACGGGTCATCCCCGGCACGTTTTCGCCATCAAACAAGATTTCGCCACTATCCGGAGGGATCTGCCCACCGATAAGGCGTAACAATGTTGTTTTGCCGATGCCGGACGGCCCCATAATGGCGGTGATTTTGCCGCGCGGCACCGTCAGTGAAATGTTGTCGAAGATAGGGCGACTGCCACGGGAGAAGCTGACGCCACGAACATCGACCAAATTCGCCATATTCTGGCTCATTGACTCTTCCTTATAAGCCTTATCGGGTATAAGCATGACGCTGGATAACATCACGAACCCAACATTTTTACAGAATATTACCTGCTGGGGTTAGCGAAAGCTGGCATTTGTTTTACTTTTGAGCCGCATAAAGTCAAAATTAGGAATCATTACGCTACGCGGAACACCCGGTCTCCTCCGGCATGGCAGCCTGCGAACCGGCGGATTATACCTGAAGAAAGGACGTTAGATGCTCTTAGCGACAGCGCTATTGATAATTGGTTTGCTTTTGGTGGTCTACAGCGCTGATCGTCTGGTTTTTGCTGCCTCTATTCTCTGCCGGACACTCGGCGTACCTCCCCTGATTATTGGTATGACGGTGGTCAGCATTGGCACCTCGCTGCCGGAGATCATTACCGCTGTCGCAGCCTCTCTGCATGGCCAGTTGGATCTGGCGATTGGTACAGCCATCGGTTCTAACATCACCAATATTTTGCTGATCCTGGGTGTTGCCGCCCTGCTCCACCCTTTTACCGTGCACTCCGATATCCTGCGTCGCGAATTACCGTTCACCCTTGTCGCCAGCCTGCTGGCGGGCGTCGTGCTGTATGATGGTCAGATCACGCGCGTTGACGGCATTATTTTACTGTTATTAGCCGTGCTATGGCTGGTGTTCATTGTTAAAATTGCCCGCCTTGCCGAGCGACAAGGTAACGACAGCCTGACCCGGGAACAGTTGGCTGAACTGCCGCGTGAAGGAAGTCTCTCGGTGGCATGCCTGTGGCTTGGGGTGGCGTTGATCATTATGCCGATGGCAACCCGTATGGTGGTGGATAACGCAACCGTCGTGGCGAACTATTTCGCGATGAGCGAACTGACCATTGGCCTGACGGTCATTGCGATCGGCACCGGCCTCCCTGAACTGGCGACCGCGATTGCGGGCGCGCGCAAAGGCGAAGACGATATCGCCATTGGCAATATTATTGGCTCAAACATTTTTAACATTGCCATCGTACTGGGCTTGCCGGCGATGATTGCGCCCGGTGCCTTTAACCCGATGGCTTTCACACGTGATTACGGCGTGATGTTGCTGGTCAGCGCCATTTTTGCTCTCATTTGCTGGAAGCATAAGCAAATCACCCGGAGCATTGGCGCGCTATTGCTGAGCGGGTTTATCGTATGGCTGGCGCTGCTTTACTGGCTGTCGCCGCTTTTAACTGGATAATCGGATACGCATTATGTCGCAGATAGATTTGCAGCCGGGTTTTGACTTTCAACAGGCAGGAAAAGAGGTCCTGGAGATTGAACGTGAAGGCCTCGCTGAACTGGATCAGTACATCAATGAGGACTTTGCGCAAGCGTGCGAAAAAATGTTCTATTGCGCGGGCAAAGTGGTGGTTATGGGCATGGGCAAATCCGGGCATATTGGCCGGAAAATGGCCGCTACGTTTGCCAGTACCGGCACCTCTTCTTTCTTTGTGCATCCCGGCGAAGCCGCTCATGGCGATTTGGGGATGGTCAGTCCGCAAGATATCGTGATTGCGCTGTCTAACTCCGGCGAGTCCAATGAGATCCTCGCCCTGATCCCGGTATTGAAACGGTTAAAAGTGTCGTTGATCTGCATGACCAGCCGACCAGAAAGCAGCATGGCGCGCGCGGCGGACATTCATCTCTGCGTCAGAGTACCGAAAGAGGCCTGCCCGCTCGGTCTGGCACCAACATCCAGCACCACAGCGGCGCTGGTCATGGGCGACGCGTTAGCGGTGGCGTTACTGAAAGCACGTGGTTTCACCGCCGAGGATTTCGCCCTGTCGCACCCTGGCGGCGCACTGGGTCGCAAGCTGCTGCTGCGAGTTAACGATATTATGCACACGGGTGATGAGATCCCGCACGTCAGCAAAAAGGCCAGCCTGCGCGATGCTCTGCTGGAGATTACGCGCAAAAATTTAGGCATGACGGTTATCTGCGATGACCTGATGAAGATCGAAGGGATCTTCACCGATGGCGACTTGCGCCGCGTGTTCGATATGGGCGGTGATGTCCGCAGCATGGGCATTGCGGAAGTGATGACGCCAGGCGGCGTTCGCGTGCGTCCGAATACGCTGGCCGTCGACGCGCTTAACCTGATGCAATCCCGGCATATCACTTCCGTCATGGTTGCCGATGGCGACCAGTTGCTGGGTGTGTTACATATGCATGATCTGCTGCGCGCAGGCGTAGTGTAAAGAAGGACATAAGAATGAGTAATGCTGGCGCATCGCTTGCCACCTGCTATGGGCCGGTAAGCGCGCAAGTCATGGCAAAAGCCGGGAAGATCCGTCTGTTAATCCTGGATGTCGACGGTGTGTTATCCGATGGGCTCATCTATATGGGCAACAACGGGGAAGAGTTAAAAGCGTTCAATGTTCGTGATGGTTATGGGATCCGCAGTGCGCTCACGTCTGGCATTGAGATTGCCATCATTACCGGGCGAAAAGCTAAACTGGTGGAAGATCGTTGCGAAACGCTGGGTATCGCGCATCTGTATCAGGGACAGTCTGATAAACTTTTGGCTTACAGAGAATTACTGGCGAAGCTGGATCTGACTGCAGATCAAGTTGCTTATGTAGGTGATGATTTGATCGACTGGCCCGTGATGGCGGAAATAGGTTTAAGCGTTGCCGTCGCGGATGCACATCCGCTACTGATTCCGCGCGCAGATTATGTCACCCGTATCAACGGAGGACGCGGCGCGGTTCGTGAAGTCTGCGATTTATTGTTGCTGGCTCAGGGCAAGCTGGACGAGGCCAAAGGGCAATCAATATGAGTAAAACCAGACGTTGGGTCATCATTCTGCTGTCGCTGGCCGCCCTGGTGCTGATTGGCATCAACCTGACCACTCAGGATGCCCCAGAACAAATTACGACCAGCAGCACAGATCCAACTTATAAGAGCCAGCATACCGACTCCCTGGTCTACAGCCCGGAAGGGGCGCTGAACTATCGCCTGGTGGCGCAAAACGTTGAATATTTCTCCGCCGACGGCGTGAGCTGGTTCGCACAACCACTGCTGACAACCTTCGATAAGGACAAGATTCCGACCTGGTCAATTAAGGCGGATAAAGCGAAGCTGACCGATGACAGAATGCTTTATCTTTATGGACATGTTGAGGTTAATGCCCTGACAGCAGATGCCCAGTTACGAAAAATCACCACGGATAACGCCCAGATCAACCTGGTGACGCAGGATGTTACCTCCGATGATCAGGTCACGTTGTACGGTACAACATTTAATTCCACCGGCCTGAAAATGCGCGGCAATTTACGCAGCAAAAACGCCGAGCTGATTGAAAAGGTTAGAAGCTTCTATGAAATTCAAAACAAACAAACTCAGCCTTAATCTTATCCTGGCCAGTACACTTTTAGCCGCTGCGCTTCCGGCGCTTGCCGTCACCGGTGATACTGAACAGCCCATTCACATCGATTCAGACCAGCAATCATTAGATATGCAGGGCAATATTGTGACTTTCACAGGCAACGTGGTGGTCACACAAGGCACCATCAAAATTAATGCCGACAAAGTCGTTGTCACGCGTCCGGGCGGTGAGCAAGGGAAAGAGATCATCGACGGTTACGGTAATCCGGCCACCTTCTACCAAATGCAGGATAACGGCAAACCGGTGAAAGGCCACGCATCGCAGATGCATTACGAACTGGCGAACGACTTCGTTGTGCTGACCGGCAATGCCTACCTTGAACAGCTGGACAGCAATATCAAGGGTGACAAAATCACCTACCTGGTGAAAGAGCAGAAAATGCAGGCATTCAGCGACAAAGGTAAACGCGTGACCACCGTGCTGGTGCCATCGCAGTTGCAGGACAAGAGCAACAGCAAAACCCCGGCTCCGGCGCAAAAAAAGAGTAACTAATTCGTTATGGCAACATTAACTGCAAAGAACCTCGCCAAAGCCTATAAAGGCCGCCGCGTTGTTGAAGACGTCAGTCTGACGGTAAACTCTGGCGAAATCGTCGGCCTTCTCGGCCCTAACGGTGCAGGGAAAACCACCACTTTCTACATGGTGGTGGGCATTGTGCCGCGCGATGCAGGCAACATCATTATTGATGACGAAGATATCAGCTTGCTGCCGCTGCATGCGCGCGCGCGTCGCGGCATTGGCTATTTGCCGCAGGAAGCCTCTATTTTTCGTCGCCTGAGCGTGTATGACAACCTGATGGCAGTGCTGCAAATTCGTGATGACCTGACGGCTGAACAGCGTGATGATCGCGCTAAAGAGTTGATGGAAGAGTTCCATATTGAGCATCTGCGAGACAGTATGGGGCAAGCGCTGTCCGGCGGTGAACGTCGTCGTGTGGAAATTGCCCGCGCGCTGGCGGCTAACCCGAAATTTATTCTGCTGGATGAACCGTTTGCCGGTGTTGACCCCATTTCGGTCATTGATATTAAACGTATCATCGAACACCTGCGCGACAGCGGGCTGGGCGTGCTGATTACCGACCATAATGTCCGCGAAACACTGGCGGTGTGCGAACGTGCTTATATCGTCAGCCAGGGGCATTTAATTGCGCACGGTACACCGCAGCAAATCCTTGAAGACGAACACGTTAAGCGCGTATATCTTGGGGAAGACTTCAGACTCTGATAGGGTAGAGATTATTGACGTTTTTTGTCGGAGAGTACTGCTCTGAATATGAAGCAAGGTTTGCAACTAAGGCTTAGCCAACAGCTAGCCATGACGCCACAACTGCAGCAGGCAATTCGTCTGTTGCAGTTGTCCACGTTGGAACTTCAGCAGGAACTTCAGCAGGCGCTGGAGAGTAATCCATTGCTGGAGCAAACCGATCTTCACGAAGAAGTGGATGCCCAACAAGACCAGGATAATGAAGGCCTGGATACCGTCGACGCGCTTGAACAAAAAGAGATGCCCGACGAACTGCCGCTGGATGCAAGCTGGGACGAGATCTATACCGCAGGAACCCCCTCCGGCAGCAGCAATGATTACCTTGATGACGAACTGCCCATTTATCAAGGTGAAACCACCCAGTCGCTGCAGGACTACCTGATGTGGCAGGTGGAACTGACGCCGTTTTCCGATACCGACCGCGCGATTGCAACCTCCATTGTGGATGCTGTTGACGACACGGGCTATCTGACCGTATCGCTGGAAGATATCCTCGAAAGCATGGGCAATGAAGACGTGGGTCTGGACGAAGTCGAAGCCGTGCTTAAACGCATCCAGCGTTTCGATCCGGTTGGCGTAGCCGCGCGGGATCTGCGCGACTGCTTGCTGATCCAGCTTTCGCAGTTTTCGAAAGAGACGCCGTGGTGTGAAGAAGCGCGATTGATCATTAGCGATCACCTTGATCTGCTGGCTAATCATGACTTCCGCACGCTGATGCGCATGACGCGCCTGAAAGAAGACGTGCTGAAAGAAGCGGTTAACCTGATTCAATCGCTGGATCCGCGCCCTGGCCAGTCTATTCAGACCGGCGAACCGGAATACGTGATCCCGGACGTGTTAGTGCGTAAGCACAACGGCCGTTGGGCGGTAGAGCTGAACTCTGACAGTATTCCGCGTTTACAAATCAACCAGCACTACGCCTCCATGTGCGCCGGAGCGCGTAACGATGCCGACAGCCAGTTTATCCGCAGCAACCTGCAGGATGCGAAATGGCTGATCAAAAGTCTGGAAAGCCGTAACGATACCCTGCTCCGCGTTAGCCGCTGTATTGTTGAACAGCAGCAAGCGTTCTTTGAGCAGGGCGAAGAGTTTATGAAACCGATGGTCCTTGCGGATATCGCGCAGGCCGTCGAAATGCACGAGTCCACCATTTCACGTGTGACGACCCAGAAGTACCTGCACAGTCCGCGCGGCATTTTCGAACTTAAATATTTCTTCTCCAGCCATGTAAGCACCGAGGGCGGCGGCGAAGCCTCGTCTACGGCCATTCGCGCGCTGGTGAAGAAGTTAATCGCCGCAGAAAACCCTGCGAAACCACTGAGCGACAGTAAGCTGACGACACTGCTTTCCGATCAAGGAATTATGGTGGCGCGGCGTACCGTTGCGAAGTATCGAGAATCTTTATCCATTCCGCCGTCCAACCAGCGCAAACAACTGGTTTGACCAAAACCGATAAGGAAGACACTATGCAGCTTAACATCACAGGACAGAACGTCGAGATCACTGATGCTCTCCGCGACTTTGTAAATAGCAAATTCGCCAAGCTTGAACAGTATTTCGACAGGATTAATCAGGTCTATATTGTGTTGAAAGTGGAGAAAGTGACTCACACTTCGGATGCAACGCTCCATGTTAATGGAGGGGAGCTTCATGCCAGTGCGGAAGGGCAGGATATGTATGCTGCAATCGACGGTTTAATTGATAAACTGGCGCGGCAACTAACGAAACATAAAGATAAACTGAAACAACACTAATTGTCCGGGCGTCCGCCTGGTGCGTCGCACCCTACCGCAACCCGGTAGGGTGTCTGCATTGGCGTCGCTTAGGTGAAATTATGATGAATAACGATTCCGCTCTTCAACTGAGCAATGTCCTTAACCAGGAATGTACCCGTAGCGGCGTTCACTGCCAGAGCAAAAAACGCGCTCTGGAAATCATCAGTGAACTGGCGGCAAAACAGTTAGGCCTGCCGCCGCAGGTCGTCTTCGAGGCCATCCTTACCCGTGAAAAAATGGGCAGTACCGGTATTGGTAACGGTATTGCCATTCCACACGGTAAGCTCGAAGAAGACACGCTTCGCGCCGTCGGCGTTTTTGTACAACTCGAAACGCCCATTGCTTTCGACGCTATCGATAATCAGCCCGTCGATCTGCTGTTTGCACTATTGGTGCCGGCAGATCAAACCAAAACGCACTTGCATACGCTCTCGCTGGTCGCTAAACGTCTGGCGGATAAAACAATTTGTCGGCGCCTGCGCAGCGCGCAAAGTGATGAAGATCTGTATCAGATAATCACGCAGACAGAAGGCGAAGGTGATGATGCGTAACGGAAAGGCCGCCTTTTTATCAGTCGTCCTGAGGAGAAATGGTTCATGGTCCTGATGATCGTCAGTGGTCGTTCGGGTTCAGGCAAATCAGTGGCGTTACGCGCCCTGGAAGACATGGGTTTTTATTGCGTCGATAACCTGCCGGTCGTGTTATTACCGGATTTGGCGCGCACGCTTGCCGACCGTCAGACTTCCGCAGCCGTCAGTATTGATGTGCGCAATATGCCGGAATCCCCGGAAATCTTTGAGCAGGCGATGAGCAGCCTGCCGGACTCTTTCTCCCCTCAGTTACTGTTTCTGGATGCCGATCGCAACACGCTGATCCGTCGTTACAGCGATACCCGTCGTCTGCACCCTCTTTCCAGTAAAAATCTGTCGCTGGAAAGCGCCATCGACGAAGAGAGTAACCTGCTGGAGCCGCTGCGTTCCCGTGCGGATCTGATTGTTGATACTTCAGAGATGTCGGTGCATGAGCTGGCAGAAATGCTGCGCACGCGCCTGCTGGGTAAACGTGAGCGCGAGCTGACGATGGTGTTTGAATCCTTCGGCTTTAAGCATGGCATCCCCATTGATGCGGACTACGTGTTTGACGTGCGTTTTCTGCCTAACCCGCACTGGGATCCCAAGCTGCGCCCGATGACCGGTCTCGACAAACCTGTCGCCGCGTTTCTTGACCGGCATACCGAAGTCCACAACTTTATCTACCAGACACGCAGCTACCTTGAGTTGTGGCTGCCGATGCTGGAAACCAACAACCGCAGCTACCTGACCGTGGCTATCGGTTGTACCGGTGGTAAACACCGCTCTGTTTATGTCGCCGAACAGCTTGCGGATTATTTCCGCTCGCGCGGTAAAAACGTTCAATCCCGTCACCGTACGCTGGAAAAACGCAAAACATGACCGTAAAACAAACTGTTGAAATCACCAATAAGCTGGGCATGCACGCGCGCCCGGCGATGAAACTGTTTGAACTGGTGCAGGGCTTCGATGCAGAAGTACTGTTGCGCAACGATGAAGGCACCGAGGCGGAAGCCAGCAGCGTTATTGCGTTGCTGATGCTGGACTCCGCGAAGGGGCGGCAAATAGAGATTGTGGCAAGCGGTCCCCAGGAAGCTGAAGCGCTGGCGGCAGTGATTGCCCTGTTTAATGCGGGCTTTGACGAAGACTAATTAATGCAGCTTGTTACGCTGCAAGAACTCTTCACCACCCAACTGGCGCATCTGCCGCATGATCCACGCCTGCCGGCTACGAACATAGCCTGACGGCGCGCCTGCATTAAAGCGAATGGGGTTAGGTAACACCGCAGCCAGTAGCGCCGCTTCAGACATCGACAACCGACTGGCGGGTTTATGAAAATAGCGCTGCGCCGCCTCTTCCACACCAAAAACGCCCTCGCCAAATTCCGCGATATTCAGATAAACAGTGAGGATCCGTCGTTTGCTCCAGACGGTTTCCATGCCTAGCGTCAGTCCCGCTTCCAGCCCTTTACGCACCCAGCTCTTCCCATCCCAGAGCAGCAGGTTTTTTACCGTTTGCTGTGAAATCGTCGATGCGCCGCGGATACGGTTTTCATGGCGCTCATTATGGGAAAGCGCTTTTTGGATCGCGGGAAGATCCAGTCCCCAGTGATCGGGAAAACGCTGATCTTCTGCCGCAATCACCGCCAGCGCCATCGATGGAGAAATCTCATCCATACTGACCCAGTCAGAATGCGCCACGTAGCCGAAGTCGCCGGTAAACCATGCACCCAGTTGGCGCTCCACCATCACCGCAGAGAAGGGCACCGGCAGGAAGCTGAACAGCACAATGCTGCCGCCCCAGAAAATAGCCAGCACCAGTAAAAACCGCAGGAAAAGTCGCTTCAGGATAGTTTTCAGCGGGCCGCGAAACACCGTCTTCATTCGGTCAGCACCAGCACCCGCGCCACCAGTTTTTCGATGCCTGTCGCCGCCTGGGCGATATCTTCCGCCAGCATATAAGCAGGCGTGGTCACCACTTTGTTCTCTTCGTCGACAACAATGTCATCCACCGGGCAGGGAACGTGTTCCGCCCCCATCTCTTCCAGCACCTCGGCGGTATCGATGTCTGTCCCGATGGTTAGACGTAGCGGAAAGTCAAAAATCTTCGGCAGCATCGCAGGGGCGATACACATAAAGCCCAGTGGTTTCCCCGCTTGGTGCATCTCAAGCACCAGGTGTTTTAACGCGCTGTCGACCACGCATTCGCTGCCCTGACTGGCAAAATTACTCAGATTTTTGGCCGCGCCAAAACCGCCCGGAACAATCAGCGCATCCAGATCGTTTGTTGATGCCTGGGCCAGATTTTGGATCGCGCCGCGCGCAATACGGGCGGATTCAATCAGTACATTACGGCTACCGGCCAGCGTTTCGCCGGTAAGGTGATTGATAACATCGCTCTGGCTTTTATCAGGCGCAAAACAGACAGCCTGTGCGCCATTGCGTGCGATGGCCAGCAGGGTAATGACAGCCTCATGAATTTCTGACCCATCATAAACGCCTGCGCCGCTGAGAATAACGCCCACTTTTTTCATTTTGCTCATCCCTTACGCAACGTACTGTCGATAATTAAAAATTTTGATAAGAGCGCCGTGCTTCACACATTTCACTGATTGATGTAACAAGTCATTTAAGATTTGCTATCTTATGTGCGTGCAGTCGAATTTTTTCTGACTACGCCCTTGCAAAAAAATCTAAAAATTACGGCGCAGCCACGGTTTCCCTGGTGTTGGCGCAGTATTCGCGCACCCCGGTTAATCCGGGGTCATTTTTTTCCAGCGTCCGCAACCCAGGCTTTCAATACCGCAACATCGTTACGCCACTCTTGCTTCATCTCTTCCACCCAGTCACCGACATTGTCTGACCAGGCCGGAAGATCCGGCGACTGGATCTGCTGACCCAGTTGCTGCAAATGGCGCAACCCAACAGAGCCCGCCGCGCCCTTGATTTTGTGCCCTTCGTCGACGATCCCTTTCTGATCGCGCGCAGTCAGATTCGACTCCAGCACACTCAGGTAGCCCGGCATCATTTTCTCGAACACCGCCAGCCCGTCAGTGATCAATTTCGGCCCGACCAGCTCGATATATTGCTCAAGCATGGCGATATCAAGCAGCGTTTGCGCTTTACTGTTATCCGTGGTCGTCACTTGCTCCTCCTCGTCATCACCGGCATCCCAGAACTTTTTAATCATGGCAGTTAATGCCGGGACCGCCAGCGGTTTGCTCAGCACATCATCCATGCCAGCATCGAGATATTCCCGTTTGTCTTTCAGCACGTTGGCGGTTAACGCCACCAATGGTGGTAACTCTTCGCGGGGATACCGGCTGGTCAGCGCCCGGGAAATATCCAGACCGGTCATATCCGGCAACTGGATATCCAGCAACACCAGGTCGTATTCGCCCGGCGTGAACATCTCCAGCGCAGCCGTACCCGTCATCGCCACGTCCACGCTGCTGCCCAGTTTTTCCAGCACCGAGCGGGCAACAATCACGTTCAGCTCAATGTCTTCCACCAGCAGCACATGCAGTGCTGGAAGCGGCATGTCATCGTCGTCAAACGCGTCTTCGACTTCTTCCGCGACCGCCGGGGCATGGATGGTCAGGGTAAAGACGGAACCGGAACCCGGCTCACTGCTGACGGTAATATCGCCGCCCATATTTTTCGCCAACCGACGTGATACGGCCAGACCGATACCGGTCCCGGTGGCCGGTTTACCGCCATGGCTATCTTTGACCTGATAGTACATGGCGAAAATTTTATCCTGCTCTTCGCGGGGAATACCGATACCAGAATCCTGCACGTCAAAGTGCAGCATCTCGCCTTCGTCGTAGCGCACGCGCACCACAACCTGACCTTCGCGGGTAAATTTGACGGCGTTACTGATCAGGTTCCACAGGATCTGCCGCAGTCGCGTACCATCGGCGATAACCTGATGCGGCAATGGCAACGTCGGTTCAAGCACAAAACGCAGCCCTTTCTGATGCGCCTGCAAGCCGGAGAGGTTTTCCAGGTCCGCCAGGAAACTGGTGAAGTCGAGCGGCTGGTTATCCAGTTGCACCTTACGGCGCTCCATCTTATCCATGTCGATAATATCGTTAAAAATATTCCCCAGCGTGACCGCAGAGACATGGATAGTTTTCAGGTATTTCTCTTGCTCTTCCGTCAGCTCAGTGTCGAGCAAAATGCGGCTCAGCCCGACAATGCCGTTAAGCGGCGTACGCAGCTCGTGGCTGATCGTTGAGATAAAGGTCGTCTTATCCCGGCTGGCGCGCTCCAGCGCATCCTGATAGCGCTTACGCTCGGTAATATCGCGGCCAAAGCCCATCAGTCCGTGGCGTTTACCGACACGGTCGTAATAAGGCACTTTGCGGATTTCGAAACAGGCTTTGCGCCCGTCAGGATAGTCAAGCCACTGCTCATAGGTCAGTGACACGTTATGGCGGAAGACTTTCTCATCGGTTTCGATCACTTTTTCCGCCGCTTCCGGTGAGTAGACATCCTGCGGTTTCAGGTTGATCAACTGTTTTTCGCTTTTCCCCGTCAGCAGCTCCATCGCCCGGTTACAGCCAGAAAACTCTTTGTCTTCATTGCGGTAAAACACCAGATCCGGGGAGGCATCGAGGAAAGAGCGCAGGAAAGAAGATTGTTGTTCGAGCTGGATCTGCGTTTGTTCGCGCTCCTGCATCTCTATTTTGAGTTGCTCAAACGTCGACTGCCGTTCAGCCTCCGCCTTTTCGCGATCGCTGATTTCCTGATTGAGCTGCGTAATGTTGTCTTTCAGTTGCACATTGAGCTTCAGATCGCGCTCACGCATCTCTTCCAGCTTATCCACAAGGCGAGACAAGCGCTGACGCGACTCTTCAAGCTGCTCCACCACCACCGACAGGAAGTAGACCGCCCAGGGCGTAATCAACAGACCAAAGAAGATGGAGCGGATAACGTCAATGCTTTCCACCTCCCCTTGCAACACCATGGTAACGGCCATCTGCACCACAATCGCAGTCACGACCAGCGCCAGCGCCAGCAAGAGGGAAAAACGCACCAGACCCAGTTTCATCATCAGGTCGACGTAATATTGCGCCAGTAAACGGATTTGCTTCATAGAGATTTCCTCAAACAAGTCCGCTCAATAATACCCAATTCTGAGCAAAGGGTTGAAGCGTGTGCGAAAAATGCGGCGGTAATTTGCGTTCCGATGGAAAAATACGAAGGAAGCAGCGAATGTTACGCGGGAGATTGCCAACAGCGACCTAATGCGGAGCCTTGCACACCGTGGGCTGTCAGATAACGATCGAGCTCCACCATGCCCGTCCAACGGTTTTCGCACCATAACGGCGCCAGCAACGTCGGGCGACGCGCGCTGGCAGAAACGCGGTGATAGATCACCTCTGGCGGCGTATGGCGGATCATTTCGCCGGCAATCACCGTGTACTCCTCCAGCCCGATGCCATTAAGACGACCGGCTTCCCACGCTTTCGCCATGATGCTGCCTTTTACAATATGCAGCGGATGCAGCTTAATCCCGTCGACGCCGGTCTCAACAACGCGTTCAATGGTTTGCAGACAGTCCGGCTCACGCTCGCCAGGTAATCCCACAATCAGATGGGTACACACTTTCAGACCGCGTTCACGGGCCAGTTGCGTGGTTTTCTGATAGCAGGCGAAGTCATGGCCGCGATTAATACGATGCAGTGTTTTATCGTGTGCGGTTTGCAGACCCAGCTCCAGCCAGACTTCATAGCCCTGATGGTGATATTCGCACAGCAGATCCAGCACCGCGTCCGGAACGCAGTCCGGGCGCGTGCCGACGCATAGCCCGACAATGCTCGCCTGGCTGACGGCCTGCTGGTACATCGAGCGCAGCACCTGCACTTCAGCCCAGGTGCTGGTATAGGCCTGGAAATACGCAAGATAACGCCTGGCGCGGTTAACAAGCATGGCCTGATGGGTCAGTTGTTCAGCAATGGAGCGATGCTGCTGCGCCTCGTCAGCAAAGGAAGCCACATTGCAAAAGGTGCATCCCCCACGACCAATCGTGCCATCGCGGTTAGGGCAACTAAAACCGCCATGCAGCGTCAGTTTGTGAACTTTTTGCCCATAACGGCGAGCAAGATCCCCACCAAACATATTGACTAATTTCTGTAACTGCATAATCTGGAAGGCCGCCCTGAAGAAAGGGTGTAGCCTGCCACTTTTAGCTTTCGTCGGCGATGACCTGGATCAATCGCCCGGGAAGGCCTTTATCCATTGCATAAACAGTCAATATAATCGCAATTTCATTCACGCTACAGGCAATTACTTTTCCTTATGTTCCTGCATTATTTTGCAGAAATACGAACACCGGTGAAAAACAGTGACTTTATGCGGGCGGCGCGTCAGGAGCAGAATAAAAATCTGCCATTAATTCGACAATCAGAATAGAACATCATAAAGAGCGCTTTTGGATAGTGAGTCAGATCACACTCTGCTGCCGCTTAGTCTGCCGTTTACTTAATGTAAAAATAGTTAAATTTACTTATTTATCAAATAGTTAGTGCATTTTTAGCACATTTTTGTATAAATAAGCTCGGCATTTGACCTGTGTACGGATTCCCGATAACTTGGAAATCCGCTGGAAGCTTTCTGGATGAGCAGTCTGCTCATCATATTTATGCAGTTATTGAGATTCCCTCTTAAGCAAGTCCTCAACACTTGTGTATCGATGCGAAAAGGAAATTAAAAGAGGGCGACATGCGAGGCAAATGCCCCGTCGCCATGCTCTTTTTACGCCTGTGCGCATCGTTCAGGAGGGGCTCCCATAGAGCCTGGGGAGGTTCACTGATATGTTGTACGATAAATCCCTTGAGAGGGATAACTGTGGTTTCGGCCTGATCGCCCACATAGAAGGCGAACCTAGCCACAAGGTAGTGCGCACCGCTATTCACGCACTGGCCAGAATGCAGCACCGCGGCGCAATTCTCGCCGACGGTAAAACCGGTGATGGTTGCGGTTTGCTGCTGCAAAAACCCGATCGTTTCTTCCGTATTGTGGCGGAAGAGCGCGGCTGGCGTTTAGCCAAAAATTACGCCGTGGGCATGCTGTTCCTGAACCAGGATCCGGAAAAAGCCAGCGCATCGCGCCGTATTGTTGAAGAAGAGCTTCAACGTGAGACCTTGTCCATTGTTGGCTGGCGCGATGTGCCGACGAACGACGGGGTGCTCGGTGAAATCGCCCTCTCCTCGCTGCCTCGTATTGAGCAAATTTTTGTTAACGCCCCGGCAGGCTGGCGTCCGCGCGATATGGAGCGTCGTCTGTTTATCGCCCGTCGCCGTATTGAAAAACGCCTGCAGGAAGATAAAGAGTTCTACGTTTGTAGCCTCTCGAACCTGGTGAACATCTATAAAGGTCTGTGTATGCCGGCTGACCTGCCGCGCTTCTACCTGGACCTGGCGGACCTGCGTCTGGAATCGGCCATTTGCCTGTTCCACCAGCGCTTCTCCACCAATACCGTACCGCGCTGGCCGCTGGCGCAGCCGTTCCGCTACCTGGCACACAACGGTGAAATCAACACCATCACCGGCAACCGTCAGTGGGCGCGTGCGCGTACCTATAAATTCCAAACGCCGCTGATTCCGGATCTCCATGATGCCGCGCCGTTCGTCAACGAAACCGGCTCAGACTCCAGCTCAATGGATAACATGCTCGAACTGCTTCTGGCAGGCGGGATGGATATCGTGCGCGCAATGCGTCTGTTGGTGCCACCAGCATGGCAGAACAACCCGGATATGGATCCGGACCTGCGCAGCTTCTTCGACTTTAACTCCATGCATATGGAGCCGTGGGACGGCCCGGCGGGCATTGTGATGTCCGACGGTCGTTTCGCCGCCTGTAACCTCGACCGTAACGGTCTGCGTCCGGCACGCTATGTCATCACTAAAGACAAGCTGATCACCTGTGCTTCTGAAGTGGGCATCTGGGATTACCAGCCGGACGAAGTGGTGGAAAAAGGCCGCGTTGGCCCCGGTGAGTTGATGGTTATCGATACCCGCGGCGGGCGCATTCTGCACTCGGCGGAAACCGATGACGATCTGAAAAGCCGCCACCCGTACAAAGAGTGGATGGAGAAAAACGTCCGCCGTCTGGTACCGTTTGAAGATCTGCCGGATGAAGAAGTCGGCACCCGCGAAATGGATGACGACCTGCTGGCCAGCTATCAGAAGCAGTTTAACTACAGTTTTGAAGAGCTGGACTCCGTTATCCGCGTACTGGGTGAAAATGGCCAGGAAGCGGTCGGATCGATGGGGGATGACACACCATTCGCCGTGCTCTCCAGCCAGCCGCGCATTATTTATGACTACTTCCGTCAGCAGTTTGCGCAGGTGACCAACCCGCCTATCGATCCGCTGCGTGAAGCGCACGTGATGTCGCTGGCCACCAGCATTGGCCGCGAAATGAACGTCTTCTGTGAAGCCGAAGGCCAGGCGCACCGTCTGAGCTTTAAATCGCCGATCCTGCTCTATTCCGATTTCAAACAGCTCACGACGATAAAAGAAGAGCACTACCGCGCCGATACGCTGGATATTACGTTCGACGTCACCGAAGTGACGCTGGAAGAGACCGTTAAAGCGCTGTGTGATAAAGCTGAACAGATGGTGCGTAACGGCACCGTGCTGCTGGTGCTCTCCGATCGCAATATCGCGAAAAATCGCCTGCCGGTTCCGGCGCCAATGGCGGTGGGCGCTATCCAGACACGTCTGGTTGATAAGAGCCTGCGCTGTGACGCCAACATTATTGTCGAAACCGCCAGCGCCCGCGACCCGCACCACTTCGCGGTGCTGTTGGGCTTCGGCGCGACGGCTATCTACCCGTACCTGGCGTATGAAACGCTGGCAAAACTGGTCGACAATAAAGCCATCGAGAAAAACTACCGCACCGTGATGCTGAACTACCGTAACGGCATCAACAAAGGTCTGTACAAGATCATGTCCAAAATGGGCATCTCGACCATTGCCTCTTATCGCTGCTCAAAACTGTTCGAAGCGGTCGGTCTGCATGACGATGTCGCCGCACTGTGCTTCCAGGGTGTGATTAGCCGTATTGGCGGCGCAGGCTTTACCGACTTCCAGCAGGATCTGCTGAACCTCTCTAAAGTCGCCTGGCTGGCGCGTAAGCCGCTGTCACAAGGCGGTCTGCTGAAGTATGTCCACGGCGGCGAATATCACGCTTACAACCCGGACGTGGTGCGTACGCTGCAACAGGCGGTGCAGAGCGGCGAGTATAGCGACTATCAGGAATATGCGAAGCTGGTGAACGAACGCCCGGCGGCAACGCTGCGCGACCTGTTATCCATCACGCCAAACGGCGAAGCGGTCAATCTGAAAGACGTGGAACCGGCAAGTGAGCTGTTTAAACGCTTTGATACCGCGGCCATGTCTATCGGTGCATTGAGCCCGGAAGCCCACGAAGCGCTGGCTGAAGCCATGAACAGCCTTGGCGGTTTCTCTAACTCCGGTGAAGGCGGTGAAGATCCGGCGCGTTACGGCACCAACAAAGTCTCGCGTATTAAGCAGGTTGCTTCCGGTCGCTTCGGCGTAACACCGGCTTATCTGGTGAACGCTGATGTTATCCAGATCAAAGTCGCGCAGGGGGCCAAACCGGGTGAAGGCGGTCAGTTACCAGGCGATAAAGTCACGCCGTACATCGCGAAACTGCGCTACTCCGTACCTGGCGTCACGCTGATTTCCCCGCCGCCGCACCACGATATTTACTCTATTGAAGATTTGGCGCAGCTGATTTTTGACCTGAAACAGGTCAACCCGAAAGCGATGATCTCCGTGAAGCTGGTTTCCGAACCGGGCGTCGGCACCATCGCGACCGGTGTGGCAAAAGCGTACGCCGACCTGATTACTATCGCCGGTTACGATGGCGGCACCGGCGCAAGCCCGCTCTCCTCGGTGAAATATGCCGGTTGCCCGTGGGAACTGGGTCTGGTGGAAACCCAACAGGCACTGGTCGCCAATGGCCTGCGCCATAAGATCCGTTTGCAGGTGGATGGCGGTCTGAAAACCGGGCAGGACATCATTAAAGCGGCGATCCTGGGTGCAGAAAGCTTTGGCTTCGGCACCGGTCCGATGGTGGCACTGGGCTGTAAATATCTGCGTATCTGTCACCTGAACAACTGCGCCACCGGTGTAGCAACACAGGACGATAAACTGCGTAAGAACCACTATCACGGTCTGCCGTTCAAAGTGACGAACTACTTTGAATTCATCGCACGTGAAACCCGCGAGCTGATGGCGCAACTGGGTGTTAAACGCCTGGTCGACCTGATTGGCCGCACTGACCTGCTGAAAGAGCTGGATGGTTTTACCGCCAAACAGCAAAAACTGGATCTGGCGAAACTGCTGGAAACCGCTGAACCCCATCCGGGTAAGGCGCTGTACTGCACCGAAAACAACCCGCCGTTTGATAATGGCGTGCTGAATGCGCAGTTGTTGCAGCAGGCGAAACCGTTTGTGGATGAGAAACAGAGCAAAACCTTCTGGTTCGATATCCGTAACACCGACCGCTCCGTTGGCGCGTTGCTGTCTGGCTATATTGCGCAGACGCACGGCGACCAGGGTCTGGCGGCCGATCCGATTAAAGCCCACTTTAGCGGCACCGCGGGCCAGAGCTTCGGCGTGTGGAACGCAGGCGGCGTTGAGCTTTACCTGACCGGTGATGCCAACGACTACGTCGGGAAAGGTATGGCGGGCGGTCTGCTGGCCATTCGTCCTCCGGTGGGTTCGGCTTTCCGCAGCCATGAAGCGAGCATTATCGGCAACACCTGTCTGTATGGCGCCACCGGTGGCCGACTCTACGCCGCAGGGCGTGCTGGCGAGCGTTTCGCGGTGCGTAACTCGGGTGCGATTACCGTGGTGGAAGGCATTGGCGATAACGGTTGTGAATACATGACCGGCGGTATTGTTTGCGTACTGGGTAAAACCGGCGTCAACTTTGGTGCGGGTATGACAGGCGGCTTCGGCTATGTACTGGATGAAGACGGTGAATTCCGTAAACGCGTTAACCCGGAACTGGTGGAAGTGTTGAGCGTCGATGACCTCGCCATCCATGAAGAACATCTGCGCGGTCTGATCACCGAACATGTGCAGCATACCGGTTCTCAGCGCGGCGAAGAGATCCTGGCGAACTGGCCAGCATTTGCGGCGAAATTCGCTCTGGTTAAGCCGAAATCCAGCGATGTGAAAGCCCTGTTAGGTCACCGTAGTCGCAGCGCGGCTGAGTTGCGCGTGCAGGCGCAGTAAGGAATTCAGATGAGTCAGAATGTTTACCAATTTATCGACCTACAGCGCGTTGACCCGGCAAAAAAACCGCTGAAGCTACGTAAAATCGAATTTGTTGAGATCTATGAGCCCTTCTCTGAAGGCCAGGCCAAGGCGCAGGCAGATCGCTGCCTCTCCTGCGGCAACCCTTACTGCGAGTGGAAATGCCCGGTTCATAACTACATTCCGAACTGGCTGAAGCTGGCTAACGAAGGGCGTATTTTCGAAGCTGCGGAACTGTCGCATCAGACCAACACCCTGCCGGAAGTGTGCGGGCGCGTATGCCCGCAGGATCGTCTGTGCGAAGGTTCCTGTACGCTGAATGACGAGTTTGGCGCTGTGACCATCGGCAATATCGAGCGTTATATCAACGATAAAGCCTTTGAAATGGGCTGGCGTCCGGATTTAACCGGCGTGAAGCAGACCGACAAGCGTGTCGCCATTATCGGCGCGGGTCCGGCTGGGCTGGCGTGCGCCGACGTGCTGACCCGCAACGGTGTCAAAGCGGTCGTCTTCGATCGTCACCCGGAGATCGGCGGCCTGCTGACCTTTGGTATTCCGGCATTTAAGCTGGAAAAAGAAGTGATGACGCGTCGCCGTGAAATCTTCACCGGCATGGGCATTGAGTTCAAACTGAATACGGAAGTCGGTCGTGACGTACAGCTGGAAGATCTGCTGAAAGAGTATGACTCCGTCTTCCTGGGCGTGGGGACTTACCAGTCCATGCGTGGTGGCCTGGAGAATGAAGATGCGCAGGGTGTTTATGACGCATTGCCGTTCTTGATCGCCAATACCAAACAGCTGATGGGCTATGGCGAAACGCCGGACGCGCCGTACGTCAGCATGGAAGGTAAACGCGTTGTGGTGCTTGGCGGGGGCGACACGGCGATGGACTGCGTACGCACTTCTGTTCGTCAGGGGGCCACGCACGTTATCTGCGCCTATCGCCGTGACGAAGAGAACATGCCGGGCTCGAAACGCGAAGTGAAAAACGCACGCGAAGAGGGTGTGGAATTCCAGTTTAACGTGCAGCCGCTGGGTGTTGAGATCAACGCCAACGGCAAAGTCTGCGGCGTGAAAATGGCGCGTACCGAGATGGGCGCACCGGATGCGAAAGGCCGTCGTCGTGCAGAGATCGTTGCAGGTTCAGAGCATGTGGTGCCAGCGGATGCGGTTGTTATGGCGTTTGGTTTCCGTCCTCACAGCATGGAGTGGCTGGCGAAGCATAGCGTGGAGCTGGACTCTCAGGGCCGTATTATCGCGCCTGAAGGTAGTGAAAATGCCTTCCAGACCAGCAATCCAAAAATCTTTGCCGGTGGAGATATCGTACGGGGTTCCGATTTGGTCGTTACCGCCATCGCCGAAGGCCGTAAAGCGGCTGAGGGCATCATGAATTTCCTCGAAGTGTAATATCCATGTAGTGCCCAAAAGGAGGCTTCGGCCTCCTTTTTTATTGTCTTTTTTCAGGGAAGGACTACAGGGAACTGCCGATAGCAAAACAGGGCCAACCGGCCCTGTTTTGTTTTACTTCACTACCCGCAGCGACGGACGCCCACCACGCGGCGGCGGATCGTCGTCAGGATCGTTATCCTGATCTTCTGCGTGGTCAGGTTTATCACCGTCGATAACCGACATTACCGTCTCGCTTTCCTGCGCGGAAGTCTCGTCGTCACCGTTCAGACTAACGGCGTCTTCGTCGTATGCAGCTTCCGGTTCAAACATGGTGCCGGCACCGTTTTCACGGGCATAAATCGCCAGTACGGCGGCCAGCGGCACAGAGACCTGGCGAGGTACACCACCGAAGCGAGCGCTGAAGCGCACTTCGTCATTGGCCAGCTCCAGGTTTCCGACCGCGCGCGGCGCGATGTTTAACACGATTTGCCCGTCACGCGCATACTCCATCGGCACGCGTACGCCCGGCATCGTCACATCAACAACCAGATGCGGCGTAAGCTGGTTATCCAGCAGCCATTCGTAAAAGGCCCGTAATAAGTACGGACGGCGTGGAGACAGTTGTGACAAATCCATGCAATTAACCCCGGCCCAGGCGCATTTCGCGCTCGGCTTCTGTCAGAGAGGCGAGGAAGGAGTCGCGTTCAAATACCCGCGTCATATATCCTTTCAGCTCTTTAGCGCCTGTACCGCTCAGCTCAATACCCAGTACCGGCAAACGCCACAGCAGCGGAGCAAGGTAGCAATCCACCAGGCTGAATTCGTCATTCAGGAAGTAAGGTTTCTGGGTGAACAGCGGGCCAATTGCCAGCAGTTCTTCACGGAGCTGTTTACGCGCCGCGTCAGCCTGCGCACCACTGCTGTTCTGGATAGTATTCATCAGCGAATACCAGTCCTTCTCAATACGGTGCATGTACAGACGGCTTTCACCACGCGCGACCGGATAAACCGGCATCAACGGCGGATGCGGGAAACGCTCATCCAGATATTCCATAATGATGCGTGATTCCCACAGAGTGAGCTCACGATCTACAAGTGTCGGTACGCTTTGATTCGGGTTGAGGTCAATCAGATCCTGAGGAGGATTATCCTTTTCCACGTGCTCAATTTCGAAGCTGACACCTTTTTCGGCCAGCACGATACGGACCTGATGGCTATAGATGTCCACAGGACCAGAAAACAGCGTCATTACCGAACGTTTGTTGGCAGCGACAGCCATGAAAACCTCCAGGTATATTCAGTATTTACTACTACCGGACCAAATCGACCGGTCAGATGTTGAGTTAACCACCCGCGCGTACTGTCACTCTCGTTTAAAAAGCAAACAAAAAATGAACAATCCCAGCCATTTGGGCAGAAAATTGGATGATAGTTTACCAGATTTTGCGGGCTTTGTGGTGAGGGGATTCTGGAAATGCTGAAAAAGAAGAGATAATCAATCAATTACTGTGGATAACATGATTTTTATCCATAAAAAAACCCGGTTTGCACCGGGTTTTTTCGCCAATCGTTCTGCCGAAGCAGAAACCAATTAACGTTTGGAGAACTGCGGACGACGACGTGCTTTGCGCAGACCGACTTTTTTACGTTCAACCTGACGAGCGTCACGGGTGACGAAGCCAGCTTTACGCAGTTCGGAACGCAGGGACTCGTCGTACTCCATCAGAGCGCGGGTGATACCGTGACGGATCGCGCCGGCCTGACCAGAGATACCACCACCTTTAACAGTGATGTACAGGTCCAGTTTTTCTACCATATCAACCAGTTCCAGCGGCTGGCGAACTACCATGCGAGCAGTTTCGCGACCGAAGTACTGTTCCAGAGAACGCTGGTTAATAACGATTTTACCGTTGCCCGGTTTGATGAACACGCGAGCGGCGGAGCTTTTGCGGCGACCAGTGCCGTAGTATTGATTTTCAGCCATTGCCTATAATCCCGATTAGATGTCAAGAACTTGCGGTTGCTGTGCCGCGTGGTTGTGCTCGTTGCCTGCGTAAACTTTCAGTTTACGGTACATAGCACGACCCAGCGGGCCTTTTGGCAGCATGCCTTTAACCGCGATTTCAATCACACGCTCAGGACGGCGGGCAATCATCTCTTCAAAGGTCGCTTCTTTGATACCACCGATGTGACCAGTGTGGTGGTAGTACATTTTGTCTTCGCGCTTGTTGCCGGTTACAGCAACTTTTTCTGCGTTCAGAACGATGATGTAATCACCAGTATCAACGTGCGGAGTGTATTCCGCTTTATGCTTACCGCGCAGGCGACGAGCCAGTTCGGAAGCCAGACGGCCCAGAGTTTTACCGGTCGCGTCAACAACATACCAGTCGCGTTTTACGGTTTCTGGTTTAGCTGTAAAAGTTTTCATTAAAAGCTTACCCAAATAAATTAGTTACACGTTGGTGAACACCCAAACGCTTAAATACAAGTGAGGTTCACACGACATTGTCCAGTAAACCCACCCCTTCGGATATGTTTAGCCGGCACACAAGTGTTTCGGGAAAAAAACCTTGTTGTAACGTGGGGTCGCAGGATTATAGAGAAGTCGGGGTCAAAGATCGACCCCTTTTTGTGATTTGGATGGGGATTTGTCGCGTCTTTTCCCGCCCCACTACGGCATATGCGTGCGTTTCAGGTACTCCTCGCTCTGCATCTCCTGCAAACGCGATAAGCAGCGCTGAAATTCAAACTTCAGACGTTCGCCTTGATAAATCTCATGCAGCGGCGATGCGGCGCTCACCACCAGTTTTACATGACGCTCGTAAAACTCATCCACCAGTGCGATAAAGCGCCGTGCCTCACTTTCCATCAGCGGCGTCATCACCGGCACCTCAAATAACAGAACGGTATGGAACAGCCGTGAGAGTGCAATGTAATCGTGCTGGCTACGCGCATCCACACAGAGCGTGGCAAACGACACCGCCAGCGTCTGGTTTTCCACGCCCAGAGTCGGCAACGGACGGTGATTAATTTCCAGCTCCGGCGCACGCTCGCGTTTTGCGCCCGCCAGCGCCAGCCAGAGTTTGTCCATCTGCTGACTGGTTTCACCATTGAGCGGCGTCAGCCACAGATGCGCCTGCGTTAACGTACGCAGGCGATAATCGACACCCGTATCGACATTCATAATGTCACAGAACTGCTTGATTGCATCGATAGCAGGCAGGAAACGCGAACGCTGCAAGCCGTTGCGATAGAGCTCATCTGGCGGAATATTCGAGGTGGCGACCAGCGTGATCCCACGCGCGAACAGCGCTTTCATCAACCCGCCAAGCAACATTGCGTCGGTAATGTCCGACACGAAAAATTCATCGAAACACAGCACATCAGTTTCAGCTTTAAAGCGGTCAGCCACAATCTCCAGTGGGTCCGTTTGCCCTTGCAGCGACGTCAGCTCTTCGTGCACGCGCAGCATAAAACGGTGGAAATGCAGGCGCTGCTTACGGGCTCCTGGCAGGCTTTGATAGAACAGATCCATCAGCCAGGTCTTCCCGCGCCCTACGCCGCCCCACATATACAGGCCACGTACCGGCGCTGGCGTGCGCGTATCGCGCTTGCCCAGCAATTTGCCGAACGTCGCCAGCAGGCCGCTGCTCTGCGGCGCGGCAGTTTCACTGCGGTTGATTAACGCCTGGTAAATAATATCCAGCCGGTTAACCGCTTCTTTTTGCACATCATCCGGCTGATGGCTACCCTCGTGCAGGGCATTGAGATATCGCGATGTCGGGGAAAGGCTTTGCATGGTGTTATTGTTGTTCCTTGAAAATCGATCCGCCCCCACAGGGTTGACGAAAAAAAGGCCGTTCTACACTACGCGATGCTGCGGCAGGATTCCACTTCTGCACTATTAGCGGTTATAGTGGCACTATCAGGCGCAGGCAGGAGCTTGCCGCCGGGACCCTACGGAATCACAAAACAACGGGAGAAGTTCATGACCTGGGAATATGCGCTAATTGGGTTGGTTGTCGGCATTATTATCGGTGCCGTGGGCATGCGTTTCGGAAACCGCAAATTGCGCCAACAACAGGCCTTGCAGTACGAACTGGAAAAAAACAAAGCCGAACTGGAAGAGTACCGCGAAGAGCTGGTGAGCCACTTTGCCCGCAGCGCAGAGCTTCTGGATAACATGGCGCACGACTACCGCCAGCTTTACCAGCACATGGCTAAAAGCTCCTCCAGCCTGCTGCCGGAAATGTCCGCGGAAGAAAACCCGTTCCGTAACCGTCTGGCTGAATCGGAAGCCAGCAACGATCAGGCGCCGGTACAGATCCCGCGCGACTATTCAGAAGGTGCATCCGGCCTGTTGCGCAGCAGCGCAAACCGCAAATAGTCGATCCTTTTCCTTATTTTTACGGGCGCGTATCGCGCGCCCGTCCCTTCTTCTGCATCGCAGCTATTATTTAGTCGTTCACCTCATTGTTACGCGGTTGAAATTTCAATAACATCAAATTGTTTTGGGGCGTCATTCCTTTCACTTCAGGTAACGAGAGCCAGCATCAATGAAGAAACCAACCCAGCTGTTGAGTGCGTTTGCGTTAAGTGTCGGGTTAACTCTCTCGGCACCATTCCAGGCGATGGCGGCGATGCCGTCACAGGTGCCTGGCCAGGGTGCGCTGCCAAGTCTCGCGCCGGTTCTGGAAAAGGTTCTGCCCGCCGTGGTGAGCGTGCAGGTTGAAGGCACAGCCGTACAGGGTCGGAAAATCCCTGAGGAACTGAAGAAGTATTTCGGCGAAGAGATGCCGGATCAGCAGCAGCAAGCGCAACCCTTTGAAGGTCTGGGTTCCGGCGTCATTATCGATGCCGCCAAAGGCTATGTGTTGACCAATAACCACGTCATCAATCAGGCGCAAAAAATCAATGTGCAACTGAACGATGGGCGCGAGTTCGAAGCCAAACTGATTGGCAGCGACGATCAGAGCGACATCGCTCTGCTGCAGTTGCAAAACGCGTCTAACCTGACGCAAATCGCCATCGCCGATTCGGATACGCTACGCGTAGGCGATTTCGTTGTCGCCGTCGGCAACCCGTTCGGCCTGGGTCAGACAGCGACATCCGGGATTGTCTCGGCGCTCGGACGAAGCGGTCTGAATCTGGAAGGGCTGGAAAACTTTATTCAAACCGACGCCTCCATCAACCGCGGTAACTCCGGCGGCGCGCTGCTGAATCTTAACGGCGAGCTTATCGGCATCAATACAGCGATCCTCGCGCCGGGCGGTGGTAGCGTTGGTATTGGCTTTGCCATCCCCAGCAATATGGCGCAGACGCTCTCTAAGCAGTTGATTCAGTTTGGTGAGATCAAACGCGGCTTGCTGGGTATTAAAGGCACGGAAATGAGCGCAGACATCGCCAAAGCCTTTAATCTCAATGTTCAGCGCGGCGCGTTTGTCAGCGAAGTGTTACCGAATTCCGGCTCTGCGAAAGCGGGGATCAAATCCGGCGATGTAATTGTCAGTCTGAACGGGAAGCCTTTAACCAGCTTTGCTGAACTGCGTTCACGCATTGCCACCACAGAACCCGGTTCGAAAGTGAAACTCGGCATTCTGCGCGATGGCAAACCGCTGGATGTAGAAGTGACGCTGGATAAAAGCACCTCCTCTTCCGCCAGCGCGGAGCTGATTTCGCCGTCCTTGCAGGGTGCGGAATTAAGCGACGGCCAGCTTAAAGACGGCACCAAGGGCATTACCATTGGCGAGGTGGAGAAAGGCAGCGCCGCTGCGCAGGCTGGTCTGCACAAAGATGATGTGATCATTGGCGTGAACCGTGACCGCGTGCAATCCATCGCGGAAATGCGCAAAGTGCTGGAAACAAAACCCTCGGTAATGGCGTTGCATATCATCCGCGGAAACGACAGCATCTATTTATTGCTGCGTTAAGCGTTTCCTCTTCCCGGGCATCACCGCTGCATGTGATGTCCGGGTAACTCATGATATGCTGCTGCCGTTCCCTTTTTAATGACTATCCCATCATGTATGTGAAGCTTTTACGCTCGGTTGCAATCGGTGTTGTCGTGGGTGGCCTGATCATCGCCGCCATGCCTTCGTTACGCCAGCATAACCCTCTGATGTCGCGTCAATTCGACAGCACGGATGAAACACCTGCCAGTTATAACCAGGCGGTTCGTCGCGCGGCGCCTGCGGTGGTGAACGTCTATAACCGCAGCCTGAATAGCTCCACCCATGACCGCCTCGAAATCCGCACTCTGGGTTCTGGTGTGATCATGGACCAACGCGGCTATATCATTACCAACAAACACGTGATTAACGACGCAGACCAGATCATCGTCGCGTTGCAGGATGGTCGGGTGTTTGAAGCGCTGCTGGTCGGTTCGGATTCACTGACCGATTTGGCAGTACTGAAGGTGAATGCCACCGGCGGACTGCCAGTGATCCCCATCAATGCCAAACGCACGCCGCATATCGGTGATGTGGTTTTGGCCATCGGCAACCCGTATAACCTCGGGCAAACCATTACCCAGGGGATTATCAGCGCCACCGGGCGTATCGGCCTGAACCCTACCGGGCGGCAAAACTTCCTGCAAACCGATGCTTCCATCAACCACGGGAATTCCGGCGGTGCATTGGTTAACTCGCTGGGCGAACTGATGGGTATCAACACCCTTTCCTTCGATAAAAGCAATGATGGTGAGACGCCCGAAGGTATTGGTTTTGCGATCCCCTTCCAGCTGGCTACCAAGATTATGGATAAGTTGATCCGCGATGGCCGGGTAATCAGGGGCTATATCGGTATTGGCGGGCGGGAAATCGCGCCATTGCATTCGCAGGGTGGCGGCATCGATCCGATTCAGGGGATCGTCGTTAACGAAGTCTCAACCGATGGGCCAGCCGCACGCGCAGGCATCCAGGTGAATGATGTTATTACGTCCGTGAACGGTAAACCTGCGGTTTCAGCTCTCGAAACCATGGATCAGGTAGCGGAAATTCGCCCGGGCTCGGAAATCCCGGTGGAAGTGATGCGTGATGATAAGAAATTGACCTTCAAGGTCACCATTCAGGAATACCCATCGACCAACTGATGACAACAAAAAACCGGAGCGACAGGCTCCGGTTTTTTTCGCTTCCCGCCATCGCGGGGCAACAGCATTTAGCGGTTAACGAAGTCTACGCCAAGCTGGATGTCTTTATGTAGCGTCTCCAGCATGCCTTCCAGCGACTGCTGCTCAAATGCGCTGAGCTTACCGATAGCATGACGCTCTTCGACACCGTTTTTCCCCAGACGCAGCGGTTGTGCGAAGAAACGCGCGTACTCGCCGTCACCTTCAACATAAGCACACTCCACCACGCCTTGTTCACCCTGTAGCGCGCGCACCAGCGACAGACCAAAACGCGCAGCGGCCTGGCCCATAGAAAGCGTTGCAGAGCCGCCACCGGCTTTCGCTTCAACCACTTCAGTACCCGCATTCTGGATACGTTTGGTCAGATCAGCGACTTCCTGCTCGGTAAAACTTACACCCGGAACCTGTGACAGCAACGGCAGGATCGTGACGCCAGAGTGGCCACCGATCACCGGCACTTCAATACTGCCTGGCAGTTTGTTTTTCAGCTCGGCGACAAAGGTGTTAGAACGGATGATATCCAGCGTGGTCACGCCAAACAGTTTGTTCTTATCATAGACACCGGCTTTTTTCAGCACTTCCGCAGCAATAGCTACCGTGGTGTTCACCGGGTTGGTGATAATGCCAATGCAGGCTTTTGGCGCGGTTTTCGCCACCTGCGCCACCAGATTTTTGACGATACCGGCATTCACGTTGAACAGGTCGGAGCGATCCATACCCGGTTTACGCGCGACGCCAGCCGAAATCAGTACGACATCGGCTCCGACCAGCGCAGGCGTAGCATCTTCGCCGGCAAAGCCTTTAATATTCACATCGGTAGGAATATGGCTAAGATCCACAGCGACCCCTGGCGTTACAGGGGCAATATCATAGAGTGAGAGTTCTGAACCAGAAGGCAGTTGTGTTTTCAGTAGTAGGGCTAGCGCCTGACCGATACCGCCGGCCGCGCCGAGGACTGCGACTTTCATCCTAAACTCCTTATTATGGTTAGCTAAATATTTTGTTACTCCGTTGCGGCGACCTTAATTCACCCTGATAATTATGACAATGACCCTGCAAAAATTCTGCGGACTGGCACACTGTTAGATCTTATAGTAGGTGGATACGACCGACAGATCGGCAAACTAAGCAACTAACACAGAGAGTTTATAATATAGCTCTGTTATTCACCAAAATTACATCAACTTTATAACATTTACTTTACTTTCAAATGTTATTTGCGACGCAGGACACAAGCCTCTGTCCTTCATGGCAGTTTTTGATAAACTCCGCGCCTTCCACGGTTTTTTTCAGAATTTACCTCAGTAGATTATTTGCATAAAAATTCATCCATATGCATAATAATGTTGTTTTCATGACCATAATACGGGTGACTTATGCGAAGCTCGGCAAAACAAGAAGAATTAGTTAAAGCGTTCAAAGCGCTGCTTAAAGAAGAGAAATTCAGTTCTCAGGGAGAGATTGTCCAGGCTTTGCAGGATGAGGGCTTCGACAATATTAACCAGTCCAAAGTATCCCGCATGCTGACCAAATTCGGCGCGGTGCGCACGCGCAACGCAAAAATGGAAATGGTTTACTGCCTGCCGGTAGAACTTGGCGTCCCGACCACGTCCAGTCCGCTGAAAAATCTCGTGCTGGATATCGACTATAACGACGCGGTGGTCGTTATCCATACCAGCCCTGGCGCTGCGCAGCTTATTGCACGTCTGTTGGACTCTCTGGGTAAAGCAGAAGGGATCCTCGGTACCATCGCTGGTGACGACACCATCTTCACTACGCCTTCCAGCAACTTTACCGTTAAACAACTGTACGAAGCGATCCTGCAAGTCTTCGAACAGGAGCTCTAATCGCGCTTCCCCGCGGTTTTTACCGCGGGGGAATATTCGGCTTTTCTTTCCTTCACCCCGACATTTCACCACATCCACTTTAACAGTTAGTGCGATTTATCGTTTCGCTTGACCACTCCAGCGCATACCACCGCACAAAAAATCAAATCCAGATATCCATATGATTTTATTAACTATCGTTAAGTAATTTATGACGAAGCGGTGATTTTTTATGCTTTAAGGTAATAAAAAAGCACGTCAATTATTCCCATAATTGAGTGTTATAATTAGCCTGGTATTAATTCTTTGCGTGATTAGTGTATACTTGATTTTGTGATGAGGGTCACGAAATAAGACCCCCGAAGAAATTAAAGCAAAGAATACGACGAGGTAAGCATCATGAATATCAAATCAACTGTAGCAACACTGGGCCTGCTGTCTGCACTGTCATTCGGCGCATTCGCCGCTGATTCCATCAATGCGGATCAGGCACAATCCCGCCAATCTCTGGGCACCGTTTCTGTTGGCGCGATCGCATCTTCTCCGATGGATATGCGTGCTGAGCTGAACAAAAAAGCGGAAGCACAAGGCGCATCGGCTTACCGCATCATCGAAGCCCGCACCGGTGACCAGTGGCATGCTACTGCAGAACTGTACAAATAAGTTTTACCGATAAACCCTATGTAATGTCGCTCAACAGCACCAGGTATAAAAAAAGTGGTTCAATCCTTCTCGCTGTTGAGACGCTCTTAAGGAGACTGACAATGAAACGTAATCTGATCATCGCATCCCTTGGCCTTGCTTCACTGATCTCTTTCGGCGCAAGCGCCGCCACCCTGGTCACTAACGATCAGGCCAGCAACCTGCAACCTATGGGCAGCGTCTCTGTATCACAGGTAGCCGGTGTGCCGATGGATATTCGCCAGGAATTGTCCGCAAAAGCGGACCAGGCTGGCGCCAGCAGCTATCGCATTATCGAAGCACGTACGGGCGACCATACCCACGTAACGGCTGAACTGTATAAATAAACCCTCGTCGTCTTGTCCGACGACTTGCCCCTGCCTGTCAGGGGCTTTTTTTTGCCTTCAGCGAACGTTAAAGCGCAATTGTCCTTCCAGTTCCTCTTCGGCTTCATCAAACAACAAGATCAACGCCCCAAAACGCCGACGTTGTTTTTCCGGTAAATGGGTAAACACAATCTCCACCGGTAACGGTAACTCCCCTTCCATCACCGCATCCCACAATGAATCCAAATCGTGAATTTTCTCGCGATCAATAGCGAACTGGTGGGTAAATTCGCGATAGAAAGCACGTTGATCATCAATGTTTTTAAAATCGAACGTATAGGTTTTCATGGTCTCCGCCCCCCCGCCAATGGGGCGGCATCCGCCGCCCGTAACGTTACAGTCCCCCGAGATGCAGGGTTTTCACTTCAAGGAATTCCTCCAGTCCCAGCACCGATCCTTCCCGGCCCAGGCCAGATTCCTTCACCCCGCCAAATGGCCCCAGTTCCGTTGATACAGCGCATTCGTTAATGCCGATCATCCCGCTCTCAAGCGCCTGCGAAACGCGGAACACCCGCTGCAGATTCTGCGTATAGAAGTAGGCCGCAAGGCCAAATGGCGTTGCGTTGGCGCGCGTCACGACCTCCTCTTCCGAGGTAAACCGGAAGCAGGCCGCTACCGGGCCAAATGTCTCTTCCTGCGCCAGTTTCATACCGTCGCTGCAATCGCCCAGAACCGTGGGCAGCCAGAAGTTACCCCCCAGGCTATGAGGTTTGCCGCCTGCCAACACTTTCGCCCCTTTGGCCACCGCATCGTCCAGGTGCTCGCGCACTTTCTCCACGGCGGCAGGTTCAATAAGCGGGCCAACGACAACCCCCTCATCCAGGCCATTTCCCACCTTCAGTGCGCTCACCGCAGCGCTCAGCTTCCGGGTAAACGGCTCATAGACCGATTCATGGATATAGAAGCGATTAACGCTGACGCAAACCTGACCGGCATTACGGAATTTATTCGCAATTGCGCCCTGTACCGCCGCGTCGATGTCCGCATCCTCAAACACGATATACGGTGCGTTCCCGCCGAGCTCCATCGACACTTTCTTCATCGTTTCAGCGGCGTTGCGCACCAGCGTTTTACCGACAGCGGTCGAGCCAGTGAACGAAATCTTGCGCACGTCATGGCTGGCCATAATCGCATCGCTGATTTCAGGCGTATTTCCGGCAACGGCATTCAGCACGCCATCCGGTACACCCGCTTTTTTTGCCAGCGTCAGTAAGGCAAACGCACTAAGCGGCGTGTTATTGGCGGGTTTGATAACCCCGGTGCATCCCGCCGCCAGCGCCGGTCCCAGTTTGCGCGTCAGCATCGCCATCGGGAAGTTCCACGGCGTAATAGCCGCCACCACACCGACGGGTTCACGGGTTGCAAGGATCCGCGAACCGGGCTTAATCGGGGGAATAATCTCTCCATTGGCGCGTTTGGCCTGCTCCGCAAACCACTGAATAAAGCTGGCGGCATACTCCACTTCGCCTTCGGCTTCTTTCAAAGGCTTGCCCTGTTCGGTGGTCATCAGCTGACCCAGCCAGCTTTTGTTTTCAATGATCAATTCATACCAGCGATAAAGAATGGTGGAGCGTTCTTTCGCGGTTTTCGCCCGCCATGCGGGGAAGGCCCGGGTCGCAGCAGCGATAGCCTCTTCCGTCTCTTTTTTGCCTGCTTTAGCAACTTTCGCGATGACGTCACCGGTGGCGGGGTTCAGAACGTCAAATGTGGTAGCCAGCGATTTCCAGACGCCATCAACCAGATAACCGGTCTGAAAAAGTGCGTTATCCTGCAGTGCCTGCGTGCTCATTTGTCCTCCTGATCGGTGATGTGTGAAATTGTGAAATCTCTTCCCAAGTATAGACATAAAAAAACCGACGCTTTTGGCGTCGGCTCTGCGTTTAACTGCGGGTAAGCGCATGCTGGTATTTCCGCAACATGCCCGTCAGCCGGTGCACCGGCTCGGTAACCTGCGGCGGGGCATCCCAGTGGTGCAATTTATGCTGGTAGATATCCAGCTCATCCAGTAACTGCGTAAAACTGAGCTGGCGCTTATTATCGTTACCGGCAGAAATGACCTGCGCGGCGGTACGGCGTAGCTGTCGGTGAAACGCCGAGAGATCATCATTAATCGGTACAGGCGCATCACGCAGGCGCTGGTGAGCAATAATCAGCGTTAATGCGAGGCGAAACTTCGCTATATCGCCGGGGAATTTGTTCAACAGCAGAAAAAGCTGCTGATACAGCGCAGGCAAGTGGTTCTCTTTACGGCGCGCAGTATTGGTGGTCATCGCCGATACCGCCGCCGACACAAACTGATTCAGCAACATGCGTCCGGTGCGTGCTTGTGAATTATCCCGCACCAGCAGCAACACCAGCATCGCCAGCACCACGCCCACCAGTTGCCCCAGCGCATTATCCAGAAACTGGCTGAATTTAAAGGTCATGGGATTATCCAGCACCAGGATATTAATGGTCCCCGCCAGCGTCGCCATTGAACCCAGACGCCGTTTCTGCACTTCAATGCCAATGAAGAACGCGAGCACCGCCATACTGATACAGAGCAGCAGCATGCTTTGCTGGGTGGAGGGCAGGATCACTAAGTAGTAGAACGACCCGATAGGCAACGCCCATAACATGCCGTAAATAAAGTCTTTTGCCACCATTTTCGGGTTAGGCAAACGCATCGCCAGTGAGGTGACAACGGCAATCATCACCATCGAACCGCTGCCCGATGTCCAGCCCGTCCACAACCAGAACAGCGTCCCGAGCATGCATGACAATGTCGTGCGCCAGAAGTTAACCATCGCATGATGGCGCTCCGCCGACTCCGGTTTCACCACCGTTTCGCCCTGCAACACCTCTTCTTCAATGGTGCTGATCTTCGCATTGCCAATCACGCCGCGTTTCAGCAACAGATAGCGGGTTGCCGCGCCGACCCAGCTATAAATGGTCACCGGCGTCTCCCGCTCACCGGTCCAGGCGATCACCCGACGCACTCTTTTCATCTGCTTGTGAACATCCTGCACGCTGTCAACGGGTTCATTAAACAGCTCGCGGAAGGTGTCGGTGATCAGCTCCGGGCGAGTATTTTGAATCAGGTAGGTTTCACACGCCTGTGTTATTAACGTCAACGACAGGGTATTAATCGCCTTCAGGCGTCGGTTGGCGCGCCCCCAGCGGGAAGACTCAATCTTCAGGTTGGTGCGCATGCCATCCAGCGCGGTCGTTCGCCGCACCAGGGCTGCCCAGGCTTTGTCGACCTCTTCACTATCGCCATGTTTGATGCACAACTGCATCAGTTGATAGTGCGCCACCAGCAGGCTATCCAGTTCGCGGTCAATTTCCTGCTTAATTGAGCGAGGGGAAAACAGCAGGTCGGCAACAATCGCGCAGAGAATGCCCACCACAATTTCGCTGCAACGTTCAACGGCAAATTGCGGCGCCAACAGCGGCTCGGTTTGAATGGTGACGACAATAATTAACGCGGTGTAGCCCGCCAGCCCCCACGCATAGGAGTTTTCGACGCGCACCAGCGAAGAGACCCAGGTGCAAAACCCGGCCCAGATACAGCACACCATCAGCATCAGCAGCGGCGTGCGGATCAGCATGATAATAATGGTTAAGCCGGCAATACAGCCAATAAAGGTGCCGATAATGCGCAACATCCCGCGATAACGGATCGCGCCGGAATAAGGTTCGCCGCCGGCGGCAAAGGCCGGACCCGCAGCAACGATAGCGGCGGTCAGCACCGCCCAGCGTGGCGTTTCAAGCTGAAAGTGGAAACCCACGAACAGCGCCAGCACCACGGCAAAGGCCAGTTTGAAGGCAAAACGCAGATGCTGGCTGGCAATTGAGAACAGCCCCATAGCGATTACCCCAGCTCACGCAGACGATGCGCCATTTTGCGGAAGAAAGAGTCCTGGCTTTCATCGCGATCGGATTGCCCCGTCACCACCACCGTGGCGGTCGTGCCCGACGGCCACAAATTCCCCTGTTGCTGATCGAGACGAATACGCACTGGCACACGCTGCGCCAGACGAACCCACTCCAGATTGGAGTCAATGGTCGCCATTCCTTTGCTGTCATTGCTGCTGCTGGCATTCGTCACCCCAGCGGCAATGCTGTCCACGGTTCCTTTCAACACCTGATTACTGCCCAGCGGGGTGACTTCCGCCCGGTAACCCGCGCGTACGCCTTCCAGCTTGGTCTCTTCCATATAAGCCAGAACATAGAACGTGTTCTGCTTCACCAATGCCACAGCGGTGGAGCCACGGGTGATAAACTCGCCAGCGTAAACGTTGAGGTTGGTGACCCAGCCGTCCGACGGGGCACGAATAATCGTACGTTCAAGATCCAGCTTTGCCAGATCGCGGGTCGCAACGGCTTTTGCTAACTGATGCAGTTCGGTTTGCAGTGTATTATTGGCCTGATCGATTTCTTCACGCGACATTGCCTGCACGCCCAACTGGTTACGACGCCCGGCTTCACGACGTTTTTCACTGACCAGCGCCTCGTAATAGGCGACATCCGCCTCGTCTTGCTCGAGGGCTTTTTGATAGCGTGGCTGATCGATAGTGAACAGGACTTGTCCCTGTTTCACCAGTTGGTTGTCATGCACATTGACTGACGTGACCAGCCCGGTGACATCCGGCGCGATGGCGACGACGTCAGCACTAAAACGCGCATCACGCGTCCAGGGCGATTCAGTGTAATAGACCCAGGCGCGGAAGATAGCGATGAATGCCAGGATAACCAGTACCATCGTGATAGCGGTACGGGAGATATTTCTTGTTAGTGTTTTCACATCTACCTCAAACAAACAGGCGCGACAGCAGATAAAACAGGCAGCAGTAGAGCGCGGTATTAAATAACGCCGGGTGCCAGACAAAGTCGTAGATCCCGGTCGGGACCAGCACACGACGCACCAGCCAGAAGATCGCCAGTGACAAAATTAATTCGAAAAAAATCGGTGGGAACGATAAACCGAACACCACGATTACGGGAAACAGACTCATGTTGACCTTGATTAGAGAGCACGCAGGTGACAATTTTTCTCACGTCACCGCAGGAGTAAGGGCAAGGAAAGCCAGGCGAGAGTGACGCGTTTTTTCTTACCCTGACCGGGCTTAGCCGCCCCAGGGTGATTATTCAGCTAACAGTATATTAACGTAACTGTTATGCTGTTATCTATATAATGTGATCTAAATCACTTTTAAGCCAGAGTGAATAATGGAACGACTAAAGCGGATGTCGGTATTCGCCAAAGTGGTGGAGCTGGGCTCTTTTACCGCCGCTGCCCGACAGTTACAAATGAGCGTTTCGTCCATCAGCCAGACGGTGGCAAAGCTGGAAGATGAGTTGCAGGTTAAGCTGCTAAACCGCAGTACACGCAGCCTGGGGCTGACCGAAGCCGGAAAAATTTACTACCAGGGCTGTCGGCGGATGCTGCATGAAGTACAGGATGTACACGAGCAGCTTTATGCGTTTAACAACACGCCTATCGGCACGCTGCGCATTGGCAGTTCTTCAACCATGGCGCAAAATGTGCTGGCAAAAATGACAGCGGATATGCTGAAAGAGCATCCGGGGTTGTCGGTTAACCTGGTGACCGGGATCCCGGCGCCGGATCTGATCGCCGACGGGCTGGATGTGGTGATCCGCGTTGGAGCATTGCAGGATTCCAGTCTCTTCTCCCGCCGCCTTGGCGCGATGCCGATGGTGGTCTGCGCCGCCAAAAACTACCTTGCCCAATACGGCATTCCTGAAAAACCCGCCGATCTGGCGAGCCACTCCTGGCTGGAGTACAGCGTGCGTCCGGATAATGAGTTTGAGCTGGTCGCGCCGGAGGGGATCTCTACGCGGTTGATCCCGCAGGGGCGCTTTGTCACCAACGATCCGATGACGCTGACGCGCTGGCTTACCGCCGGCGCCGGGATCGCGTTTGTGCCGTTAATGTGGGTGATCGATGAGATCAACAATGGCGCGCTGGAGATCCTGCTGCCACGCTATCAATCGGATCCCCGCCCGGTTTACGCGCTGTATACGGAAAAGGATAAGCTGCCGCTCAAGGTGCAGGTGTGCATTAACTATCTGACGGATTATTTTATCGGCGTGGCAAAGGTTTACCAGGGTATGCAAGGACGCAGGGTGTAATGCTCCCCTCCCGCAAAAGGAGAGGAGCTGGGGGGATTATGCGGTACCGCCGACGGTGAGTTTGTCCACTTTCAGTGTCGGCTGACCCACGCCGACCGGTAAACTCTGACCTTCTTTGCCACAGACGCCAACGCCGTTATCCAGCTTCAGGTCGTTACCCACCATGGAGATCTGCTGCATTGCTTCAATGCCGGAGCCAATCAGCGTCGCGCCTTTAACCGCTTTGGTGACTTTGCCTTTTTCGATCAGGTAGGCTTCAGAGGTAGAGAACACGAACTTGCCGGAGGTGATATCCACCTGTCCGCCGCCAAAGTTCGGTGCATAGATACCGTAATCCACCGACTCAATAATTTCCTGCGGCGTGGATTTACCTGCCAGCATATAGGTGTTGGTCATGCGCGGCATCGGCAGATGCGCATAAGACTCACGACGCCCGTTGCCGGTAGGGTTAACCCCCATCAGACGCGCGTTCATTTTGTCCTGCATATACCCTTTCAGCACGCCGTTTTCGATCAGCACGTTGTACTGACCCGGCGTACCTTCATCGTCAATAGCAACCGAGCCACGGCGGTCGACAATGGTGCCGTCATCCACCACGGTACAGAGTTCAGAGGCGACCCGTTGCCCCATCTGGCCACTGAACACCGATGTGCCACGACGGTTAAAATCGCCTTCCAGCCCATGACCGACCGCTTCGTGCAGCAGCACGCCCGGCCAGCCAGCGCCCAATACCACCGGCAAAGTGCCCGCAGGCGCAGCAACAGCAGAAAGATTGACCAACGCCATACGAACGGCTTCTTTGGCCCAGGCATCTGCACGTACGTCACCATCGACTTCTTGCAGGAACCAGTCATAACCAAAACGACCGCCGCCGCCGCTGGAACCACGCTCGCGCTTACCATCATCTTCAACCTGGACGCTAACCGAGAGACGCACCAGCGGACGCACATCCGCCGCCAGCGTACCGTCGGTTGCCGCCACCAGAATCAGCTCATAAACACCGGTCAGGCTGGCGGAAACTTCCTGCACGCGCTTGTCCGCGGCCCGTGCGACGTTATCCACGCGGCGCAGAATATCCAGCTTCTCTTCGCGACTCATACTTTGCAGCGGATCGATGCTGGTATAGAGGCTCTGATGCTCAATCGCCCCCAGGGTTTTTACCTTCCCGTCGCCCTCTTCACGCACAATGGTGCGCGCGGCTTGTGCGCTCTGCTCCAGCGCCAGCAGGCTGATTTGGTCAGCATAGGCGAAACCGGTTTTCTCTCCACTCACGGCCCGCACGCCTACGCCCTGGTCGATGTTATAAGAACCATCTTTGATGATGCTGTCTTCCAGAACCCAGGATTCGTGATAGCTCGACTGAAAATAGAGATCGCCGTAGTCAAGACGACGCGCGGTCAGTTGGCCAAGAATGGTAAACAGGTCCTGATGGCTCAGGCCATTCGCTGCCAGCAGTTGTTCACTCACCAGATTAAGACTCATCATTATTTTCTCGTCGTTGCCGCCACTTCGGGCAGTAAAAAATGCGATATAAGGAGCTTGAGGCAATTCGCTGATGCCGTCAAATCATTGCTTTTTATCCGTCCGCGCCTGGCGCAGGACTTCGTTGATCTGCGGCTGATCCACCGGACCGGTAATGCGATAACGCAGAATCGAGACCTTATTCCACAACGGTCCCAGAACTTTGCTGGCGGCAAACACCGCAGCGCCAACAATCGGGTTAACCGCAAATGCCGCCGCCACGCCAACGGTAGCGGAAATTTCCGGCGCGACGACCGCTTCAACATCCAGTTCCCGCCGGACCAGGTCCACCGAACCTTTCATGGCGATATCCGCTTCCAGGCCGTCCACCAGCGTATCGTCGCTGTGCAGCACACCATCTTTGATCCACGCGGTGCTGCGAATCGAGTCGAACCAGAAACCCTCACTGCTGAATGTGTCGCTAAAATCCAGACGCAGCTTACGCAATAACGAATCAACGCTGAACAGACGCAATAGCTGCCCGGCATGCCCGGTGCTGATATCGGTAATTTGCCCCTTGCCCAGCCGCGTACGCAAAATACCGTTGAGTGACTCCTCCTGCGGCTCCCAGGGCGGGTTACGCCAGTGCAGGTCATAGTTGATATCGAAAGAGGAACCCCGCACAGGCGTTGGCACGCCGAAGAAGCCCATTGCCGAATCAAGTTTATCGCCGCGCAGCGCGCCCTTGATGGAGGTACGCTCTGCGCCGGCTTTGTTCACCCATTCGCCTTCAGCCGTCAGGCGTGCAAGACCGCTGTCGACCAGGCCGCCGACCAGCGTCATCGTATCGCCTTTAATCGCGAAATCCCCGTCAATACGGCCATATTTTTGCCCCCACAGCCAGCACTCTGCGCAACGCAACTGCAAATCGGGCCAACCGGTGAAATCCACCCGGGTTTTGCCGCGTAGCAGCGTGGAAGGCGACGAAATATCATCATCGTTGGGCGCGGTGCTTGACGGATTGTAGTAGAGATAACGAATCGCAGCCTGCCACGGCGCATTGTCGCGCAGCGTCAGTGTCCCACTGATCTCCCGCCCCTGCGCTTCAATCAGCGAGCCGGAAGCCTGCGGTTGCGACACAATACTCAGGTTATTCCACTGCTGACCGCCCAGCGTCAGCGCTGGCGTGCGCAGGGTGATACTTTGTGGGAACGTGGTGGCGTTACTGACATTGTTCGCCACCCCCTGGCGTAACAGGCCCAGCCACTGCGCGCCGTTCATCGGCGGAAGATTCAATTCCAGCCCGCTCTGTTCCGGCAACGGAGGCACAGTCCGGCTGTCTGAGGTCCAGATCCCGCGATCGAGCCCCAGCTTATTACTCAGCAACCAACGGCTATTAAAATGATTAGTGCTGCCCGCGTTTCCGGTGAGATCAAAACTGTGCAGATTCCCTTCCACCTTCAGCTTGACCGGTAGCGCTTTGCCCGCCTGTTTGTCCAGCGGCGGCGGTAAAGTACTGGCGAGATTATTCAGATCGCCATCGATGTTAACTTTATAGGTCGCGCCAGCGTGATACGGTAACTCAATGCCGACATCCCCTTTCCACGCCACACTGCCGCGCAGTGCATCATTGAGCTGTGAGGGTAAAACGCCGGTGCGCGCGGGTTGCCAGTTACCGTCCAGATTCACCGCGACCTGATAGGCTTTGTCGCCTTCAGTGGTTGAGAAATTCACGTTCAGCGGCTGGTTAAACCAGGTGGCCTGTAGCGGCTCGCTCTGCAGATTGCCGTTCACAAAGCTGAACTTACCGCTGAGATCTTTCAGGGTGCTATTAAGCGGTTTGATAAACAGGCTGTTATTACGCAGCATGACATCGCCTTTGGCGGTCGTCTTCTCGCCGTCCAGCGGGATATCAAGATGTAAGCGAGCATTCACATTGCCATCAACTTGCAGCTCTTCCAGCGCATTGCCAAGAGAATCATGCAGCGGCGTCTCTTTAAAATAGGGGCCTACCGCCTTGCCAGGCCCGTTGATGTCGGCATCGATGAGCAGTTTTTCTTTTACGTAGTCCGGGATATTCGCGGTCAGATTACTGGCCGTCACTCCGCCGAGCGCGACGTTATCGCTCTTCATCCACAGGCCATCGTTAATAAAATCGAGCTGAATATCGAGATTTTTCAGCGCCGGCCAGTCAGGCTGGAAAGCAAACGTTGCGTTACGCAGCGGCACCAGTACTTCAAACTGGCCTTCATTGTGTTTGTACGGGAACAGACGCGGGTTGCCGCCATAGACCAGCGTGGCATCTTGCGCCTGACCGCCCTGAATGGCCGCACTGAGATAATCCACCAGCGCTTTGCCCATCAGATTTTCCGGGAAATAACGCCATGCCTGACCGCCATCCGTGACGTTGATCCCCGCCAGAATACCGAGCCAGGGTTCATCATCCTGCGGCTGAAGATAACGGAAACCGCCATGAGCATGAATGGCATTGGCCTGCACATCAATGTTGCGCCCATCGAGCTGAAAACCGTGTTCGTTCTGCTGCCAGTTCAGCGTGGCCTCGCCCTTTTCAATCTCCAGCGGCGCACGGAACACGGTCTCATACGGCATCTTCGCTTGCGCCATATTCACGGTCAGCCGCCCGTCACCCACGCTTCCTTCAAGTGTTCCGCCCACGTGCTCCACGCCAGGCAGTAGCTGCCACTGTTTCCAGGCGATATCTTTCCAGCGCGCCTGGAAACGCATTTTATCGGGAGCCTGCAGCGGAATATCCAGTGCTAACTGTTCCAGCAGCCCGCTGGGCTGCATCGTGCCCCAGATGCTGTAAAGCTGTGGCGAGATTTTCTCGGCAATCGGCAACAACCCTTCCAGCCTGCTGAGCTCAAGATTGCTGGCGCGCACACGCAACTCATCGCTCTGAACGCGGCTTGCCCCGCCAGCTTCCTGCGCCGGAACCCAGGCAAAACTCAGCGAACCTTGCGGCCAGGCACGATCATCAATGGCAATACGCGTAGCAGGCACATCAAACTGCCACCCCTGCTGCTGGCGCGACACGTGTGCCGTAAGGTTATCCACCGTCATCCGGTGTAACCTGTTATCCCCTTGCCAACTGGCGCCGCCCCGCTTTAACCAGACATCGCCGCTTTCGACCACGCCTTTATTCAGCGCCATCCAGCCTTCCAGGCTGAAGCGCGCGCTATCGAGCGCAACGTTGTCCCGCATCCATTCGCCAAGCCAGGGTTTGACATCAATATCATCCGCCTGCAACCAGACACGCCCATTGTTCAGTAACCCGTTGTCATCACGCAGGTCCATTCGCACCTGCATAATGCCGTGTTGGCCGGTCAGGCTGGAAAGACTGACTTGCCCTTCTGCACGGTGCCGATCGTTACTGTTGAGCCAGGTTAATTGCGGGATCGCCAGTTCGGCACGTTGGCCGGAAAGGGTCAGGAAGCTGATGCGGCTGTCGCGCAGATCAAAGTGATCGAACTGACGCAGGAACAGATCGCTCATGCGATCCGTCTCAAGGGCGTCGCCCGTATCGTTGCGTTGTAGCGGCGTGTTGGTATGTGCGACCAGTTGCCAGAAGGTGAGATTGCGGAACTGCCAGCGCAGGTGTAACAGGCTCTGCCAGATATCCAGCGCCAGCGTTACGCGTTTAATGGAGAGATCGCTGCCGTCTTTCATCGAGGCGTGGATATCACGCACTTCCAGCTCAGGGCCGAAATTCTCCCAGCGCGCCTGAATCTGCTCGGCCTGAACCGCGATGCCCGTGCGGGCTTCGATCTGCGCCAGAATCTGCGGACGCCAGTTATCCAGATGGGGAAGAACAAGGCGTAACCCGCTCACCAGCAGCGCCACGATGACAATCAGCGTCGCTCCTGTAAGCAGCAATATCCCCGGCAGTCGCCTCACGCCTCTCTCCTTGTCAACCCAACAACCAGACCCGCTCGTGTTGCAGCGCGCTGCGCAATCACATCATTACTACGTCGAACTGTTCCTGATTATAGAGCGGCTCGATTTGTACTTTGACCTGTTTACCGACGAAGATTTCCACCTCCGCCAGCGCGTGTGACTCTTCGCCTTTCAGCGTCTCCGCCACCGCCGGAGAAGCATAAACCAGGAAACGATCGGAATCGTAAGCATGGTGCACACGCACAATCTCGCGCATGATTTCATAGCACACGGTTTCCACCGTTTTTACGGTGCCGCGGCCATGACAGGTCGGGCATTCATTGCACAGAACATGTTCCACGCTTTCACGTGTACGCTTGCGGGTCATTTCCACCAGCCCAAGTTGGGAGAAACCATTGATGCTGGTTTTCACCCGATCCTTGCTCAATGCTTGCTCCAGCGAGTGCAGCACGCGACGGCGATGATCCTCATTATTCATGTCGATGAAATCGATAATAATAATGCCGCCAAGGTTGCGTAAACGCAGCTGGCGGGCTATCGCCTGAGTGGCTTCAATGTTGGTGTTGAAGATAGTGTCGTCGAGGTTACGGTGGCCGACAAACGCGCCGGTATTGATATCCACCGTGGTCATCGCCTCGGTCTGATCAATGATCAAATAGCCGCCCGATTTCAGCTCAACTTTACGCTCCAGCGCGCGCTGAATTTCGTTTTCCACATCAAAGAGATCGAAAATCGGCTGCCGCCCGCTGTAGTGCTCAAGCTTGCTGGTCATCTCCGGGATGTACTCTGCGGTAAACTCCAGCAGCGCTTCAAACGTCAGCCGGGAGTCAACGCGAATACGGTCGAGATGAGCATCGGCGAAATCGCGCAGCACACGCTGCGCCAGCGCCAGTTCGCCATACAGTTTGCAGCGCGACTGCTGGCGCTTTTTGCGCTCCATCACCTTGGTCCAGACGCGCTTCAGGTAGGCGGCATCAGAGGCGAGATCCTCTTCGCACACACCTTCCGCCGCCGTGCGAATGATAAAACCGCCCTGCTCATCGCAATAGGCAGCCACGACCTGTTTGAGGCGTTCACGCTCGGCTTCACTTTCAATACGTTGGGAAACCCCCACGTGTGCAGCGCCCGGCATAAACACCAGATAACGTGAAGGCAGGGTGATGTCCGTGGTCAGGCGCGCGCCTTTCGTGCCAAGGGGATCTTTCACCACCTGCACCATCAGATCCTGTCCCTGACGGACCAGTTCGGAAATATCGCGGACGGTGAAGTTCTTCTGCTCTTCCCCGGCAACGCATTCGGTGTGCGGCATAATGTCGGAGGCGTGAAGGAACGCCGCCTTTTCCAGACCAATATCTACAAAAGCCGCCTGCATACCCGGCAGAACCCGGCTAACCCGACCTTTGTAGATATTGCCTACTATCCCGCGCCGTGCTTCACGCTCGATGTGAATTTCCTGAAGGATACCGCCGTCAATATACGCGACGCGTGTTTCCGATGGTGTTACGTTGACCAGTAATTCAGCCGTCATGATTATCTCTTCCCTCGCGCAGTGCGTTAAAATTGCTCAGCAATTCCCAGGTTTCCACCAGCGGTAACCCCACAACGGCATGATAGCTACCGTTAATCTTCCTGACAAAACAGCCGCCGGCGCCCTGAATACCATAAGCGCCCGCCTTATCCAGTGGCTCGCCGCTGGCAACATAAGCAGCGATATCCGCGTCTGACAACACTCTGAAGGTCACTTCCGTTTCCACCAGGCAATCGAGCAGATACTGGCTGTCCGCCAGCGCGACTGCGGTCATCACCTGATGTGTTTGCCCGGAAAGCTGACGCAACATACTGGCAGCATGCGAGGAGTCTTTCGGTTTTTCAAGCACTTCACCATTAAATATCACGATGGTGTCAGCACCCAGCACCGGCAGATCCTGCGTTGCCATCGCCACGCCCGCCTGCGCTTTCTCTCGCGCCAGCCGCGTTACGTATTGCCGGGCGGATTCCTGCGCCTGACGCTGTTCTTCAATGCCCGGAATAATGCGCCTGAACGTTACGCCCAACTGAGTGAGCAGTTCCTGACGACGAGGGGAGCCGGAAGCAAGCCAGATATCTGTCATAAAAACCTTTATTGCACCGCGAACTGCTGGCGAATTTTACGCATTAACAGGAACAGCCATGGCCAGAGCACGCCATTGACAAGGCTGCTCCAGAAAATATCAGGCTTGAACGAAACGTTAATCACTAAAAATTCCGCCCAGAAGACAATCACTTCGGTAGCCAGCGACAACAACATCACCACCAGCGCCTGTTGCCAGAGCGCCAGATTACGGAATAACTGAAATTTCAGTGCGACCAGATAGGCGACAATGCTTAACGACAACGCACGTACGCCAAGTGTGGATCCGCTAATCAGATCCAGTATGGCACCCATGGCGAAACCCGTACCGACATTTACGCGGTGCGGCAACGCCAGGATCCAGTAAAGCAGAATAAGCAACACCCAGTTTGGCCGGTAGACAATGATGTCATCCGGCCAGGGCATAATTTGAAGCAACAGAGCAATGAAAAACGAGAGCCAGATAACCCAGCGCCCCTGGCTACGGTAACTTGCCACTATTGCCCTCCCGTCGAGGCTGGCGGAGGCGGTTGCGTTATGCCAGTCGCCGGAGCGGGCATTGGAGCGGGCGGCCCCATCACATCCGGAGAAGGCAGCACCTGCGGCATCATTTGCAGCAGACGTTCATTCGCAACGCGATGGACATCTTCCGGCGTTCTTGGGTTAGAACCGTTACGATCCGCGCCCCATAACAGCAGCAGATAACGCAGACGTTGCAGACCCGCCGTCGGGCGCGCCTGAATCACCGTGTAAGCACGCTGTGTATCCAGTTTTACCGAGGAAACGACCGCCACCGGATAACCTTCCGGGAAACGTCCACCAAGGCCAGAGGTCACCAGCACGTCGCCGACACGGATATCGGTGTTCGCGGGCAGGTGTTCCAGCTGGAGATCATCGGTGCAACCGTTACCGGCAGCAATCACGCGGATATCATTACGCAGCACCTGGATGGGCAACGCGTGGGTCGCATCGCAAATCAGCAGCACCCGGCTGGTGAGCTTCGCGACCGCGACAACCTGCCCCACCACACCTTTATCGCTGATCACCGGCTGACCTTCATAAACGCCGTTGACGCTGCCTTTATCGATAACCACCTGATCGCTGTAAGGATCATTCACCGTGGAGATCACCTGGGTCACCATTTTTTGCTCATCCTGACGCAGCGGCGAACCCAGCAGTTCACGCAGGCGCGCGTTCTCCTGCTTATACTGCCCTAACATCAGCAACTCGCTGTTTTTCAGCAGCAGTTCCTGACGCAATGCCCGGTTTTCAAGCTCAAGCTGATCGCGCGACGCCAGCGTTTGTGAAACGCTGTCCAATAATTCGCGAGGACCGTTAGAAATAAAATAGAAAGGACTGACGGCAGTATCCATGTACGTTCTGATTTGGCTGAACGTACCGAGGCGGCTGTCGGCAATAATGACTCCGAGCGCCACCAGGACCGCCAGAAAAAGACGAATCTGCAGTGACGGGCCACGGCTAAAAATTGGCTTCATAGGCTTTGCGTATTCTCAGGCCAGCCAGATTCGGAGCGACGTATCGCCCCAAATCTGACACGGACTATTCTTCGCTGAACAGGTCGCCGCCGTGCATGTCGATCATTTCCAGCGCCTTGCCGCCGCCACGCGCTACGCAAGTCAGTGGATCTTCTGCAACTACAACTGGAATACCTGTCTCTTCCATCAACAGGCGATCGAGGTTACGCAGCAGCGCGCCGCCGCCGGTCAATACCATACCGCGTTCGGAGATATCGGACGCCAGTTCCGGCGGGCACTGTTCCAGTGCGACCATCACAGCGCTTACGATGCCGGTCAGCGGTTCCTGCAACGCTTCCAGAATTTCGTTGGAGTTCAGCGTGAAGCCACGCGGTACGCCTTCAGCCAGGTTACGGCCACGCACTTCGATTTCACGCACTTCATCGCCCGGGTACGCAGAGCCGATTTCATGTTTGATGCGCTCTGCGGTCGCTTCACCGATCAGAGAACCGTAGTTACGGCGCACATAATTAATAATCGCTTCATCGAAACGGTCACCGCCGATACGCACGGAAGAGGAGTACACAACACCGTTCAGGGAGATAACCGCCACTTCGGTGGTACCACCACCGATATCCACAACCATTGAACCGGTCGCTTCAGAAACCGGTAAGCCTGCGCCAATCGCGGCAGCCATCGGTTCTTCAATCAGAAACACTTCACGGGCGCCAGCACCCTGTGCGGATTCACGAATTGCACGGCGTTCAACCTGGGTCGCACCAACCGGAACACAAACCAGTACACGCGGGCTCGGACGCATAAAGCTGTTGCTGTGCACTTGTTTAATAAAGTGCTGCAGCATTTTTTCGGTCACGAAGAAATCAGCGATAACGCCGTCTTTCATCGGGCGGATAGCAGCGATATTGCCCGGTGTACGACCAAGCATCTGTTTCGCTTCATGACCTACAGCGGCTACACTTTTCGGTGAACCGGCACGATCCTGGCGAATGGCCACCACGGAAGGCTCATTCAATACGATGCCTTGTCCTTTTACATAAATCAGGGTATTCGCGGTACCCAGGTCAATGGACAGGTCATTGGAAAACATGCCACGAAATTTTTTCAACATACTGAGGGATAATCCTGAAAGCTGGGGCGGAAACAAAATCCGCTTACTTTACCAACCACACGCAGCAGCGACAAGGCGCAAAAACTGTCTGCTACGGTGAAAATTAGTGCAGTTTGTTTCCTTTGTTGCAAAACGACATGACTTCGTCCGGAAGCGATAAAATCCACCTGTTCCAGTCCCTGCGTTTACAACCTGTCAAAGGTCAAACCGGCTTTTAAAGTGCTGCAACGATCCGGCAGGCAGGCAAGCACACCTCCATACAAAGCAGCGCGCATTATTCTACGTGAAAACGGCTTAAACAGCAGTTCAAACCGAATATCTTTGCGAATATTTTTTCACATTGGTATCGAGCGGTTGAGAAGCGGCGAAGAAATCACCCTGTCCACCCACAACACCACATTCCGCCAGTGTCTGCCATTCCCCCCGAGAGCGAACGCCCGTGGCGAAAACCCGCGTTCGCGTGCCTTTGCACGCTTCCACAAGGCTTTGAACCAGCAACTGGTTTTCCGTACGTTTTTCAATGTTCCTGACCAGCCCCGGATGCAGCTTTAATAACTCAACATCCAATGCTTTAATCCAACTGGTGCTGACCAACGTCAGCCCCGCCTGATTCACCACCACGCGAGCACCTAATGCATTGATCAAACGCACAACCGACTGTAACCGGCTGATGTGTTGACAAACATCCGCCTCGGCAAGTTCAAAAATAATCCGTTTACGTTGCGATTTTTCGCACTGCATTAGCGTATCGCGCACCCAGCGCTGAAAACGCGGGCGGATCAGCGACTCAACCGTCACCTGCATAGCAAGATTCTCTTCCGGCCAGAAACGGATAAACGGAATCAGTCGGGTCACCTGCTGGCGGTCATACTCTTCGGATAAACCAAATTGCAGCACCATCGGCATATACTCTTCGGCAATCACTTCCTGCTCGCCGTCGAAAATACGACACATTAATTCCCGATGATGCACCAGCCCGTCGCGATTCACCGCCGGTTTCTGGTAAACACGCGGCCCACCCCGGCTTAACATCTGCTCAATCAGCGTGCGCCAGCGAACGTTGCCACGCCCCTGTTCCGGTAACGAGTCATCATACACTGACCAGCTATTACCGCCTTGCAGCACCGCATTGCGCGCGGCGGCTTCACTGTGCTCCATCACCTGTTCGGTGGACTGCCCGCTGCGCCAGGCGCAAATCCCGATATGCATCATATCTTCGCGGGTCAACATTTTGCTCGGCGGTAAGCCATCCACCGCGTTGAGGATCTGCCCGGCGATACTTTCCGCTTCTTTTAACGTGCGATGTGGGAGCAGAACCGCAAAATCACTACGATGATAACGGGCCAGCAGCGCACCGGGGTAACGCATAATAAAGGTGGAGAGTAAATTGATCAGCGCAAAGAGATGCTCCTGGACCGCCGACAATCCCCAGCTATCGCGCAGCAGGTCAAAGTCCGGCAGGCGGATCATCATCACCACGCCATGCGCGCCGACTTTTTCCTGGTCCTCCAGTAAGGTCGCTAACTGGTTATCAAAAAACAGACGGTTATTGAGGCCAGTACGGGTATCTTGCGCGGCGTAAGAGCGGATGAGCGTATCCATACGACTGCGTTGATCGCTGGCGAACTGGATATCCGTCAGCAGCACATCCAGTGCGCTGCTGGTGCGCGACGGCCATTCATAAATGCTGCCGCGGACTTGCGGGCCTCGCTCGCCATTGAGGATCCGCGTGGCGCGCGTTTCCAGCAACTCCTGCCCGGAGAGTTGCCGGCGCAGCCAGCGCACCGACAAAAAGATAATGACGATCATAAAGCCGATCGCCAGCGTTAGCGGCGCGGTCGTCAGCAGCGAACGGAAATAGTTCGCCATCGGATCCTGATAGACCAGCGTGATCACAAACCCCGGGTTTTTCAGCGAAGGAATCTGCAATTCCCGGTATTGATAGTTGCTGCCTGCCGGGCGGTAAGTACTTTTACGGGTGTAACTCAGGATGACGTGTTCGCCCTGTTTGATATCAATGCCGATGATGTCTACCGGCACCATTAATTCATCAAGCTGATGCAACAGAGCAGAGGGCGGGGAGGAGATCAAACGTGCGTCAACAACGGCCGCCACCGCTTGTACGCGGTTAGCCACCTTATTCTGGATAGCAGTATAAAAACTGAATGAGCAGCCAATCAGGGTAACGAAGATCGCCAGCCCCGTCAGTAGCGTCACAAATGCTGAGAATTTCGTCGTTAATCGCATCCCTGTGTTAACTCCGTTTATATAAAGAACGAGACGGTTCCGACCGGGATAACGTCACCCTGGTGAGTACTAACTTCGGCGTATTTACGCCCCCGAAATAGCCTGCTGATATTGGCAATAAAACGGCACCGTATTTCATTATTGCGAGTATAGACCTCAGAAATTATTTTCCAATCATCAATAAGCCAAAGAAATAGTTAAGCCGCTCAGTTTACAATGTTTGGTAACACACTCCCACTCGCACTAACGCATTGTTTCCACCATGCTTAAGGAGAGAGTAGCGGAGGATGCCATGAAGAAGAAACTGACCGAAGCCGACATAACCGCCGAATCCGTTTTTATGTTACAACGCCGACAGGTACTGAAGATGTTGGGCATTGGCGCAACTGCGCTAACCCTCCCCGCCAGCGGCCATGCTGATTTACTGGACTGGTTTAAAGGCCATGACCGCCCGAAAGCTCCGTCCGGTAAAGCCCTTGATTTCACTAAACCGGAGGCGTGGCAATCCACGCTGGCGCTGACGCCTGAAGATAAGGTCACCGGTTATAACAACTTCTACGAATTCGGTCTGGATAAAGCCGACCCCGCCGCCAACGCCGGCGGGATGAAAACCGATCCCTGGACATTAACCATTGATGGTGAAGTCGCAAAGCCATTAACCCTCGACCATGATGCGCTGACGTCGCGCTTCCCGCTGGAAGAGCGCATTTACCGGATGCGCTGCGTGGAAGCCTGGTCAATGGTTGTGCCGTGGATTGGCTTCCCGCTGCATAAACTGCTGGCGCAGGTTGAACCCACCAGCAAGGCAAAATATGTTGCTTTCCAGACGCGCTACGCACCAGAAGAGATGCCGGGGCAGAAGGATCGTTTTATTGGCGGCGGCCTTGCGTATCCTTACGTCGAAGCATTACGTATAGATGAAGCCATGCATCCGCTAACGCTGCTCACCGTTGGCGTTTACGGTAAAGCGCTGCCGCCGCAAAACGGTGCGCCCATTCGCCTGACAGTGCCGTGGAAATACGGTTTTAAAGGCATTAAGTCGATTGTCAGTATCAAGCTGACCAGCCAGCGTCCGCCTACGACATGGAACCTGTCAGCTCCCGACGAGTATGGTTTTTTCGCCAACGTGAATCCGCATGTTGACCACCCTCGCTGGTCGCAGGCTACCGAACGTTTTATTGGTTCAGGCGGCGTGCTGGATGTAAAACGCCAGCCAACGTTACTGTTTAACGGCTACGCTGAAGAGGTGGCTTCGCTGTATCGTGGGTTAGATTTACGGGAGAATTTCTGAGTGCGTTTAACGGCAAAACAGGTGACCTGGCTTAAAGTCCTCCTCCATCTGGCGGGGTTATTGCCTTTTATCTGGCTGTTTTGGGCTGCAAGCCAGGGCTATTTCAGCGCCGATCCGGCAAAAGATATTCAGCATTTTACCGGCAGAATGGCGCTAAAATTCCTGTTAGCCACGCTGCTGGTCGCCCCGTTGGCGCGTTATGCAAAGCAACCTTTATTGATCCGCACCCGCAGGTTGCTGGGATTATGGTGTTTTGCCTGGGCGACGCTGCACCTCACCAGCTATACCTTGCTGGAACTGGGCATCAACAATCTGGCGCTGCTGGGTCAGGAACTGACCACGCGGCCCTATTTAATGCTCGGCGCGGTAAGCTGGCTCATTTTACTGGCGCTGGCGGTAACGTCGACACAGTGGGCGCAACGTAAATTGGGCAAACGCTGGCAGCAATTGCATAACTTCGTCTATCTGGTGGTGATCCTCGCGCCCATTCACTATCTCTGGTCGGTGAAGATCCTCTCACCACAGCCGGTGATCTATGCAATCATCGCGCTGGCGCTATTAGCATGGCGTTATAAGAAGTTCCGCCAATGGTGGCATTAGCGTTTCATTCTGTGCACTTTCCCGCAGATCTTCTATCATTCACAGCCATGCTGCTGGCGGTGATGGATAATCTTCCCTGATAAGACCAGTATTTAGCTGCCAAATGCTACGAAATCGTTATAATGTGCGACTTTGGTTTTCCTGACAGGGGTTTTTAGCCTCTGAAAAGGTGACAATCGCGCATCGAAGGTATATTTTGTTTTTTACCGGCGAATAGCAGGAGATAGCAGCATAATGGCTGACAAGTTCCACATTTTGCTTTTGAACGGACCGAACCTTAATATGCTCGGTGCCCGTGAGCCGGAGAAGTACGGCACGCTGACGCTGGACGATATTGTTAAGCAGTTGAGTACAGAAGCAGCAGCGCTTGATGTGGAACTGACGCATTTTCAGTCTAACGCGGAGTACGCAATTATCGACCGTATTCATCAGGCTAAAGATACCGTGGACTCTATCCTGATCAATCCGGCCGCATTTACGCACACCAGCGTCGCTATCCGCGATGCATTGCTGACAGTGGACATCCCGTTTATCGAGATCCACCTCAGCAATGTGTATGCGCGGGAGCCGTTCCGCCACCACTCTTATCTGTCTGATATCGCCGCTGGCGTTATCTGCGGGTTCGGTGCGGATGGTTATTCATACGCTTTACAGACAGCGGTAAAACGCTTGTCACAATCACACTAAACAAGAGTACGGAACCCACTCATGGATATTCGTAAGATTAAAAAACTGATCGAGCTGGTTGAAGAATCAGGCATCTCTGAACTGGAAATTTCTGAAGGCGAAGAGTCAGTACGCATCAGCCGTAGCGCGCCGAATGCAGGTTTCCCGGTGATGCAGCAGGCTTATGCCGCACCGATGATGCAACAACCTGCACTGTCTAACGCTGTAGCACCGACAGCCGCTCCTGCAATGGAAGCACCGGCAGCGACAGAAATCAGTGGTCACATCGTACGTTCCCCGATGGTCGGGACTTTCTATCGTACCCCGAGCCCGGACGCGAAAGCGTTCTGTGAAGTTGGCCAGAAAGTCAACGTGGGCGACACCCTGTGCATCGTTGAAGCGATGAAAATGATGAACCAGATCGAAGCCGATAAAGCAGGCGTGGTGAAAGCCATTCTGGTTGAAAGTGGCCAACCGGTTGAATTTGACGAGCCGCTGGTCGTCATCGAGTAACGAGGCGCACATGCTGGATAAAATTGTTATCGCCAACCGCGGCGAGATTGCACTGCGTATTCTTCGTGCCTGTAAAGAGCTGGGCATCAAGACTGTCGCTGTGCACTCCACTGCGGATCGCGATTTAAAACACGTACTGCTGGCGGACGAAACAGTCTGTATCGGTCCGGCGCCGTCCGTAAAAAGTTATCTGAATATCCCGGCAATTATCTCCGCTGCCGAAATCACCGGTGCGGCTGCGATTCACCCGGGGTATGGCTTCCTTTCCGAAAACGCCAACTTTGCTGAGCAGGTTGAGCGCTCCGGCTTTATCTTCATCGGCCCGAAAGCAGAAACCATCCGCCTGATGGGCGACAAAGTGTCTGCAATCAACGCGATGAAACTGGCTGGCGTACCGTGCGTACCCGGCTCTGATGGCCCGCTGGGCGATGATGCCGATGTGAACCGCGCCCATGCTAAACGCATTGGTTACCCGGTGATCATCAAGGCATCCGGCGGCGGCGGCGGTCGCGGTATGCGCGTTGTGCGTAAAGATGCCGATCTGGCGCAGTCTATCGCCATGACCCGTGCGGAAGCGAAAGCCGCTTTCAACAACGACATGGTGTACATGGAGAAATACCTGGAAAATCCTCGCCACGTCGAGATCCAGGTACTGGCGGATGGCCAGGGCAACGCTATCTATCTGGCCGAACGCGACTGTTCCATGCAGCGTCGTCACCAGAAAGTGGTTGAAGAAGCACCCGCACCGGGCATCACGCCGGAACTGCGTCGCTTTATCGGTGAACGCTGTGCGAAAGCCTGTGTTGAAATCGGTTATCGCGGAGCGGGTACGTTCGAGTTCCTGTTCGAAAACGGTGAGTTCTACTTCATTGAGATGAACACCCGTATTCAGGTTGAACACCCGGTAACCGAAATGATCACCGGCGTTGACCTGATCAAAGAGCAGTTGCGTATTGCCGCGGGTCAGCCGCTGTCCATCAAACAGGAAGACGTGATTGTTAAAGGCCATGCGGTAGAGTGCCGTATCAACGCCGAAGATCCGAACACCTTCCTGCCAAGTCCGGGTAAAATCACGCGTTTCCACGCGCCGGGCGGTTTTGGTGTACGTTGGGAATCGCACATTTATGCCGGGTACACTGTCCCGCCGTATTACGATTCAATGATCGGCAAGCTGATCTGCTTTGGTGAAACCCGCGAAGTCGCGATTGCACGTATGAAGAATGCGCTGCAGGAGCTGATTATCGACGGTATTAAAACCAACGTTGATCTGCAGATGCGTATTATGAGCGACGAGAATTTCCAGCGCGGTGGAACCAACATCCACTACCTGGAGAAAAAACTCGGTTTGCAGGAAAAATAATCTGCAAGCAGCACAAGAGGCCGGATTTTCCGGCCTTTTTTCTTTTTCTCTCCCCTCATCTTTGCCATAGGGTACAATCCCCGCTTTCTTCATCCACAAGGGAATACAATGGACAAGCGTTTTGTTCAGGCCCACAAAGAAGCCCGCTGGGCACTGTGGCTGACCCTTCTTTATCTGGCTGCCTGGTTAGTGTGTGCTTACCTACCCGATTCCGCGCAGGGATTCACCGGGCTGCCGCGCTGGTTTGAGCTGGCCTGCCTGCTCACGCCATTGGTGTTTATTTTGCTGTGCTGGGCAATGGTGCGTTTTATCTTCCGCGATATCGCCCTGGAGGATAACGATGCAGAATGAAATCATTGCCGTACTGATCATCTATTTAATTGTGGTTTTTGGCCTCTCTTTCTACGCCATGCGCCAGCGCAGCAGCGGAACCTTCCTGAGCGAGTATTTCCTCGGTAGCCGTTCGATGGGCGGCTTTGTGCTGGCAATGACGCTGACCGCCACCTATGTCAGCGCCAGTTCTTTTATCGGCGGACCGGGCGCTGCCTATAAATTCGGGCTGGGTTGGGTGCTGCTGGCGATGATCCAGGTGCCGACTATCTGGCTGTCGCTGGGTATTCTTGGCAAGAAGTTCGCCATTCTGGCGCGCCGTTATAACGCCATCACCCTTAACGATATGCTGATGGCGCGCTACCAAAGCCGCGCGGTGGTCTGGATTGCCAGCGTCAGCCTGTTGGTGGCGTTTGTTGGCGCTATTGCGGTGCAGTTTATTGGCGGCGCGCGTTTACTGGAAACCGCTGCCGGCATCAAATACGAAACCGGGCTGCTGATCTTCGGCATTACGATTGCGTTGTACACCGCGTTTGGCGGCTTCCGCGCCAGCGTATTGAACGACACGATGCAAGGAATGGTGATGCTGGTTGGCACCCTGGTGCTGCTGGTCGGGGTGATCCATGCCGCAGGAGGCCTGCACAATGCGGTCGACACCTTGCAACATATCGATCCCAAACTGGTCAGCCCACATGGCGCGTCGGATATTCTCACCCCGGCATTTATGACCTCATTCTGGGTGCTGGTCTGTTTCGGTGTGATTGGCCTGCCGCATACCGCCGTACGCTGCATCTCGTATAAAGACAGTAAATCCGTGCATCGCGGCATCGTTATCGGCACTGTCGTCATTGCGCTGCTAATGCTCGGCATGCATCTGGCAGGCGCACTGGGCCGTGCCGTGCTGCCTCATCTGTCGGTACCGGATCAGGTGATCCCAACGTTGATGGTTGAAGTGCTGCCGCCCTGGGCGGCGGGTCTGTTCCTCGCCGCGCCGATGGCGGCGATCATGTCGAATGTGAATGCGCATCTGTTGCAGGCTTCCGCGACGATCGTGAAAGATCTGTGGCTCAACGCACAGCCGACTAAAATGCATCATGAGCAGCGGCTGAAACGCATCTCTACGATCACCACCCTGGTGCTTGGGATCCTGATGATGCTGGCGGCATGGCGCCCGCCGGAGATGATCATCTGGCTTAACCTGCTGGCGTTTGGCGGGCTGGAAGCCGTGTTCCTGTGGCCGCTGGTACTGGGGCTTTACTGGGAGCGCGCGAACGCAGTGGGCGCACTCAGCGCCATGATTGTCGGTGGCGTGCTGTATGCCGTGCTCGCCACCTTTAATATTCAGTACCTGGGCTTCCACCCGATTGTGCCCTCGCTACTGCTAAGTTTGCTGGCTTTCGTCGTCGGGAACCGTTTTGGTCAACCCGCGCCGCAGGCTCCGACTATCTCTGTTAATCAATAAAGAGTTAAGACATGCCCTGGATCCAACTGAAACTGAACACCACCGGCGCTAACGCCGAAGAGCTGAGCGATGCCCTGATGGAAGCGGGCGCCGTTTCCATTACTTTCCAGGACACGCATGATACGCCGGTGTTCGAGCCATTGCCGGGCGAAACGCGCCTGTGGGGCGATACCGATGTTATCGGCCTGTTCGATGCCGAAACCGAGATGAATGACGTTATCGCCCAACTCGCTTTCCACCCGCTGCTGGGTGAAGGCTTCGCCCACAAGATTGAGCAACTGGAAGACAAAGACTGGGAGCGCGAATGGATGGATAACTTCCACCCGATGCGTTTTGGCGAGCGTCTGTGGATCTGCCCGAGCTGGCGCGATGTCCCGGATCCTAAGGCGGTTAACGTGATGCTCGATCCCGGGCTTGCTTTTGGCACCGGTACTCACCCGACCACGTCGCTGTGCCTGCAATGGCTGGACGGGCTGGATCTTACCGGCAAGACGGTGATCGACTTCGGTTGTGGTTCCGGGATCCTCGCGATCGCCGCTCTGAAGCTTGGCGCGGCAAAAGCGATCGGTATTGATATTGATCCGCAGGCTATTCAGGCAAGCCGCGATAATGCCCAGCGCAATGGCGTATCTGAACGGCTGGAACTTTATCTGCCGAAAGATCAGCCAGAGGCCATGCAGGCCGATGTGGTGGTCGCCAACATTCTGGCTGGCCCGTTGCGTGAACTGGCGCCGTTAATCAGCGTGCTGCCCGTTGAGGGCGGTTTACTGGGCCTTTCCGGTATCCTTGCCAGCCAGGCGGATAGCGTCTGTGAAGCCTATACCGACGTTTTCACCCTCGATCCAGTGGTGGAGAAAGAGGAGTGGTGCCGCATCACCGGTCAGAAAAAATAAGCTTCTCAGTGTGGCCTGCGGGCCACGCTTTCAAACCTTCGTCTTTTTCGTCTTTTACCCACCACAATTCACCCTCAGCCACCCCAGTAACAACCGCTGCAAGGGTATCGGGTTGTCGAATAATCCCAAAAATTGTCAGGTCAAAAAATGCGAGCAGGTTCGCAAAACCCGCCCTTTTTGCACGAAAAAAAAGCAATCCGCCCGCTTATCTCCCCACAAAAAACGATTACTTGCGTGAATTTATCGCCTTAACAAAATTTTTCTCTTTCCAGTAAGCTAATGATAAATATGATTTATTATTTTAAACCCCTGCCGTTGCTGGCGATTCCTTGATCTACAACAGAGGATTGGTCAAAGTTTGGCCTTTCATCTCGTGCGAAAAATGCGTAATATACGCCGCCTTGCAGTCACAGTATGGTCATTTCTTAACTCATGCGCATCGGACACCACCAGCTCAGAAATCGCCTGATAGCAGCGCCGATGGCTGGCATTACTGACAGACCATTCCGGACGTTGTGCTACGAGATGGGAGCCGGTTTAACCGTATCCGAGATGATGTCGTCTAACCCGCAGGTGTGGGAAAGCGACAAGTCCCGACTGCGGATGGTGCACATTGATGAACCCGGTATTCGCACCGTGCAAATTGCCGGCAGCGACCCGGATGAAATGGCGGAAGCCGCACGTATTAACGTGGAAAGCGGCGCCCAGATTATTGATATCAATATGGGCTGTCCGGCCAAAAAGGTGAATCGCAAGCTTGCAGGCTCGGCCCTGTTGCAATACCCGGATCTGGTGAAGTCAATCCTGACCACGGTGGTTGCAGCAGTGGATGTCCCTGTCACGCTGAAAATTCGCACTGGCTGGGCTCCGGAACATCGTAACTGTGTAGAAATTGCCCAACTGGCTGAAGATTGTGGCATTCAGGCTCTGACCATTCATGGACGCACCCGCGCCTGTTTGTTCAATGGAGAAGCTGAGTACGACAGTATTCGGGCAGTTAAGCAGAAAGTTTCCATTCCGGTTATCGCGAATGGCGACATTACTGACCCGCTTAAAGCCAGAGCTGTGCTCGACTATACGGGGGCGGATGCCCTGATGATAGGCCGCGCAGCTCAGGGAAGACCCTGGATCTTTCGGGAAATCCAGCATTATCTGGACACTGGGGAGCTGCTGGCCCCGCTGCCTTTGGCAGAGGTTAAGCGCTTGCTTTGCGCGCACGTTCGGGAACTGCATGACTTTTATGGTCAGGCAAAAGGTTATCGAATCGCGCGTAAACACGTCTCCTGGTATCTCCAGGAGCACGCTCCGAATGACCAGTTTCGGCGCACATTCAACGCCATTGAGGATGCCAGCGAACAGCTGGAGGCGTTGGAGGCATACTTCGAAAATTTTGCGTAAACAGAAATAAAGAGCTGACAGAACTATGTTCGAACAACGCGTAAATTCTGACGTACTGACCGTTTCTACCGTTAACTCTCAGGATCAGGTAACCCAAAAACCGCTCCGTGATTCGGTAAAACAGGCACTGAAGAACTATTTTGCTCAACTGAATGGTCAGGATGTTAATGACCTGTATGAGCTGGTACTGGCTGAAGTAGAACAGCCACTGTTGGACATGGTGATGCAATACACCCGTGGTAATCAGACCCGCGCGGCGCTGATGATGGGCATCAACCGCGGCACGCTGCGTAAAAAACTGAAAAAATACGGCATGAACTGATTTTGAATCAGTGAGTTGTATTGATAAAAAGGCGCTAACCGGCATGGGGAAGCGCCTTTTTTATTGCCCGAAATACCCCACAAAACCCCGCTTTCCTCGTCTTTTCACCGTCGTGGATTCGTGTATATTTTCAGCAAATGGTTGCAAGATAGGGAAACACGGAATGATTCGCAAATATTGGTGGCTGGTGGCTTTCGCTCTGTCGATCCTGATTCTGGATGTCGTCATCATGCAATGGATTGAGTATCTGACGACCGAGATTGATAAGTGCCGCAATATGGACTCCGTGAACCCGCTCAAACTGGTGAACTGCGAAAGCTTGTAAGTGGCGGAAACTCGCGACAATAGCGCTTTCACCCTGGCTAACGTTGGGGTTTAAATCATTTTGAGCCATCCCCTTACGATGATAATGTCTCAGCCCTTTTCGCCCGACGACGGCAGTAATGCGTAACGCCCTTAGTGAATGAGTTGATGACATCATGCTGGTTAGCCAATACGACTATATCCTTGTTGTTGTTTCTTTTATCGTCGCCATCCTGGCCTCCTATACCGCACTGAATATGGCCGGTCGCGTCTCCACCAGCACGGGGGCATCAGCCTGGGTCTGGTTAACAGGCGGCGGCATCGCAATGGGGATCGGCATCTGGGCGATGCATTTTATCGGTATGCTGGCCATGGACATATCAATGAGCATGCGCTACAAACCGCTGCTTACCGTCATATCCATGTTCATTGCCATTGGCTCCTCGCTGTTCGCACTCTGGCTGGTTAGCACGCCACGGCTCCATCTACAGCGCCTGATTCCCGGTTCCATTGTGATGGGGCTTGGCATTGTCGCGATGCACTATACCGGAATGGCTGCCTTGCAGGTCTCACCGGCCATTGTCTGGAATATGAACTGGGTCGCCCTGTCGGTCGTGATTGCGTTGGCGGCGTCTTTTGCCGCGTTGTGGCTCACTTTCCGCTTACGTCATGAAGCCGCACAGGTGGCATTGATGCGCTTTGGCGCCGCCATTCTGATGGGGATCGCCATTGCCGGGATGCATTACACCGGGATGATGGCTGCGCAATTTCCCCAGCAACACGTCATGGGGCATAGCGGCTTTAACAATAACTGGCTGGCGATTCTGGTCAGTATGATGGCGTTCTCGGTGCTGGGCATTACGTTACTGGTGTCGATGTTCGATGCGCGTTTGCAGGCGCGGACGTCGTTGCTGGCAACGTCGCTGGCTGCGGCTAATCGTGAACTGGCGCGCCTGGCCCTGCACGATACGCTGACGCGTTTACCTAACCGCGTATTACTGGAAGACCGCCTTGAGCAGGCTATTACGAAAGCCAAACGCGAAGACTCCCGTTTTGCCCTGATGTTTATGGATCTTGATGGTTTTAAAACCGTCAACGACGCATGGGGCCACGATGTCGGCGATAAGCTTCTGATTGCAGTGACCGACCGCCTGACGCAACAGCTAAAAGGGCAATATACGCTGGCGCGGATCGGCGGCGATGAATTCGTCTTACTGGTAGAAGTCAGTGCGCCTGACGAGGCGGCCACGCTTGCCAATTCCCTGGTACACGTTATTGATAAACCGTTCAACATCGACCCCTATGATGTCATGGTCACGCTGAGCGTGGGCATCGCGCTGTATCCGCATGACGGCAAGAGCGAGCGTGAGATGATGTTCAACGCCGACGCAGCGATGTATCACACCAAGCATATGGGGCGTAATGGCTATCATTTTTTCCAGCCGTCAATGAATGCGCTGGCGCAAACGCAGCTCCACTTGCTCAATGATTTATGGTCTGCGCTTGAACATCAGGAATTCCGTCTGGTGTACCAACCTAAATTCAATGCGCCTTCAGGTCCGGTGATTGGTTTTGAGGCGCTCCTGCGCTGGGATCATCCACAAAGAGGCCGCCTGACGCCGGATGTGTTTCTCCCTTTGGCCGAAAAAACCGGGCTTATCGTCCCATTGGGCAACTGGGTGGTAGATGAGGCCTGCCGACAGCTTAGCGAATGGCGCAAGCAGGGCCGTCTGGCATGGTCAATTGCGGTGAATCTCTCAACGCTTCAGTTTGAGCAATCCTCACTGATCGACACCATCGTTGCCACGCTCAGGAAGCATGATGTGCCAGCGGACAAGCTGATCCTTGAAGTGACGGAAACCACCGCGATGAGCAATCCGGACGAGAGCGTACGGGTGCTGACAAAACTGACTGAACTGGGTGTAAAGGCGTCTATTGATGATTTCGGGACGGGTTATTCCAGCCTGCTCTATCTGAAACGCCTGCCGGCCAGTGAGCTAAAAATCGATCGCGCATTTGTGCGTGAGCTCAGCCGCAAAGGCGATGACGCCACGATAGTCTCCGCCATCGTGGCACTGGCGAAGACACTGAATCTGAAAGTGGTCGCCGAAGGGGTGGAAACGGAAGAGCAACGCGCGTTCCTCACCGAACTCGGCTGTAATACACTGCAAGGTTATTTACTGGGAAAACCGGTAAGCGCCGAATCCATTACCGAAGAAGCCTGGACTCATCCCGATGATGATATTCACTAAGGAAAATGAACAGGTTAAATAAAAATGCCTGAGGGCGTTTTTATTTAATCGGAGCGGATAACTGTTTTTTATTATTCTCGCGGTGACGGATGCGTAATGCCTGACTTGCCCTGTCATTAATCAAGACGTTACGCCAGTAAAGAATATATCGTTTATTTCCGATTCATCTTTTCTGCACGATGACTCATTTATCCGGTTTTATCTCCATGATGTTTACACTGCACATACTTTGAGATTATTACTACAGGGCAAGCCAATATGCCAATGGTAAAATAATGGCATCGGTTCTGGACGGGGTATCGCTATTATTGATACCGGGGATCGTGATTATTTCGAGGTAATATCATGAAAAAATTCATTTCCGTTGCGTTGCTGTCTACTGTTCTGGCTGGCTGCGCTCACGATTCTCCTTGTGTGCCGGTATACGACGATCAAGGCCGCCTGGTGCATACCAATACCTGCATGAAAGGGACCACTCAGGACAACTGGGAAACCGCTGGGGCGATAGCCGGTGGTGCCGCTGCGCTGGCCGGTCTGACGCTGGGTATCGTGGCATTAACGAAATGATCTCTCGAAAGCGCGGCACACGCCGCGCTTTTGCTTTATAACGGTGCAACGCTTTCCTCAGGCGTAAATTTTTGGCTTCACAAGGAAGCAATAAAAGAAAAGATCCTTTTCATCCTGCCGGTAAAACCCTCTCTTTTTTATTTCCTTTGCGCCGGGACGTGATTTATTTCACAAAGCGATGCCATTCAATATTTTGCTTATATTCACCCTGGAAACTTGTCTGTTAATTCCCGGTGACAAATGTTCCTTTTTTGCTCCATTTTGTGGCGCAGGTTATAGTTTTGCACCAGTACAGGGCAAAAGTTTTATTTTTTACTGTCTACACTCTCAATATTGCGTGTTCAGCACCCTCAAATGTGCCGTCCGCAAAACTGGCACTACCTTTGCTTTAAAGAGTATGGCCATAGCCACAGACAGGTTTCAGGCGTTTCCCGGACGCCTTATATAACGATAAATTTTCGCCACACAGGATGCATTATGAAAAAGATGATGATCGCCAGCCTGGCCGCCGCCAGCGTGCTGTTTGCCATTGCAAACCAGGCGCACGCGGGCACAACGCTGGATGCCGTGAAAAAGAAAGGCTTTGTACAATGCGGTATCAGCGACGGTCTGCCTGGCTTCTCCTACGCGGATGCGAGCGGTAAATTCACCGGTATCGACGTGGACGTTTGCCGCGGCGTTGCCGCCGCCGTATTCGGTGACGATACAAAAGTTAAATACACCCCGCTGACCGCAAAAGAGCGTTTTACCGCGTTGCAGTCCGGCGAAGTGGATATGCTCTCACGTAACACCACCTGGACCTCCTCGCGCGATGGCGGTATGGGTCTTTCCTTTACTGGCGTCACCTATTATGACGGTATCGGCTTCCTGACGCATAACAAAGCGGGCCTGAAGAGCGCCAAAGAGCTTGATGGCGCAACCGTTTGTATTCAGGCTGGCACCGACACCGAGCTGAACGTGGCGGATTATTTCAAATCCAACAATATGAAATATACGCCGGTCACGTTTGACCGTTCCGACGAATCGGCAAAAGCACTGGAATCAGGCCGTTGCGATACGCTGGCGTCTGACCAGTCTCAGCTGTACGCATTGCGTATTAAACTGAGCAACCCGGCCGAGTGGATCGTACTGCCGGAAGTGATCTCTAAAGAACCGTTGGGCCCGGTTGTTCGCCGCGGCGATGATGACTGGTTCTCCATCGTACGCTGGACGCTGTTCGCCATGCTGAATGCCGAAGAAATGGGCATCAACTCGAAGAACGTCGACGAGAAAGCGGCGAACCCGGCTACACCGGATATGGCGCACTTGCTGGGCAAAGAGGGCGATTTCGGCAAGGATCTGAAGCTGGATAATAAATGGGCTTATAACATCATCAAGAAAGTCGGTAACTACTCTGAGGTGTTCGAGCGTAACGTCGGTTCTGAGAGCGCGCTGAAAATCAAACGTGGCCAGAACAATCTCTGGAACAACGGCGGCATCCAGTACGCTCCGCCGGTACGCTAATTTGTAAGTGCTGTAACGGGCGTCACTCCGCGTGGCGCCCAGCCCAGAGTCATGGTTACTGAGGTTTTCCCTATGTCCCATCGCCGCCCAACCGTGAAAGGCGCTATCTCCCTTTCAAACCCTGCGGTTCGCGCCTGGCTGTTTCAAATTATTGCGATTGTGGCCGTCGTCGCTATCGCCATCTATTTGATACACAACACTGTTACTAACCTGAATAATCGCGGGATCACCTCCGGCTTTGCCTTCCTCGACCGCGCCGCCGGTTTTGGCATTGTTCAACATCTTATCGATTATGAGCAAGGCGATACCTATGGCCGTGTGTTTCTTGTTGGCCTGCTTAATACGCTGCTGGTATCAGCATTGTGTATTGTTTTCGCGTCTTTCCTTGGCTTTTTCCTGGGGCTTGCGCGTCTTTCAGAAAACTGGCTGCTGCGTAAATTATCGACGATTTATATCGAAACTTTTCGCAATATCCCGCCGCTGTTGCAGATTTTCTTTTGGTACTTTGCGGTGCTGCGTAATTTGCCGGGCCCCCGTCAGGCAGTCAGCGCCATGGATCTTGTCTTTCTGAGCAACCGTGGGTTGTATATTCCTTCCCCCCAGATGGGCGAGGGTGTACTGGCATTTGTTGTCGTCATTGTGATAGCGCTGATCGCCTCTGTCGGTCTGTTCCGCTTCAATAAAGCACACCAGACTAAAACCGGGCAATTACGCAGAACATGGCCAACGGCGCTGGTGCTGATCATTGGCCTGCCGCTGCTGGCGCATTGGGTGTTTGGTGCTGCATTGCACTGGGAAATACCGGAACTGCGCGGGTTTAACTTCAGCGGCGGGATGGTGCTGATCCCGGAACTGGCGGCACTGACCATTGCGCTGTCGGTGTATACCTCTGCGTTTATCGCCGAGATTATTCGCTCTGGCATCCAGTCCGTCCCCCATGGGCAACACGAAGCGGCTCGCTCGCTGGGGCTGCCGAATCCGGTGACACTGCGCCAGGTCATTATTCCGCAGGCGCTGCGTGTGATTATTCCTCCACTGACCAGCCAGTATCTGAATATCGCGAAGAACTCCTCTCTGGCCGCCGCTATCGGCTACCCGGATATGGTGTCGTTATTTGCCGGTACAGTACTGAACCAGACGGGTCAGGCCATTGAAACGATTGCTATCACGATGTCTGTTTACTTGCTTATCAGCCTGTCGATTTCCCTGCTGATGAACATCTATAACCGTCGCATTGCACTGATTGAGCGCTAAGGAACGAAGATGACAAAAGCTATTCTGTCTCCTGCTACGCGCCCGACACCGGCAGGCAGTAACGGTATTGTGTTATGGGTGCGGAAAAATCTCTTTTCCAGTTGGTCTAACTCTCTGCTGACTCTTTTTTGTCTGTGGTTGATGTGGGTATTGCTCCCACCACTGTTGGAATGGACGCTGTTCCAGGCAAACTGGGTGGGTTCTACTCGAGCGGACTGCACGAAAGCGGGTGCCTGTTGGGTGTTTATTCATGAGCGTTTTGGCCAGTTTATGTATGGTCTTTATCCTCACGATCAGCGCTGGCGTATTAACCTGGCATTGATTGTGGGCCTGCTCTCTATTGCACCGATGTTCTGGAAAGCGTTGCCGCACCGTGGCCGCTATATCGCTTGTTGGGCCGTCGTCTATCCGATTGTGGTCTGGTGGCTGATGTTCGGTGGGTTTCTTGGGCTGGATCGTGTTGAGACCCGTCAGTGGGGCGGTTTGACCCTGACGCTGATTATCGCGTCAGTGGGGATTGCCGGCGCATTACCACTCGGCATTTTGCTGGCGTTGGGTCGTCGTTCGAAGATGCCGGTTGTGCGCGTGCTGTCCGTCGTCTTTATTGAGTTCTGGCGCGGCGTTCCGCTGATCACCGTTCTGTTTATGTCCTCCGTAATGCTGCCGCTGTTTATGTCCGAAGGAACCAGCATCGATAAGCTGATTCGTGCGCTGGTCGGGGTGATCCTGTTCCAGTCGGCTTATGTGGCGGAAGTGGTGCGCGGCGGCTTGCAGGCGCTGCCGAAGGGGCAATACGAAGCGGCAGAGTCACTGGCGCTGGGTTACTGGAAAACACAGGGCTTAGTGATCTTACCGCAGGCCTTGAAGCTGGTGATCCCTGGCCTGGTGAATACCATTATTGCGCTGTTCAAAGATACCAGCCTGGTGATCATCATCGGTCTGTTTGATCTGTTTAGTAGTGTGCAGCAGGCCACCGTGGATCCTGCATGGCTTGGCATGTCGACTGAAGGTTATGTCTTTGCTGCATTAGTTTACTGGATTTTTTGTTTTAGCATGTCGCGCTATAGCCAGCATCTGGAGAAGCGCTTTAACACCGGGCGTACACCGCACTGAGGATCCCCATGAGTAATACAATTATGCAATCTGGCGACGCGATGATTACGCTCGAAAATGTGAACAAGTGGTATGGGCAGTTCCATGTCCTGAGAGATATCAATCTGAATGTGAAACAGGGCGAGCGCATTGTGCTTTGCGGCCCTTCAGGTTCGGGAAAATCGACAACGATCCGGTGTATTAACCATCTGGAAGAACATCAGCAGGGGCGGATTGTCGTGGATGGTATCGAGTTGAACGAAGATATCCGCAATATTGAGAAGATCCGTCAGGAAGTCGGTATGGTGTTCCAGCATTTCAATTTATTCCCGCATCTTACGGTACTGCAAAACTGTACGCTGGCACCTATTTGGGTACGTAAGATGCCGAAGAAAGAAGCTGAAGCCTTGGCGATGCACTACCTGGAGCGTGTGCGTATTGCCGAGCATGCGCATAAGTTCCCGGGGCAAATTTCCGGTGGGCAGCAACAGCGTGTGGCTATTGCCCGTTCGCTGTGCATGAAGCCGAAGATTATGTTGTTTGATGAACCCACTTCTGCACTGGATCCGGAGATGGTAAAAGAGGTACTGGACACCATGATCGGGCTTGCTCAGTCAGGCATGACAATGTTGTGTGTGACGCACGAAATGGGGTTTGCCCGTACTGTAGCTGACCGGGTGATCTTTATGGATCGTGGCGAAATCGTTGAGCAGGCGCCACCTGAGGAATTCTTCGCGAATCCGAAATCAGAACGTACTCGCTCGTTCTTGTCGCAGGTTATTCATTAATCTGTAAGACTGTTTTAGTGAAGGCCACCTGTGCAGGTGGCTTTTTTATTGCCTGTACATCAACAATCTGAGATTGGTACAAAACAAAAGGCCCCGTCTTTCGACGAGGCCTTTTGTTTTAATTGATGCCTGGCAGTTCCC
>NZ_JBOBHR010000010.1:0-168075 GCF_050587465.1 Kosakonia sp. N21 | reverse complement strand
TTGGGGTGAGGGTGATGGCGCAGACTCTGCCGGTGGCGCAACCACGCCACCGGAGATGACACCGCCATGCATACTTTGTTTTAGCTGCTGTTTCTGGACGTTTATCGCCTGCAACTCGCCATTCACCGTCGGTTTCAGCGGCGCATTTGCGTTGACGTTACCGTTGGCGGTCAGTTGCAGATTGCCATCGCCGCTTATCGGTAGCGCGGGCCAGCCCCACTCCTGCAACACATTTACCGGCACGCCGCGCCCGCGCAGACTGAGGTTGACGCTGCGCTCCGGCGTTTGCGAAACCACGGCGGTGGCTTCCAGCAAGCCCTGGCCGGTAAAGGCGCTAAGTTCGCTGATGTTCACCGTGCTGCTGTTCGCGTTTAATGCCAGAGACGGGCGGCGCACATCAACGCGGTTAAACGTTGCGGCGGCGGCGTTCAGTTTTGCGCTGCCGCCCCAGACGCCCCATTTGCGATCGCGCGCCAGTTGCAGGTTATCCCCATAGCCATCCAGCGCGGTGAGTTGCCACGGGAAGTCCGGGTCGATATCAATCACCAGATTGCGGCTGGCGCTGAATTTCTTCAGCGTCACGCTGTTCAGCCACGTTGGCAGTTCATCCATCCAGACCTGCTTCCAGTTTGCCGGCAAGGTGTATTCCAGCCCGGCAAAGGCGGCGTCGTCCAGCACCAGTGCGTGCCCGGCGCGATACCAGTTACCGGAGGTGCGCACCATGCCGTTTTCCCAGCGTGAGGTGAACTGCTGCAGCGCAATGCCCTGCGGCGAGAAGGTGGCGTTCAGGATCGGATCGAACAGATGCAGCGAACCGTAAATAAACTCGGTGGCGTTCATCGACAGCCTGCCGTCGTCGCTTTTCCAGTCGCCGCCTTCCAGCGTCAGGTTGCGCAAGCTCAGATCGAGGTCGGTAACTGCCCATTCCGGTCCTTGCAGGCGCGCATCCGTCACCTCGACGCGACCAATTTTCAGTGAAGGCAGTGTGGTCAGCGGATTAAAGAAATCGAGCAGGGGTTTGTCGCTTTGCAGGCGGATATCGTTCAGCCTCAGGTTATTCACCACCCAACTGCCGTCGGCATTGCGTTGCGCATCGCCCGTCAGCGAACCGCGCGCCATATCCGCGCCAATGGTGGTCAGCGTAACCACATCTTTATCAATACTGCCCTGAATGAGAACGTTACTGGCGGGAACGCCGTTTAATGTCAGCGATCCGGCGCTCATCTGGATCTGCGTTTTGCTGCCGAGCACATTGCCTGCGACCGGTTGCCACGGCGCAACACCGCCGGTGACCCGTTGCGCACTCAGATCCCAGCCAGTGGCCGGGCTGTTAAACGCCATATTGCTCAGTTGCAGACGATCGGCCTGGAAAGGCAACGGCGCGGCAGCCGGGGAGAGATTGAGCGTGCCGTCCTGCAACAGAATGGTGTCCACATGCAGCGGATCGGTAAGCTGGCGGCTACTGAGATCAATATCGACGGTTTTAGCGACCAGGGTGGCGGGTTTGCCTTTATGGCCAAAGTTAACGTTTTTCAGCAGCACATGGGACGGGGAAGAGAAGCGGTGATCCATCACATCGAACGTCAGATGATAGTCGCTGTTGTTGCTGACCCACTGGCTGACCTGCGTTGCACCCCAGCGAGTTTGCAACAAGAAATAGACCGCCAGCATCGCCAGTAACAAGACGATAGCGACAACAAGGAGCAGCTTTCCAAGAAATTTCATCATCTTCCATCCCCGACGTGTCAGTCAGGCAGTTATGCACGATTTATGCGCAATGCTCAAGGGCGGAATGATGAAAGGAAGTGACCGCGGCAACGGTTTGGCCCCGTTGCTGCGGCATGCATCAGTTTTTCTCTGGCGGAAAAATCAGATTCAGTACAATCGCCGTGATACCGCCAGCGGCGATGCCGGAAGAGAGCAGGTTTTTCAGCCAGTCCGGGGCGAATTGCAGGATTTGCGGCTGCTGAGAAACACCAAGGCCGACAGCCAGCGACAGCGCAATAATCATGATCGCGCGGCGGTTCAGCGGCTCGCGGGAAACAATACGCACGCCAGAAGCGGCGATAGTTCCGAACATCACCAGCGTTGCGCCGCCGAGCACCGGCTCAGGCAGTTGCTGCACAAACGCGCTCACCGCCGGGAACAGGCCCAGCACAATCAGCATCAACGCCACGAAGAAGCCAATGTAGCGGCTGGCGACGCCGGTCAACTGGATGACGCCATTGTTCTGACCGAAACAGGAGTTCGGGAAGGTGTTAAACACCGCGGAGACGAAGGAGTTAAGGCCGTTAGCCAGGACACCGCCTTTCAGGCGCTTCATATAGACCGGGCCGGCAACCGGCTGCTCAGAAACGTCAGACGTGGCGGTGATGTCGCCGATGGTTTCCAGCGAGGTGATCATAAACACCAGCATCAGCGGCAGCAGCAGGTTCCAGTCAATGCTCAGGCCGTAGTAGAGCGGTGTCGGCACCATAAAGGCGTCCGCCGGGGCGTTATACGTCGGTAGCATGCCCATAAACATTGCCAGCACGTAACCGACCGCCATGGCGATCACCAGAGAGGCGATGCGCAGGTAAGGGTTACGCTGGCGGTTCAACAGAATAATGATCGCCAGCACCACGCCTGCCAGCAGCAGGTTCTTCGGTGCGCCGAAGGTGTGGTTGCCCATCGCGGCAAAACCGCCGCCCACGGAGGTCAAACCGACCTGAATCAGCGACAGGCCGATAATCATCACCACCACGCCGGAGACCAGTGGGGTGATAATACGGCGCGCCAGCGGCAGAATGCGGGAGATAACCATTTCGGTGCAGCTTGCCAGCATCAGGGTGCCGAACAGTGCCGCCATCATCGTCGGTACATCCGCACCACCGGTTTTCAGTGCAGTGCCACCCATAATCAGCGGTGCTACAAAGTTAAAGCTGGTGCCCTGAATCGACAACAGGCCAGAACCCACCGGCCCCCAGGCTTTGATCTGGATAATGGAAGCCACACCAGAGGCGAACAGCGACATGCTGATGATGTGCTGAGTGTCCTGAGCCGGTAAACCCAGCGCCTGGCAGATAAGCAGCGCGGGCGTGATAACGCCGACAAACATCGCCAGCAGGTGCTGCAGCGCGGCAAACAGCGTTTGCGCCAGCGGCGGGCGGTCTTCAAGGCGGTAGATCAGTTCGCTGGGTTGAGTCTGCGCAACCGGTTGCGCACTTTCTGACTCGATGGTGTTTACGGACATCTCAAGCAATCCCCTGGGTGGAAAAGCGGTGATTTTATCGGACTGTTTGGTAAAAGCAAACGGTTGCTTTGTTAACAACATACTTTTCTAAGGGGGATTCTTTTTACGGCATAAGGTTCTAAAACTCAGGCGTTGGAGTAGCGTTCTGTTTCCGGCATCCAGCGGTCGATCAGGGCTTCCGCCAGCTGCGGGTAGCGCTCATGAATATGGCGGGCAGTGCGCTGCACTTCGGGGATCATCGCCTGGTCGCGCAGCAGATCGGCGACTTTGAATTCGGCATTGCCGGTCTGGCGGGTGCCAAGCAGTTCGCCGGGGCCGCGAATTTCCAGATCTTTTTGCGCAATCACAAAGCCGTCGTTGCTGTCGCGTAATACCTGCAGACGTTTTTGCGCGGTTTTGGACAACGGGGATTTATACAGCAGCACGCAATGCGAGGCCACCGCACCACGCCCGACGCGGCCACGCAACTGGTGGAGTTGCGCAAGGCCAAGACGCTCCGGGTTTTCAATGATCATCAGGCTGGAGTTAGGTACGTCCACGCCCACTTCAATCACCGTGGTGGCGACCAGCAAATGCAGTTCGCCCTGCTTGAAGGCCTGCATGACGGCCTGCTTTTCGGCGGACTTCATTCGCCCGTGTACCAGGCCCACATTCAGCTCCGGCAGCGCCAGTTTCAGCTCTTCCCAGGTGGCTTCCGCCGCTTGCGCTTCCAGCAGGTCTGACTCTTCAATCAGCGTACAGACCCAGTACGCCTGGCGGCCTTCGTCAGTACAGGCGTTGCGCACGCGATCGATAATGTCGTTACGGCGGGTATCCGGAATGGCGACGGTGGTGACCGGCGTACGGCCCGGTGGCAACTCGTCGATGACGGAGGTATCCAGATCGGCATAGGCGGTCATTGCCAGCGTTCGCGGAATGGGCGTGGCGGTCATGATCAACTGATGCGGGTGGAAACCTTGCTGTTGGCCTTTTTCCCACAGCGCCAGGCGCTGATGTACACCAAAGCGGTGCTGCTCATCGATAATCACCAGCGCAAGGCCGTTAAACTGCACCTGCTCCTGGAAAATAGCGTGCGTACCGACGATCATCTGTACCTGACCGCTGGCAATCGCTTCTTGCTGGGCTTGCCGCGCTTTGCCTTTCTGTTTGCCCGCCAGCCAACCCACTTCCACGCCGAGTGGGGCAAACCAGTTGCGGAAGTTATTCGTGTGCTGCTCGGCCAGCAGTTCGGTCGGAGCCATCATCGCCACTTGTTTGCCGTTGGCGATGGCGCGTAAGGCCGCGAGCGCGGCAACCAGCGTTTTACCGGAGCCGACATCGCCCTGCACGAGGCGCATCATGGGCATATCCAGCGCCATGTCGCGCTCGATTTCCGCCACGACGCGATCCTGCGCGCCCGTCGGTTTAAACGGCAGTGATGCCAGCAGACCTTGTTTTAGCGCATCGTTGGCGGCGAGCGGTTGCGCGTGGTAGCGCTGTGCTCCGGCCCGTAGCGCCAACATGCTCAGGTTGTGTGCCAGCAACTCTTCGAGAATTAAACGTTTTTGCGCCGGGTGCTGCCCGCTTTCGAGGTCGCTGAGCTGAAGGGTGGGCGGCGGGCGGTGCAGCGTGCGCAGGGCGTCCGGCAGGCTCATCATGCCCTGTGCCAGCTCCGGCGGCAGCAGTTCGCTGATGGCGCAGGTCGCCAGCAGATCCAGCGCCTGATCGGTCAGCTTGCGCAAGGTCGCCTGTTTCACGCCTTCAGTGGTGGGGTACACCGGCGTCAGGGTTTCCTGTAAATCCGGCGTGCTGAGATCGCCCTGAATGCGGTACTCCGGGTGGATCATCTCGGCGCCGTACTTCCCGCGTTTCGCTTCACCGTAGGCCAGCACACGGCGGCCGGTAGCGAGGCTGTTTTTCATCGCCGCGTTGAAGTTAAAAAAGCGCATGGTGAGGATGCCGGAGCCGTCGCTGATCTGGCAGGTCATCATCCGACGCCCGCCGAAGGTGATATTGCAGTTCAGCACTTCGCCTTCCACCGTGGCATAAACACCCGGCAGCAGATCGGCAATGGGGTACAGCTGGGTGCGATCTTCATAGCGCAGCGGCAGGTGAAGCAGGAGATCCTGCACGGTGTGCAGGCCGATTTTCGCCAGTTTGCTGCTCTGCGCTGCGCCGACGCCGGTCAGCGTGTTGAGCGGAATAGCGTCGAGCAGGCGGCCTTTCATGTTGTTACCCTGCTGCCTGCATGGTGGCCCACCATGTCGGGTCGGCTTCGATTTGCCCCTCAGTATTGACGTGAGGGTAAGGCAGGCCTTTGCGTTTGGCGACGTTTGCCAGTACCGGGTAACCGCCCTCGAACAGCAGGCGCTGCTGCTCAACGTCCGGCAGCATGCTGTTTTCACGCTGATACATGCCCGCGTTTTGCCGCTGGCGCTGAGCTTCATACAGGATCAATGCGGAAGCCACGGAGACGTTCAGCGACTGCACCATACCGATCATCGGGATGATAATGTCCTGATCCGCCAGATCCAGTGCTTCCTGGGTGATCCCGGTTTTTTCCTGCCCCATCAGAATGCAGGTCGGGCGGGTGTAATCGATCTCGCGAAAGTCGACGGCGTTGTCAGACAGGTGCGTGGCGAGGATCTGCATACCGCGTGCTTTCAGCTCGCCAACGGCATCGCTGATGGTGCGGTGCGTTTTCACTTCCACCCAGCTATTACTGCCTGCGGCGGAAGAGGCCATGGTACGCATGCGGTTGCCCGGCCAGACGGCATGAACTTCATGCACGCCAACAGCGTCCGCCGTGCGGATAATCGCGGAGACGTTATGAGGTTTGTGAACCTGCTCCATGCAGACGGTCAGATCAGGCTGACGCCTGGCGAGCATCTCGCGGATACGTGCATAACGCTGAGAATTCATACAATCAGTTTCGGTTACGGGTGACTTTAATCACGTCTGGCATCACGCGGATCTTACGCATGATATTCGCCAGGTGGACGCGATCGCGCGCCGTGAGACGGATGAAAGCACTGTATACGCGGCCATCTTTCTCTTCCGTATTCAGGCTCTGAATATTGGAAGAGGCCGTATTAATGGCGGCCGTCAGGTTTGCCAGTGCTCCCTGATGGTTGAACATATCCACCTTGATTTCGGTGATAAATTCCTGAGCGGTCTCTTTGTCCCACTCCACGGCCATAAATTTCTCGGCTTCTTTTTGATAGCCACGAATGTTACGGCAGGACTCATGGTGGATAACCAGCCCTTTGCCGGGGCTGACGTGAGCGACAATCGGGTCGCCAGGGATCGGGCGGCAGCATTTGGCGAAGGTGATCAGCACACCGTCGGCGCCTTTAATTGGCAGATGGCCGCCGCTGTTGCCCGTGCCGGCAGGCGTTTGTACCGCTTGCACTGCTTCCCCTTGCTGCAGGTTTTTCGCCACCACGACGCTCATGGCGTTGCCGAGGCCGATTTCTGCCAGCAGATCGTCCAGCGCTGCCAGCTTCATGCGGTCCAGCTCGCGCTGAATATGCTCCGGTGGGATTTCCGCCAGTTTGCGGCTTCCGCCCAATGCATGATTGAGCAGACGGCGACCGAGACTGACTGAGTCATCACGCTTGAGGTTTTTCAACATCTGGCGGATTTTGGCGCGCGCTTTCGAGCTGACGACAAAGTTCAGCCATGCGGCGTTCGGGCGGGCGCCCGGCGCGGTGATGATTTCTACCGTCTGGCCGCTGGAGAGCGACTGCGACAGCGGATAAGGCTGGCGGTCGACGCGTGCGCCAACACAGGCATGGCCGATATCGGTATGCACAGCGTAGGCGAAGTCCACTGGCGTAGCGCCCGCGGGCAGTTCGACAATGCGGCCTTCCGGGGTGAAAACATAAATCTCATCGGGGAAGAGATCAGATTTAACGCTCTCGATAAATTCAAACGAGCTACCGGCGCTCTGCTGTAGCTCCAGCAGGCTTTGCATCCAGCGCTGGGCGCGGATTTGCGCCGTGGTGCTACTTTCACCGTGCTCTTTATATGCCCAGTGTGCGGCGACCCCCATCTCTGCCATCTGATCCATATCTTCCGTGCGGATCTGCACCTCAACTGGTACGCCGTGCGGACCAATCATCGAGGTGTGCAGGGACTGATAGCCGTTCGCCTTGGGAATGGCGATGTAGTCTTTTACGCGACCCGGGCGCGGTTTATACAGGCTGTGCATTTGGCCGAGTACGCGATAGCAGGTATCCAGATCATGAACGATGACGCGAAAGGCGTAGATATCCATGATTGAGTGAAAACGCTGCTCTTTCAGCACCATCTTGCAGTAGATGGAGTAAAGGTGCTTTTCACGCCCGCTCACGCGGCAGGGAATGCCCGCTTCCTGTAAACGCCCTTCGATTTCTGAGAGGATTTTTTGGATCATCTCTTTACGGTTGCCGCGCGCGGCTTTCACCACTTCTTTGATGACGCGGTAGCGGTTTGGGTACAACGCTTCAAAACCCAGCTCTTCAAGCTCGGTCTTGATGTGGTGAATACCTAAACGGTGCGCCAGCGGACTGTAGATTTCGAGGGTTTCACGGGCAATGCGGCGACGTTTATCCGGGCGAAGCGAGCCCAGCGTGCGCATGTTGTGCGTGCGGTCGGCAAGTTTGATCAGAATGACGCGGATGTCCTGCACCATCGCCATGATCATCTTGCGGAAGTTTTCGGCCTGCGCTTCTTTCTTATCCTGAAACTTGAGCTTATCAAGTTTGGATACCCCTTCCACCAGTTCGGCAACACTTTTGCCAAATAGCTGTTCCATATCCTGGTACGTGGCTGGGGTATCTTCAATCACATCATGCAGTAGCGCGGCCATCAGCGTTTCGTGATCGAGTTTCATCTCGGCCAGGATACAGGCTACCGCTACCGGGTGCGTGATATAAGGTTCACCGCTTGAACGTGTCTGGCCCTCGTGAGCGTCACGTGCAACGAGATACGCCTGCCTGAGACGTTTGATTTGGTCTTCAGGCAGATAGTTTTGAATCAGCTGATTCAGGCTTTCAAACAGATACAAGGGTGACCTGCAGGATTAATTAACGGCGACCTTCAGCAATGGCGGTGACGGCCTGCAGTTCTGCGGCTTCCTGCTCTTGCTGCTCCTGGCGCTCACGTACGTCGAGGATCTGGTTGTTGATCAGACCTTCTTCGATTTCGCGCAGCGCGATAACGGTGGTTTTATCGTTTTCTTCCGGTACCAGCGGATCTTTGCCGCCAACCTGCATCTGACGAGCGCGACGCGCGGCGACCAGCACCAGGTCAAAACGGTTACCAATTTTCTCTACAGCGTCCTGAACAGTTACGCGTGCCATACTTAAAATGCTCCACAGGTGAAGAAATGACTGGGCATGATACTGAAACCAGGCTCAGTCTGCCAATAGTTTGCTGATTAAAGCGTCATGTCGCTGCTTCTGGCGGCTCATGCGCAGACGTTCAGCGCGAATAATGGTTTTCAAATCGCCCAGGGCGGTGTCGAAATCATCATTCACAATAAGGTAATCATATTCTGCGTAATGGCTCATTTCCGCAACTGCCAGCGCCATACGTTTCGCGATCACCTCTTCGCTGTCCTGACCGCGCCCGCGCAGGCGACGATCCAGCTCCACTTTCGACGGCGGCAGAATAAAGATGCTGCGCGCCTGCGGCATCCGGGTGCGAATTTGTTGCGCGCCCTGCCAGTCGATATCGAGGAACACATCCACACCAGTGGACAGCACTTGCTCAATGGTTGCGCGGGAGGTGCCATAGTAATTGCCAAACACCTCGGCATGCTCAAGAAACGCGTCTTCACCGATCATGGCTTTGAACTCGTCATGATTAACGAAGAAATAGTGTTCACCGTGCACTTCACCCGGGCGCGGAGCGCGCGTCGTATGCGAAACAGAAACTTGCGTGTCGTATAACGGTTGGGTCTTCAACAAAGCCTGGATGAGGCTTGATTTACCCGCGCCGCTGGGGGCGGAAACAATATAGAGCGTGCCTTGAGCCATGAGAGTCTTTTGTATGTGAATTGCGAAAGGAAACTTACATACGTGCCTATTATACACATCGCTGCTATGTGACGTAGCTTTTGTCACACTTTTTCCCGTTGAGTTTGGCGTTTCCCGTACTGCTTTCCTGATTTGTCTGCAAATTTTCATGATCACGATGAATTGCCTGAACCGTCCTCGCAATCTCCCCTTTTCCCGCTCGAAAGAGTCGTTCCGGTAACGCTATAACGACTGCGCTATCACAAGGGAGAAATAATGATGTGGAGAAAAGCCGGAGCCGTAATTTGTCTGTTGCTGTGGAGCACATTCACTCTGGCGACCTGCCCGGTCTGGTCGCCAGCACGGGCGCAGGAAGAAGTCAGCCGCCTGCAACAACAGCTGGCACAATGGAACAACGACTATTGGAAACAGGGCGATAGCGGCGTGAGTGATGATGTGTATGACCGGCTCAGTATGCGCTTAACGCAGTGGCAGCGTTGCTTTGATCTGCATGCTGTTGGCAGCGTATCGACATTGCCAGGCGGCAATGTGAAGCATCCGGTGGCGCATACCGGGGTGCGCAAACTGGCCGATAAACATGCGCTACAGCAATGGATGGCGGGAAAGAAAGATCTTTGGGTTCAGCCAAAAGTGGATGGTGTGGCGGTCACGCTGGTGTACCGGCATGGCAAGCTGATACAAGCCATCAGCCGGGGAGATGGCCTGGCAGGAGAGGACTGGACAGAAAAAGTGCGCGCTATCCCGTCGATTCCCAAAACGGTAACCGGTTTGTTGGCGGATAGCGTTTTGCAGGGGGAGTTGTTTCTACGCCGCGATAACCACGTTCAAAAACGTATGGGAGGGCTCAACGCCCGGGCAAAGGTGGCAGGGGCAATGATGAGCCGCCGCGACACGCCTCTTCTGTCTGAGTTGGCGTTTTTCGTTTGGGCCTGGCCGGATGGCCCGGCAACATTTTCCGGAAAAGCTGAGTTACTCAGCAAGGTGGGGTTCGAATGGGGGCAGCGCTACAGCGTAGCGGTAAACAATGTGCAGGATGTGGAGCGTTTGCGCGCCAGTTGGTTCACATCACCGTTGCCGTTTGTAACCGATGGCGTAGTGGTCCGCTCGTCGATGGAACCAGCAGGAAACGCGTGGTTGCCCGGAGAAGGGCACTGGGTGGCGGCCTGGAAATACGAGCCGATTGAGCAGGTTACCGGAGTCAGCGGGATCCAGTTCGCGACAGGTCGTACCGGTAAAATTTCGGTGGTGGCGCAGCTTGAGCCGGTGCAACTGGATGATAAACGTGTCCGGCGAGTGAATATTGGCTCCATCCGAAAATGGCAGCTGCTGGATATCGCGCCGGGGGATCATGTTTCTGTGAGCCTTGCCGGGCAGGGTATCCCGCGTATCAACCGTGTGGTCTGGCGTGGAGTGGTACGGGAAAAGCCCACGCCGCCGGATGCGCGATTTACCCCGCTGACATGTTTTTATGCCTCACCGGAGTGCCACGAGCAATTTATTGCCCGACTGGTTTGGCTGGGGTCGTCAAAAGCGCTCGGCATTGACGGCGTGGGGGAAGAGGGCTGGCGCGCATTGCATCAGGCACATCGTTTTGAGCACATATTTTCCTGGCTGGCGCTGACGAAGGCGCAATTGCAGGCGACGCCGGGTTTCTCTGCTGCGCGAGGCCTGCAACTCTGGCACCGTTTTTCGTTGGCGCGCGACAGGCCGTTTACCCGCTGGCTGAATGCTCTGGGCACGCCGCTGCCGCAGGCGGCGTTAAAAGCGACGAGTGATACACACTGGCGGCAAGTACGTGCGCGTGATGAGCTTGCATGGCAGCAGTTACCCGCTATTGGTGCACAAAAAGCCCGGCAGCTTATCACCTTCGTCCGAACGCCAGTGGTTGAACAGCTGGCGGTATGGCTGGGCAACCAGGGTGTGAAGGCATTTCAGTGAGCGTTGTGTTTGTAATGAAATACCGGCAATCCCAGTTTCCAGCGGATTGCCAGCAAACGGGCTGTGAAGCCGAACAGGAGGGTGGCGATCACAACCGTATCATGGCTGGAAATATAATGGCCAAGGGCGAGATAGAGTACGGCTGAGGCAAAGGCGATTCCGGCGTAGAGTTCTTTCTGAAATACCAGGGGAATACGTTTACAGAACATATCGCGCAGTACGCCGCCAAATACGCCGGTAACTACAGCCGCAATAGTGGCGATCACTGGACCTTCTCCCATATCCAGTGCGATTTGCGCTCCGATAATGGAGAACACCACCAGCCCGAGAGCATCGAGGATCAGGAACAGGCGGCGCAGATGCGGCATCACCGGCGCAAAAATGGTGGTCAGCACTGCGGCAACGGCGACAATAATGACGTATTCGGGATGCTTCACCCAGCCAAGCGGATAATGACCAAGCAGGATATCGCGGACCGAGCCGCCGCCAAGTGCAGTGGCGGTGGCAATAATAATAACGCCAAAGGTATCCATCCGGCGGCGACCTGCCGCCAGCGCGCCTGTCATGGCTTCGGCGGTAATGCCAATAAGATAAAGAGTGTGTAACAGCATATCGCCTCCCTGATTCAGAGGCGGTAGGGTAGCGGCTCGTATGGCAGACGACGATTGAGATTTTCTCACACATGGCGTGTTGGATAACTTTTACTAATGTGAATTTGAAAGGCGATTTTCATTTAACAGATTGATTTTAATATTTAATTGTTTTTATCTATAGAGGGTTTATCACCAGATTTATGGCTTTTAGCCTGACAAAACTAATCATGCCGATCAGCATCATTTCTGCTCGTACGGGGCCATCACCTGCGGCAACGTTTCCAGCAGCATATCCACGGTGATTCGCACTTTTAGCGGTAGCCAGCGCGTTTTGGGCCAGACGGCGTGCACCGGGAATTTCACGCTTTCTGTATCGGCAAGCAACCTTACCAGCCGACCACTTTCCAGCTGTTTGCGGATGAGCCAGTGCGGTAGCCAATCTGAATGACATTAGGTGGTTGGCTTGGTTCAACACCGGACAGCTACGCTATAACCCTATTAAGAGTCTCTTTTCCCATGAGCAGGTAATTGCTTATACGGCGATTTGGGAAGTCGCAGGCTCTGGCTTTCAACTCGTCTTACAAACGAAAATATTTATTGTTTTCAGAACCAACCTGGATTATATAATATTCATATTGAATAATCTGTATTTTACACGACAGATTATTTTTTATAATTAAATACATAATAATATTATATTCAAAGATTTCATTCTAAAACGACTTTGCCATCATATGTTTGGATATAAGTTTCATCGTCTATGTTTATGAATTGTTTACTATCAAGGTTGCCTCTGACAACTATTGCTATACTGTTATACACACATTTTTCATACTTGCCATTAGTATCATCAAAGCAAGTATAATCATCGATAGAACCATCCCTTGTTCCTTTGGGTAATTGTTCATAACCATCGAAGTTCATGATGGTAACTGTGAAGTTATATGGTGTATTGATAACGTGATATTTTTCCTGAAGTAAGTCCTTATTTTTCATCCACCATTTTAATTTTCCTTCTGTTGTCATTGGCAAATGTTCTACAAAAACCACACCATTATCCACTCTGACTATTTTTGTTGGTCTGACAGCAATCCATATGCAGTATGCAATTATTAAAATAATTGTAATTGCTCCAATCCTTTTATAATTAAACATTGTTTTCTCCTGTCAATGTTATAGTGGCTTCAAAATTAGTGAAAAATGGTTTTTGAGCTAAATGCTTTGCCCGCTGAAGGACAAACCATATCCTAAAAAAAGCAATCGAATTGAATTCGGGTTTCAATATATCCTCTCTGTCTAAGCCAAAATGATCTTGTGCTCTGTATTTTACAACCGCAGTATATCTATTTCCTTGAAGGATGAGGCTCTCAATGGAAATTTCTGTACTATTTATATCATGAACGGTAATACCCATTCCATTGAACCAATCTTTCCATCTTGTGTATTTGGGTAAAAAACTTTTATATAAATCACTTGAAAAATACTCTTTTGTCAGTTTGGATTTACTAAAATCAAATTGCTCGATAGCTTTTTTAATGATGGGTAAAGTGCTATAACGGGTCTTCTCAGCCAAAATTAGATTTTTATATGCATTATTCATTGCTGGATGTTGGTAATCTCTTCCATTATTCCGTTGCATATGATTGAAAAGATCTTTGATCAAACCCTGGTATGGACCCTGGAAAGAAAATACATGAGATTGAGATCTTAACTCATCATATAACATGGCAATGGCTTTTTCTCTACTTACGGCAGGTATTGAGCTTAGATAAGGATGTTTATAGGAAGGGCCAAAAGTTGTCCAGTCAATGAATGTTGATACTTGTCCGAGATGATAATGCTTTTTTAGTGTATCAGCATCCATATCGCCGCTCTGCATATCATCGGCATTTCTGTCATTAAATCTTTTTCTTGTGGTGAAGATTACCAATTTACTATCGATTGCGTCCATCCGAAATAAATCCCTTTCAATCAAATGTACAACTACTATACAATTATACTTTAGTGCTGTAATTAGGCGTTTTCTTAACTTTTTTTGTCTGAGAGTTTAGGCTGGACGATTTATCAGGATGCGATCTATGTTGCTACGCATGTGAGAGTAAGCAACTGCTAAGAAAGGAGATTAATCGTAACGCTCATTAATAAATCTTATTTCCGCAACAACCCTTAGTAAGGTTTCTCTCTTTTCATCAAAGTAATCATGCCTTTCATAGATCCCTTCGACACCTTTCAGTTTGTGGTTCAAACACCGCTTTGCTACGAGCGGAGGAACTGACAGTGAAGCAAGCAGGTCTCGTCTCCTGGAGTGGATTGTGTATCGAAGCATCCAGTAAGGTTCACCCTTTGGTTGGACTTTCAGATACAAGCAACGCCCATCTCCAAACTTCGCCGGTACTCCTGCTTTGATGAGGGCCTGAACCGTTCTGACAGTGAGTGAGGCCATAACCTATCCTGATGAAAAATCGTTGTGGGAGTATATGGTTATGAACTGTCAGATGAGACGAGTAGAGCAAAAAGACTCCCCCTTTTACTCCTCACTTATTGGTGGTTTTTAATGAATCTAAGTGGTCTTCAATAGACTATCCTTCAAATAAAAAAGCCCATTTAACATGGGCTTATGGAATGGTGCGGACTTTGAGAGAATTTACTCGATGTTCTGAATCTGCTCGCGCATTTGTTCGATCAGCACTTTCAGCTCGATAGCCGAATTGGTCACGTCTGTATTAATGGACTTGGACGCCAGGGTGTTCGACTCACGGTTGAACTCCTGCATCATAAAGTCGAGTCGACGGCCAACAGCCTCTTTCTTCTTCAGAATGTTGTAGGTCTCTTTGACGTGAGCGTCGAGACGATCCAGCTCTTCGGCAACGTCGATACGCTGCGCCATCAGCACCAGTTCCTGCTCAAGACGGTTATTCTCAAGCTGCACCTGCGCTTCTTCCAGTTTGGAGACCAGGCGCTCACGCTGCCATTGCAGGATTTCCGGCATATGACCGCGAACTTTGGTGACTTCACTGCTCACGCCTTCCAGACGCTGTTCAATCAGAGCTTTCAGCGCTTGGCCTTCGGTTTCGCGGGCAACGATAAAGTCATCCAACGCGCCGTCCAGCGCGGCGAGAATTTGCGCGGCAATTGCGTCCAGGTCCTGCTCCTGCGCCGCCATTACGCCTGGCCAGCGCAGAATATCGACCGGATTGATTTCCCCTTCGTCGCTCTGCATTTTGACCCAGTTCGCTGCGTTGACCAGTTGCTTAGCCAGTTTCTCATTAAGGATCAATTCGCCTTGCGCGCTGGCATCCGGTTCAAAACGCAGATTACATTCGACTTTGCCGCGCGTCAGGCGGGTACGGAGACGTTCACGGACAACCGGCTCAAGGCTGCGGAATTGCTCCGGCAGACGGAAGTAAGTTTCCAGATAACGCTGGTTAACCGAGCGCAGTTCCCAGGAGGCAGAGCCCCATTCACCCTTGATTTCACGCCGGGCGTAGGCGGTCATACTGCGGATCATAGACGTTCCCGTTTTTAAAGAGAGATGCGGGGATTATAGCTTTCGTGGCCTTATCAGGATAGGAATAACCACGGTAAGCCAGTATAATGCGCAGCCACATTCGAATAGCCGGAGAAATCATCATGCGTCCAGCAGGCCGTAGCGCCACTCAGGTGCGTCCCGTTACCCTGACCCGTAATTACACAAAACACGCAGAAGGCTCCGTGCTGGTTGAATTTGGTGATACCAAAGTGCTGTGCACCGCCTCTATTGAAGAAGGCGTTCCGCGTTTTCTGAAAGGCCAGGGCCAGGGCTGGATCACAGCTGAATATGGCATGCTGCCGCGTTCCACTCATACCCGTAATGCGCGCGAAGCGGCAAAGGGTAAACAGGGTGGGCGTACTATGGAAATCCAGCGTCTGATTGCCCGCGCACTGCGCGCAGCGGTCGATTTGAACGCACTGGGCGAGTTCACCATTACTCTCGACTGCGATGTTATTCAGGCTGACGGCGGTACCCGTACCGCGTCGATTACCGGTGCGTGTGTGGCGCTGGCGGATGCGCTGAACAAACTGGTTGCTGCCGGGAAGCTGAAAACCAACCCGCTGAAGGGCATGGTTGCCGCAGTCTCTGTGGGCATCGTGAACGGTGAAGCGGTGTGTGACCTGGAATACGTGGAAGACTCCGCAGCCGAAACCGATATGAATGTGGTGATGACTGAAGATGGCCGCATGATTGAGGTTCAGGGGACGGCGGAAGGCGAGCCCTTCTCCCACGAAGAGCTACTCACCCTGCTGGCGCTGGCCAGAGGGGGGATCGAATCGATTATCGCGACGCAGAAAGCGGCGCTGGCGAACTAGTTACTAAGGGCGACGATGTCGCCCTTTTTTTTGTCTGTAGAAAAGTGAGATGAGGAGCGGATCCATGAAAGCGTACCAGCGTCAGTTTATTGAATTTGCGCTTAACAAACAGGTACTGAAGTTTGGCGAATTTACGCTGAAATCCGGGCGTAAAAGCCCCTATTTCTTCAACGCCGGGCTGTTTAATACCGGGCGCGATCTGGCGTTGTTAGGGCGTTTTTACGCCGAAGCGCTGGTGGATTCCGGCATTGATTTCGACCTGCTGTTTGGCCCTGCTTACAAAGGGATTCCTATCGCCACCACCACCGCTGTCGCGCTGGCGGAACATCACGAGCGCGATGTGCCTTACTGCTTTAACCGCAAAGAGGCCAAAGATCACGGTGAAGGCGGTAATCTGGTGGGTAGCGCATTGCAGGGGCGTGTCATGCTGGTGGACGACGTGATCACCGCCGGCACCGCTATTCGTGAGTCGATGGAAATTATTCAGGCTAACGGGGCGACACTGGCGGGTGTGCTGATTTCACTGGACCGCCAGGAGCGTGGCCGTGCGGATATCTCCGCGATCCAGGAAGTTGAACGCGACTATGGCTGCAAAGTGATCTCCATCATCACGCTGAAAGAGCTGATTGCCTATCTGGAAGAGAAGCCGGAAATGGCCGATCACCTGGCCGCCGTTCGCGCTTATCGCGAGCAGTACGGCGTTTAAGTCTGTGCCCGGCAAGCTGCTGCCTGCCGGGTCAGTGTTACAGCAGCTTCGCGCCTTGCGTGTTGACATACAGTGAGTAGACCGAGGTGCTGGCCGCCATAAACAGGCGGTTACGTTGTTCTCCGCCAAAGCAGAGATTGGCGCAGCGTTCCGGCAGATGGATCATGCCAATCGCCTTGCCTTGCGGGTTGAAGATGCGTACGCCGTCCAGCTCTTCCGTGCCCATCCCCCAGCCGCACCACAGGTTGCCATGCACATCAATGGCGATACCGTCCGCTGTTCCGTTGCCGCAGTCGATATGCACCCGTTTATTTTTTAACTGATTATCCACCACATCCCATGCCAGAATTAAACGATTGGGCGTAGCGCGGCTCTCCACCACGTACAGCGTTTTTTCGTCGGCCGAGAAGCAGATCCCGTTCGGGCCTTTGACATCCCCCAGCACAACTTCCAGCTTGCGTGTCTCCGGATCGAGACGATAAACATTCTGCGGCAGTTGCGACGCGGCTTTATGCCCTTCATAGAACCCGGCGATGCCGAACGGTGGGTCGGTAAACCAGATGGAGCCATCTGACTTCACGGCGATATCGTTGGGGGAGTTCAGCGGTTTACCTTCAAAACTGTCCGCCAGCACAGTGATCGTGCCGTCGTACTCGGTCCGCGTGATGCGGCGGGTATCGTGTTCACAGCTGATTAGCCTGCCTTGCCTGTCGCGGGCGTGTCCGTTGGCGTTATTTGCGGGCTGGCGAAAGATGCTGGTCTCGCCGGTTGCATCGTCCCAGCGCATCACCGCGTTGTTAGGAATATCGCTCCATAGCAGCATACGGGTATCGCCGAACCAGACCGGACCTTCCGCCCAGCGGCAGCCGGTAGCGAGCTGCTCGACTTTGGCACTGGAGACCATATAGTCGCGGAAGCTGTCGTCCAGCGCGACAATGCTGGGGTCCGGGTAACGGGGGGAGGGTGCCCAGGCCGCGAGGCTTTTGTGGCTTAGTAATAACGACGCGGTGGCGATACCGCTTAGTTTTAGCAGTTCCCGACGAGATGTTGCCATCCGGTCTCTCCTTATTTGTAGGGTATTTATAAGATGATTTGCGTTAAGTGGAACGATGCTGCCAGAAGGAGGTTAGGAAATGTTGGATGCGGCGACATCTGGCATCTCAACGAATTCCGTTGGGCTTTTTCACAGAGAGTGGGGAAATGAGAATGCAGCCACACTGGGCTGCATGGAGAGATTATTGCAATTGCGCGGCTAACAACGGCCAGCGGGTCTCAAAGTCATCGGTCGGGCTGTATTTAAATTCGCTACGCACATAGCGCGACAGCATGCCTTCGCAAAAGGCCAGCAGCTGGCTCGCCAGCAGGGTTTCATCGTGAGTGAACCCTTCGCCTTCACGCATTTTGCGCTCGCGCAGAACCTGGCGTAGCTGTGCTTCAATGCGCTCAAACAGCTGGTTGATACGCCCTTGCAGGCGGTCCTGTTCAAACATCAGCGCATGGCCAGTCATGATGCGCGTCAGACCCGGATTGCGCTCGCCGAACCCCAGAATCAGCAGCACAATCAAACGCAGGCGCGCCGTTGTGTCTTTCTCATCCTTCAAAATCAGGTTGATGCGGGTAATCAGGCTATCTTCGATAAACTCAATCAGACTATCGAACATGCGCGTTTTACTGGGAAAATGACGATACAGCGCGGCTTCAGAAACGCCGACAGACGCCGCCAGTTTCGCTGTGGTGATGCGTTGGCTTCCATCGCTGGATTCCAGCATCAGCGCCAGAGACTGAAGTATTTCTTCGCGACGATTCCTTTTCGCAGTTTGTTTTTCTGCCATGTTCTAAAATACCCCTGAAAAATAAGCACTCGTCAGGCGAGCAGCCACACAGCGACCGCAAACGTTGCGCGTTTGCGGTGATGTTATCGCGTTATTTCGCAGTGTGATGCGTTAAAAAGAGCCGTTACTGGCGGCCAGAATGGCCGAAGCCGCCTTCGCCGCGCTCGGTCGCGTCGAAGTCTTCCACCAGGTTAAACTCCGCCTGCACCACGGGTACAAACACCATCTGTGCGATACGTTCGCCCGGGACGATAGTAAAGCTGTCGTGCCCGCGGTTCCAGACGGAAACCATCAGCTGACCCTGGTAATCTGAGTCGATCAGCCCGACCAGGTTGCCCAGCACGACGCCATGTTTATGGCCCAGTCCTGAACGTGGCAGGATGACCGCAGCCAGCGCCGGGTCGGCAATATGGATTGCCAGGCCAGTCGGCAGCAATGTTGTTGCTCCCGGAGCCAGCTCAACAGCGGCGTCGAGACAGGCGCGCAGGTCAAGTCCGGCTGAACCGGAGGTGGCGTATGTCGGCAGCGGGAATTCGTTGCCAACGCGCGGGTCCAGAATCTTAACGTCGATTTTTTTCATCATAACGGGTAACGATCTCGTCCAGTAATAGGTGTCCCAGAAGTTCCTTGCGCTCCAGCGGTAAGCGTTTGTCGCCCTCCTGCCAGAAAAGGTGTAATGCGTTGCTGTCGCTGTTAAAGCCTTGATCAGATTGCGAAACATCGTTAGCGCAAATTAAATCGAGGTTTTTGCGGGCGCGTTTTTGCCGGGCATATTCTTCCACATTATTTGTTTCGGCGGCAAACCCAACGACATAAGGCCGGTTGGTGGAGAGCGCGGCGACGCCCGCGACAATATCCGGGTTTTTGATCATTTTTATCGTGATTTCATCGCCTTGCTTTTTGATCTTTTCTTCAGAAATGCTCGCGGCGCGGTAATCCGCAACGGCGGCGCAGCCGATAAAAATATGCTGCTGTTGCGCGCCCTTTTGCACGGCGGCTTCCATCTCCAGCGCAGTGGTGACATCCACACGTTGTACGAAAGCTGGCGTTGGCAGTGAAACCGGGCCGGAAACCAGCGTCACCTTCGCACCGCGACTGGCGGCAGCAGCGGCGATGGCGAAGCCCATCTTTCCGGAGCTGAGATTGGTGATATAGCGCACCGGATCCAGCGGTTCACGCGTTGGACCGGCGGTAATCATGATGTTCAGATGTTGCAGATCTTTGACAGGCGAGAAATGCGCGTCCGCCATATCGACAATGGTCAGCGGATCCAGCATACGGCCGGGGCCAATGTCGCCACAGGCCTGGCTGCCGCTGTCAGGTCCCCACAGCAGCAGCCCGCGAGAAGCAAGTACTTGCAGATTATGCTGAGTGGCGGCGGCGCGATACATCTGCTGGTTCATGGCAGGCACCACCGCAACGGGCGAGGGGGTGGCGAGGCAAATGGTGGAGACCAGGTCGTTGGCCATTCCGGCGGCAACGCGGGCGATTAAGTCGGCGGTCGCGGGTGCCAGAATCACCAAATCAGCCCATTTCCCCAGTTCAATATGGCCCATTGCCGCTTCTGCTGCGGGATCCAGCAGGCTGTCGGAAACCGGGTGTCCGGACACGGCCTGCAGGCTCATCGGCGTAATAAAGGCTTTGGCGGCCTCAGTCATTGCGACGCGGACTTCCGCGCCGCGATCGCGCAAACGGCGCACCAGCTCAGGCGCTTTATAGGCTGCAATGCCGCCGCTTACGCCGAGGACAATTTTTTTACCCGCCAGACTCATCATGATTCTTTCCTGTTGGATTTCACCAGAAGCTGGGCATTTTATCACAATCCTGATGTTGTCGTGCTTTTGCCCGCCAACCACTTTGCGAGGTGCTACGCAGGGTGAAAAATCCGCAGTCGAAGCGGTGGAACGCAGTATGGCAGCATGAGCACGAGAGATGGAGGAAAGTACATGGATATTGTTTTTACCCCCCTGAAACCGCGGGAAAAGATGCTGAAATACGGCATTGAATCGCTGACTGATACTGAGTTATTAGCGCTGTTTTTACGTACCGGTACGCCAGAAAAGTGCGTGCTCACCGTTGCCCGGGAGATGCTAACGCATTTTGGGTCGCTGTATGCGCTGCTCTCCTCCAGTCTTGAGGATTTTAAGGATATACAAGGTATTGGCCTCGCCAAGTATGCGCAGTTGAGGGGGATCGGCGAGCTGGCCCGGCGCTATTATAATGCGCGCTTGTTGGAGGAGAGTTCACTGCTGAGCCCGGAAATGGCGCGGGAGTTCCTGCAAAGCCAGTTGATGAGTGAAGAGCGCGAGATCTTCATGGTGATCTTTCTGGATAATCAAAATCGGATACTGAAACACAGCCGTTTGTTCAGCGGCACCCTCAATAACGTTGAGGTACACCCGCGAGAAATTGTCCGCGAAGCGTTAAAAGTGAATGCAGCGGGCGTGATCCTCGCGCATAATCACCCCTCAGGTAATGCTGAGCCGAGTAAAGCGGATAAGCAGATCACCGAGCGTGTGGTTAAATGCTGTCAGTTCATGGGGATACGGGTGCTTGATCACCTTGTTATCGGACGTGGAGAGAGCGTTTCGTTTGCAGAGCGTGGTTGGATTTAGACCATTTTGCGCGATCCATCGGGATCTTTGTCTGTTCGGGACTTGAGCACACCGCCGACTCAGCGTATACTACGCCACCTTTGAGAATCTCGGGTTTGGCATTTGGGCCTGGCAATCGAGAGTTCACATTGAACTGCGATGACCGGGCTGTAAAGCCTGACGAGGCGCCGATACCCCATACGAAGCTCGAGCTAATTTGATTTTTGGAGAATAGACATGTCCCGAGTCTGCCAAGTTACTGGCAAGCGTCCGGTGACCGGTAACAACCGTTCCCACGCACTGAACGCGACTAAACGCCGTTTCCTGCCGAACCTGCACTCTCACCGTTTCTGGGTTGAGAGCGAGAAGCGTTTTGTCACCCTGCGCGTATCTGCTAAAGGTATGCGTGTAATTGATAAGAAAGGCATCGATACAGTTCTGTCTGAACTGCGTGCCCGTGGCGAAAAGTACTAAGTACTTAGAGGATATAAATCATGGCTAAAGGTATTCGTGAGAAAATCAAGCTGGTTTCTTCCGCTGGTACTGGTCACTTCTACACCACCACGAAGAACAAACGTACTAAGCCGGAAAAACTGGAACTGAAAAAATTCGATCCAGTTGTCCGTCAGCACGTGCTGTACAAAGAAGCTAAAATCAAATAATTTTAGTTTTCTTGAACAAAAACCCCGCATTGTCGGGGTTTTTGCATTTCTGATAACCCGCAAGCCGGAGACGAGATGCCTGAATTACCCGAAGTCGAAACCAGCCGTCGTGGCATAGAACCGCATCTGGTAGGTGAAACCATTCTTTATGCGGTGGTACGCAACGGGCGATTACGCTGGCCGGTCTCTGAAGAGATCCACAGCCTGAGCGATAAACCCGTGCTCAGCGTTCAGCGCCGCGCCAAATACCTGCTGCTGGAGCTACCGGATGGCTGGATCATTATCCATCTTGGCATGTCCGGCAGTCTGCGCATTCTTCCCTGTGAATTGCCGGCGGAAAAGCACGACCACGTCGATCTGGTGATGAGTAACGGCAAAGTACTGCGTTACACCGATCCCCGCCGTTTTGGCGCATGGCTGTGGACGAAAGAGCTGGAAGGGCACAACGTGCTGGCGCATCTCGGGCCGGAACCGCTAAGCGACACGTTTAACGCCAGCTATTTCCAACAGAAATGCGCGAAGAAGAAAACCGCCATTAAACCCTGGCTGATGGATAACAAGCTGGTGGTGGGCGTTGGCAACATCTACGCCAGCGAATCGCTGTTTGCTGCGGGGATCCACCCCGATCGCCTTGCTTCATCGCTCTCGGCGCAGGAGTGTGAACTCCTGGTGCGCGTGATCAAAGCCGTATTGCTACGATCCATCGAACAGGGTGGAACGACGCTGAAAGACTTTTTGCAAAGCGACGGGAAACCGGGCTATTTTGCGCAGGAATTACAGGTATACGGGCGGGAAGGTGAGCCTTGTCGCGTATGCGGTACGCCAATCGTTGCCGCTAAACACGCACAGCGTTCAACGTTTTACTGTCGTCGCTGCCAGAAATAAATCCGGCATTTCTGCCTGAGGGCACCACGCTTATCGGGCCTGCAATCGCCGCAGGCCGGACAGGCAGAACACTTACTTCAGCTTTTCCAGCAGCGCCTGATGCACATTTGGCGGCAGGAAGTGCGTGACATCGCCATGGTGGCGCGCCACTTCTTTGACCAGCGTCGAGGAGATAAACGACCACTCTTTCGATGGCATCAAAAACACGCTCTCCAGCTCCGGCATCAGGTGGCGATTCATATGCGCAAGCTGCATCTCATATTCAAAATCCGCTACCGCTCGCAGGCCGCGAATCAAAATATTGGCCTGCTGAGCGCGGGCAAAATTCGCCATTAAATCACTGAAACCGACAACCGTAACATTTGGCAGATGCGCCGTGGCGGACTGCGCCAGCGCGACACGCTCGTCCAGGTTAAACATCGGTTTTTTGCTCGGGCTGGCGGCAATCGCTAATACCACCTCGTCAAACATCACAGCGGCACGGGCAACAATATCAATATGCCCGTTGGTAATAGGATCAAAGGTGCCGGGATAAATCGCTTTTGTGCTCATCGCTTATTCTTTCTCTGAATAACCGTGGTTCAGTGCCCACAGCCCGGTGTATTTATTGAAAGTATACTGCGCGTTAACCACCGCCAGCAGCCAGCCTTGTTTGCCATCGAGCACGCCGCCGCGCAACAGCAGAGTTTTGCAAAAGGCGCCCAAAGTATGGGCGAAAATCCCCGGCAGCGAGGTTTTTTTTCCGCGTTGATGGCGCTCCTGCGCCCACGCAGCCGCGTAATTGAGCTGTTTGCGCTGGAAGCTGACGAAATCCCGGCAGGTCAGATGCAGCAAATCCCCACTCAGCGCAATCACCTGCGCCTGTGGCGCTTCCAGCGACTCATGCACAAGGTTGTCGTTGTACTGGTAGCGTTCACGCTCATACAAACGCGTTACGCGGTCAGGATACCAGCCGCTGTGGCGCATAAAGCGACCCAGGAAATAGTTTCGACGGGCGATGCTGTAAACCGCACCCGGCTGCGGTGCCTCAAGAATGGCACGCAGCGCCTGCGCCAGTTCCGGCGTAACGCGTTCATCGGTGTCGATCATCAGGATGTAATCGCCGCTGGCATAGCGCTGCGCTCGCTGGCGCTGAACACCATAACCGGGCCATTCAGTATTGCTGAAGACCTTCGCACCGGCGCGAGTGGCAATGCCGACGGTGTCATCCTCGCTACCGGAATCCAGCACAATAATTTCATCCGCCCAGGCGACGGACGCCAGGCAATCCGGCAGCAGATCCGCCGCGTTTTTGGCGATCATCACCACCGACAAACGTCTGGACATTAATGGCTCCGCTGAGGCAAATACGGTTGCAGGAGTTGCAGCAGGCGCGCCAGCGCACCCTGGTTCTGGTGCAGGACTTCCACCGCGTGACGCCCGTACCATAAACGATAGTCTTCATCGGTCAGCAGCGTCGACACCTCTTTCACCAGCGAATCCGCATCGGTGACGGTAATCAGCCCTTCCGCTTCCTGCAAACGTGAGCAGATATCTTTGAAATTAAAGGTATGCGGCCCCATTAGCACCGGAATGGCATGCGCTGCGGGCTCCAGTGGGTTATGACCGCCGCGCTCCACCAGGCTGCCGCCAACAAACGCCAGGTCGGCAATGCCGTACAACAGCATCAGTTCACCCATGGTATCGCCAATCACCACCTGGGTGCTGCCCGAGGGGATTTCGCCCGTACTGCGCAAGGTGTAACTGAACCCGGCTTTTTGCGTCATAGCGCGCGCGTCCGGGAAACGTTCCGGATGACGCGGAACCAGAATCAGCAGCAAATCCGGGAAACTCTCCAGAAGCTTGCGATGCGCCTGTAAAATAATGGCCTCTTCGCCGTCGTGCGTGCTCGTGGCAATCCACACTTTACGGCGCGGCGCCCACTGGCGACGCAGGGTGACCGCACGCGCGGCAAGTTCCGGGGTAACCGAAATGTCGAATTTCAGGCTGCCGGTGACCGTCAGCTGATTGCGTTTAAGCCCCAGTTGCAGAAAACGATCGCCATCTTCCTGATTTTGCGCGGCAATGAGCGTGATTTTGCTCAGCAGACGGCGCATAAATTTCCCCAGTTTTCCGTACCCTTTCGCTGACCGCTCCGACAGGCGCGCATTGGCGATCACCAGCGGGATTTTCCGGGTATTGAGCGCAGAAATCATATTCGGCCACAGTTCTGTCTCCATCACGATCACCAGCTTCGGGCGAACGGTATTGAAGAAACGGTTCATGGCGCAGGGCAGGTCATAGGGCAAATAGACGTGATGAACGTCTTTACCAAAGGCCGACATCACGCGTTCTGAACCGGTTGGCGTCATGGTGGTGACGGTGATGGGCAATGAAGGATAGCGATGGCGCAAGGCGCGCACCAGCGGGATCGCCGCCAGCGTTTCGCCAACGGATACAGAATGCAACAAAATACCGTCCGGCTTCACTTTGTTACGACAGAATCCATAACGCTCGGCCCAGCGTTTACGGTAAGCAGGGGCCTTGCGGCTGCGAAGTAATAATCGCAACCACACCAGAGGCTGAATGACGTAGAGCAGGGTGGTATACAACAATTCCAAGCGACTATCCGTTTTTTTGAGATTCGGCGGGCAAATTCTAAGCATTTAGGCACGTTAAAGCTATACCTTTGGCGTGCCTGCAAGAGAAGCCATCAGGCATGGCGATAAGGCTTGAGGCGGAAATAACGTCGGCCCAGACGCCAGCGTAAACGCAGTGTACAGGCATTTTTCCAGATCAGCTGCCAGATACCGCGATCGAAAAACTCGTTAATAATTATGCGCTTCTTCTCTTCATCTTTCATGCAATCAAAGGTATGGATAATGCCAAGACCTTCTTTAGCGATTTGCCAGCGGCAGGCAGAAATCTGTTTTGCTTTATCCGCATAGCGCTGATTGATTGCCTCAAGCATTTCGAGAATTTTCATATAATGGCGCGCTGAGCGCATTAATGTGTCGTCATTATCGGGTTTGTGCGACACCGATTCAGAGTGAATGTAATAATCGTAGAACTGCTCGCTGGTGTATTGCACGCGCTCAGCCGCCAGCAGGACTTCCGTGGTCCAGGGAATGTCCTGGTGACGTAGACCCGGTTCGAAATGAAACGCATGCTGCTGGATAAACGCACGACGATATATATTCAGCCAGGTAACATGCAGGAATTTACGTGAATCAAGCGCCTGTTTAAGCCAGACATGACCCGCAACGACGCCCGTTGAGGCGAGCCGCTCCGGTGGGAAAATCGGGTGCACATCTTTTCTTTTTTCATAGACGTAGCGGCCATTACAGGTTGCAACATCCAGGTTTCCTGTTTCCGCCATATTGAGCAGCGTGTTGTACATGCCGGGGTAAATTTTGTCGTCAATATCCGGAAACGTCAGGTATTTACCGGTGGCGACAGCCAATCCGCTGTTGCGCGCCACGGATACGCCCTGATTAGCCTGTTGAATAAGCTGGACGTTTGGCAATCTCTCTTTCCAGTTCTCAATCACGGCCAGGCTCCCGTCGGTGGAGCCGTCATTCACCAGAATGAGTTCATAACTGTTTAGTTGCTGCTGCTCAATGCTTTCAAAAAACTGATCGAGGAATTTTTCGCCGTTATAAACGGCAACGACGATGCTAAGTAAAGGAGACTGACTCATAGATGATCCGCTATCGTGTCCTGGTGTTCATTGTGCGTCAGGCGCTGCGCAACTGACGATACTGCTGGCAAATGGTTTCTACGCCGAATTTTTCCAGCGCGGATGCTTCTATTACTGGCGGGTTATGGTAAATGCTTTGCATTGTTTGAGCCAGCGCTCTGCTGTTCAGCTCCGCCAGACCCGCCGCCAGCGCACCAGTGAGGATCTCGCTCACGCCGCCCGGGCAGCGAGTGCTGACGACCGGCGTGTTGAGCAATAACGCTTCGACAATGACATTGCCGAAACCTTCGCTGTCTGAGCTGAGCACCAGCATTCTTGCGTGCTTGATCCAGGGAAGCGGGTTGGGCTGAAAGCCTTTAAATATTACCCTGTCGCCAACGCCCGATGCGGTGGCTAACTGACGTAACCGCTGCTCTTGCTGCGGAGTACCCTGCCCCAGCAACACCAACGGTGCCTGGATGCCGCTTTGTGCATACGCCTCAATCAGGCGATCGTGACGTTTGGCCGGATGGAAACGCCCTACGTGAATGATATAGTCCGTGCCCGCCATTTCGCATGGCGCTTCTGCTCCTGCCCGCAGCGCGGCAATATCGAATGGGTTATATAGGGTTTTCAGTTGGGCTGGCGTCAGCGCAAACTGCCCGACCAGATCCTTACCCACGGCTTCTGAAACAGCAACGATATTGCGGTTCTGGTACACCCGTTTAATTTTCTGCTGTTTAAGCCAGCGGTCAAAACCGGTGCGATGCCCGAGGTAGGATGTCGAAAACATGCCATGCAGGCAGAACCACAGGTTATGATTTTTCAACGCCTGGCTACGGGAAACTATCCGATCGGTTTTATGCAGATTCGACAGTACCAGATCAAAATGCCCCGTTTTTTCGGCAAGATGAATGGCCTTATCCAATTGCCGTGCCCGGCGGCTCAATTCCGTTAATTTACGCCAGGGTTTACGGCAATGATCGGTAATAACCTGGTAATGTAATCCCTCCGGAAGCGGGTATTCACAGACATCGCGTAGCGAAAAGAGCGAGACATTTTCGCCCTCGCGCAAAAACTGTTCCGCCAGCGTAAGCACCACTTTCTCTGCGCCGCCGCCAGGCAGTCCATCAATAATAAACAGAATGCGCATGGTTATTTCACCAGGTGTTGATAGAGGGAAAGCAGCTGTGCGGATAAGTTTTCGTTGGTGCACTGCATAATCCGCGACCGGGCGCTTTCGCCTTCGGCTGAGTCGAGTGCGCGCGCGGGTAAGGCCATTACGGCGTCCTGCAAACGACGGATATCCAGCGCATCGCAGACGTATCCGTTTCGCCCTTGCTCAATAAATTCCGCGCCGCCGCAACCGTGCGTGGTAATCACCGGTAGCCCGCAGGACATTGCTTCAAGAATCACATTCGGGAAGGGATCGTACAGCGTGGGCAGCAGTAAGCCATCGGCCATTTGGTAAAAGGGCAGCGTCTCCCGTTGCATACCAAAAAAGTGCACGCGCTCGGCGCACTTCAGCGTTTGTGCCAGCGTCTGATAGCGTTTCTGATCTTTATCTTTACCAACGACCAAAAGGTGGCAGGTTGTGGGCGCAACCGCACGGATTGCCGCATCCAGCCCTTTTCGCTCAAACCCGGAACCGACATAAACAAAGCAGGTGGCCTCAACCGGAATTCGCCATTGCTCACGTAGCTGTATAAAGGTGTTTGCATCCGGCGGGGTGAAATGGCGGTGATCGACAGCGTTATAAATCACATGGATTTTGTCCGCCGGGAAGGCGAAATCTTCGATGATCTCTTGTTTCACCATTTCTGCGTTACAGATGACGGCACGCAGACTGGGATGCTGATACATCTCTTTTTCCGCCTGCATCACATAGCGGTGATAGCGGTCGGCAAACAGAAGGTGCTTTTTCCAGCCAGGGATTATGCGCGACCGTTGTAACAGCCAGCGGCGGTGCACCCCGTCTCCTGCCCGGTATAAGTCACAGCCGGCAATGCGTTCGTGACTCTGTACTAAGTCAAAGTGTTCGCGTTGCCATAAGTCGCGAGCGGCGTGAGCGAAACCGCGCTCGCGGCTGATCCGTCCCCATTTTTTCGGATCGCAAATGTGAATGCGCCAGTCCGGTTTGACCGGGCCTTGCCATTCGCGAGTAATGACGTTGAGCTCAAGGTTGCTGTTATCCAGCGCTTCCAGCGCGCGGGATACAAAGCGTTCAGCGCCGCCATCGGGGCGGTATTTTTGCCTGACCAGCGCCAGTCGGAACGTACTCATGCCAGTAACCTTTTCGCTGCGGTAATCACTGCATCTACGGGGATCGCGTCCAGATAACGCTTGTCGGTGTGCGTGTCTACATCGTCCGGATCGGGAAGCGGGCCGTAATCGCCAGCCCAAAGGACTTCACCTTTCGCCTGCCAGGGACGCCAGAAAACCAGTTTCGAAGGGCCGAACAGCGCCACAAGCGGCGTACCAAGCGCAGCAGCCATATGCATGGGTACGGAATCCACACCGATAAACAACCGCGCATGGTCGATCAATGCGGCAAGCTGGCGTAATGTGAGTTGCCCGGCCAGAGAGTGGAATTGCGCATCGGGACAGCCGGCAATAATGGTTTCGACCATTTTTTTCTCTTTTGCATCGGGGCCGGACGTCAGCACGATTTTGTGACCCGCAGCGGAGAGCGCGTTCATGACTGCGCTGATGTTGCCCTCACGCCAGCATTTATAGAACCAGCGTGAAGTGGGCTGGATAACCACATAACTTTCCTGAAAATCTGGCGGCAAAAGCGACCGGCATGCTTGCCAGTCCTGAGCGGTGTAACTCATTTTCGCCGGGACGTCATGGACGGCCTCGCCGATGGCGCTCAGGATGGAAAGATTCTGCTCAACGGTGTGCTGTGTGTTGTGATCCTGAGTGGAGACCAAATCGGTGTGACAGAATGACCAGAAAGGATGACGACGTTTAGGAAACGCGAAACCAATACGCTTTCTGGCGCCGGTAAGGCGCGTACAGATGGCGCTGCGCCACTGATCGGCGAGGTTGAGCACTAAGTCGTACTTCTGCTTGCGCAGCGTGCAAAGTAGCCCGGCTTCCATTTTGAGTTGATGAAGCACCCCCTGCTTTTTCCATTTGCGATCGATGCCATAAATACGGTGAATATCCGGATTGGCGGACAGCATTTCCCGTGTCTCTTCATAGAGCAGAACATCGATCTGCGCGGCCGGAAAGCGTTGCCTGAGAGCCAGGATCAGCGGGGTGGTTAATAACATATCGCCGTGATGGCGCAGTTTTATAACCAGTATTCTCGCGGGCGCAGTAGGCTCAGGAAGTCGGGTGTCGGACGTCATAAAGTCTTCTTCATCACATTACAGGCTTGTGATTCTAGGTTATCAGACTGATTGAGAGAAGCATTGTATTGCTCTACCATGGCGCCACACACCTGTCCTGAGGAAAACACTGTGCACAAACCTGCATTTCTTATCACCATCGATACCGAGGGAGATAACCTCTGGCAGAAGCACGACAGTATCACGACCGAAAATGCGAAGTATTTGCCGCGTTTTCAGCAGCTTTGTGAAAAATATGGCTTCAAACCCGTATACCTCACCAACTATGAAATGGCCATTGACCCTGCCTACATTGAATTTGCAAAAGATGTGATTGCCAGGGGAACGGCGGAAATCGGTATGCATCTTCATGCGTGGAACAGCCCGCCGACGGCACCGTTAACCGATGATGACTGGCGTTATAAGCCCTACCTGATTGAGTATTCTGATGCGGTAATGCGCGACAAAGTCAGCTATATGACGCAACTGCTGGAAGAGACCTTCCAGACGAAAATGGTCAGTCACCGTGCGGGACGTTGGGCATTTGATGAGCGTTATGCGCGCTTATTGTTGGAGCATGGCTATCAGGTGGATTGCTCGGTGACACCGAAAGTGAACTGGCAACCGGCGAAAGGCGCGCCACAAGGTACGGGCGGTACCGATTATCGCGATTTCCCTCAGCGCGCCTATTTTCTGAATGAAAACGATATCCGCCGTGAAGGGAACTCCTCGCTGCTGGAAGTGCCAATGAGCATCCAGCATAAGCATTCGGCGCTGATGAATAGCATCAAACAGGGTTACGATCGCCTGCGCGGGAAGGTGCGTAGCCCGTCAGTACACTGGTTGCGCCCTATGGGTGGCAATAACGACACCATGAAGCGTGTGGTTGAGCAGACGCTGGCGCAGGGTAATGATTATGTTGAGTATATGCTGCACTCGTCCGAGTATATGCCTGGCGGCAGTCCCACCTTCAAAAATGAGCACGATATTGAGCGTTTATATGAGGATCTGGACGCGTTCTTCGCCTGGCTGGCGCCTAAAACGCAGGGAATGACGCTTGCGGAATATTATCAATATAAAGTTGCCGCGAAATAAGCGTTTATCGATGAGTTATGCACAATGAACATGATTAAAAAGTTTACGCGCCGGAAGAACGCATTTTTTCGCTCTATCAAGCTCCATTTGATCAATCGGCGCTACCGGCATAAAGCCGCGCGGGAGTCCTTTCAGCCTCATCGCATCAAGAACGTATTGCTCCTGAGGCTGGATGACAAAATTGGCGATATGGTCATCACCACCGGATGCGCCAGGGCGCTGGCCGAAAAGGGTTACCGGGTTTCAGTGCTCACCGGCCCGTTGTGCAAACAGATCCTGAGCGGCTCTGAGTACCTGGAGAATATTCACCTTCATCGCCCGCGCATGGCGCTTGATGAATTGAAAACCGCGCAGTTTGATGCGGTCATCGATTTTGACGATGTGGTGTCCTATGAGCGTTTTAAACTGCATGCCGATCTCGGCGTGCCGTGTGTCATTGGTTTTAACAAAGACAACTATAAGCTGTTTGATCAGTCGATCCCCTTTTTCGACGAAAACAAGCATGTGACCGAGCGTTACAAAGCCGTACTCAACCTGTTTGGTATCGCCGATGCGCAGTACCACTACCATGTTCCGTTTAATCAACAGGAACACGATAAGCTGCAACGTTTGTTGGGGGATAAAACAGGCGATACGCGCTATGTCGCGATCAATCCCTTCACCGGATCGGAAGATAAAGATTTCAGTCGCGAGCAGGTGGTGAAACTTATCGATGCGCTACATTCGCTGCCTTTTCCTGTAAAAGTCATCATGATTGGGCAAAGCGCGAAGATAGCCAGCCTGGCGCTGGAAAATGTGGTCGTGGTGGAGAACAGCACCATTAACTCGGCTGTGGAGATCGTTCGCTGCAGCGATTTGGTGATCACGCCGGATACCTCCATTGTGCATATTTCCCGCGCTCTGGATAAACCGCTGATTGCGGTTTATAACAAACGGAAGCTGAAAGACACCGGCTTGCCAGGCTATAAAATTTGGGCACCCAACTACGCAAAGGCCCAGCAGATCATCTGTGACACGGATTTTATCTCTGCGATGCCTGTTAACGATTTAGTTCAGGCGGTGAAGCAGCGGCTGTCTGACTTGCAATAAAAAAGGCCCTGACGGGCCTTTTTTTATGATTGTTTTTTCAGACTCCGGCTGATAACAAGGCCGAGGGGCAACCAGAAGAGCACCCAGGATTCGCGCGGGTTGTTGATAATGAACATCCCCTGTGAAGACATAAAAATCAGCGCATAAATAAACAGGGCGACATCATAGCGATTATTTTCGCGGAATTTTTTCAGTGCCCGCCACAAACCTGAGCAGATCACCGCCATAAGCAGCGTAAATCCAACAATACCGCCTTTTAACAACGCCCCCAGATAAATACTGTGGGTGGTTGTGATGTGTTCACCGCTGTAGTTGGTGAAATCAAGCTGGTAATCAAAGCCGCGTCCCAGCCAGGGATGGCCAGAAAGCTCTTCCAGGGTATGGTGCCAGATACTCAGACGTAAACCGCTTTGTGAGCCGAGGATTTCGAATCGTTCCATCAGCATTACGCCCGCAGGGGTCAGTACGACGACAGCCGCCAGGATAAGAGCAATAACCAGGCAAATAATGATATTCCTGCGTGTTAATACACTTCTGTGCAGTGTAAAAATAAACGCAATAAGCAGTGCCAGAATGGGGCCACGGCTTTGGGTGATAATCATCATAATAAGCATGATGATGATAGGGATATAATAAAATTGCTGCCCTTTCTCTTTCAGCAACATGCAGGCGAGCAAGATCCCGACACCGCAATAACCGGCTAAATCAATGACATTCTGCGGACCCGGATTGGAAAGCGAAACCTGGCGTAAGCTCGCCACTAACGAATAATCCGTCGCCAGCGTGTAAATCGACAATACGGTAACACCGGCAACAATGCTGGCCAGCGCAATATGCCGGGTTTTCGGTTCTTCCAGTAGCGTCGTCAGGATCAGTAGGTAGACCACAATATAGAGAGTGTGCGTCAGCACCGATCCCAGATTGTAAAGCGTGTTACCCCAAATATTGGTCGCAGCATAATACAGCCCCATCAATGCGACCAAAATAAACGTCAGTCGCTTTTTTTCAGTTTTTTCAACAAATTGAAGAAAATTCTCTTTGTAGAAAAGTGAAAAAATAAACAGCGCGAAAGAGATATGGAAAAGATTATTCGTCCTGGTGGACATACAGAAAATAGCGCTAAAAAATAAAAACAGTGGAAACACGAAAGCATATGCTTTGCGCGATTTCTCACTAAAGGTCAAAATATTCATCAAACGCAACCTTGTGGAATATTGTGTCAGGAATAGCACTTTCCGGGGAAAGATTTACAATTTCTATGTGGTTCTTTTTCATCACCGTTGCCGCATGTGCAAAGGATGGCATTACAACGTTATCAACCTTTTCCTCGAGATAGGAAGGAAGCTTGCTGTCTGATGTTTCATAAAATCTCGGCTGGTTAAAATTGCTCATATCCAGACCCGTGATAACAATCTTGTTAAACCCAAGATAGAAGAGAATTTGTAACGCCCAATACGCTACCGTACCTGCGTCGAATATCCCGTGGCGAATATCGGTACTGAAACAGATATCCTGGCGGGTTTCGCAAAAAGATGCGCCGGGAACAGATTTGTACATTTCCCATTTCAACGCATCGGCCACCTTCGGCTGATAGATTTTGTAGCAGGCATCCTCAATTAAGGCTAAACGGCAGCGCAAATCTGCTGCATGGCGATCCAGGATTTTCGCAATCCCGTGCATGGTGGTGAATAAGAGGATGTTGGGATCAGCAATGACTGAGCGGATGACATCCTGTCGGCGGTCAAAAAACTCCATATCCACAATCACATACAGTGAAAATGTGACCTTACCAGAAAGGAACCAGGCGCCATTGACCCCCATAACCGGGATTGTGCACGGCAGTTTGCTGAAATCGATAGACTGGGTTGAAGGCCCTGTTGCCGTGAGCAATACCGTGCCTTCGGCGCTGTCTTTAAGCGCGCTGAGGTCCTCAATCGCCACCTCGCGCCCTTTGTAGCGCAAACGCGCAATTTCACCGGTGTCCGCTCTTTCAATTTGAGTATATGGCCAGAGACTTTCGTTATGCCGGAAGGTACGTGGACGCGTGTATCGGTATATTTGTTTAAAGAGTGAACCCATTAATCTGATACCTGTGTCTTAATCAAGGCGAAAACTTTCTCTGCCGGAATGTTCTCCGTCGCGTTCCCGTTGTCAGGCAAAACAGTATGTTGGTTTTTACCATAACCACCAATCAACCCTGGATCAGTAGGGCCGTACAGCGTCAGGTTGGGCCGATCCAGCGCTGCCGTAAGATGGCTTAACCCTGTATCCACCGATACCACAAACCGTGCTCCTGCGAGCTCTCTCGCCACATTTTCAAGGCTCATGCGTGGCAGGACCTCAACAAAGTCCAGCCCTTCGGCCAGCCGTTTGGCTCGCGCTTCTTCATGGGGAGCGCCCCAGGGTAATTTAATGCGCAACCCGCTGCCGGCAAGCAAGGAAAGCAGGGCCCGCCAGTGGGTTTCCGGCCAGTGTTTATCGTCGCGGGTTGTGGCGTGTAAAAAGACAGCGTAAGGCGATCGGGCGGCGTTCCCGACGGCAAAATGCTGCGCAATTGCGTAATCGCCCTGCGTTTGCGGTTTGGTGTAACCGAGGCTTTTCGCAAACAGCTCACGGGTGCGTTCCACCGCGTGCTGCTGCCTGGCAATATGGTGGCGGCGATTGTAGAACAGGCTTGCCAGTGGCTCACGCGCGGTTTGCCAGTCCATGCCGTGTTTCACGCCCCGCGCCAGCCTTGTCACCAGGGCGGCGCTTTTAACCAGCCCCTGGGCGTCGATGATCGCGTCATAGTGCTGCAATTGCACGGCGTCGCGAAACGCTTTGCGCTCCGCTTTGACCGGGGCGGAAAACCAGGCTTTGCGCCAGCGGCGGATCGCCACAGGGATCACCCGTTCAACGGCAGTATGCCAGGTGGGGATTTGGGCAAAACCCTCTTCCACTACCCAATCAAAACGAATGTCCGGTATCGTTTGTAGGGCATCGGTCAGCGCGGGCAGAGTATGCAGCACGTCTCCCATTGAGGAGGTTTTAACGATCAGTACCCGCATTGGTTATCCTTCCGCATCCAGCAACAGGCTATTCAACTCTTCCAGTACGCGCTGCGGCGTAATATCGATAAGGCTCTGGTGATAACCTTCCGCGGCATCGCCTTTACGTACCTTGTGATAGCCCGAAATCAGGCGGATCACCCGCGCTTTGTGCGACAGCGGCGGTGTGAAATCCGGGCTGCTTGGGCCATATAGCGCCACCAGCGGGCGATTGAGCGCGGCGGCGACATGCATCAGCCCGGAGTCGTTACTGACCACTGCTTTACAGGCGGCAATCAGCACAACCGCTTGTTCCAGCTGGGTTTCTCCTGCCAGATTACGGCACCATGCCTGCTGTTCCATGCTCAGGGCGGCGAGGATCTCATTACCGGCTTCGTGATCTTTTGCCGAGCCGAACAGGACGACCTGATAGCCTTCATCAATCAGCTGTTTCGCCAGTTCCGCATAGTGATAATGCGGCCAGCGCTTGGCGGGGCCAAATTCTGCGCCGGGGCAAAAACCAATGATTGGGCGTTCAGCGGAAATATTGAAGACCGCGCACACTTGCGACTTCTCACCGTCGTTGACCTGCAACTGCGGCCACAGCAGCGGTTGCGGCAGATCTTTTGCCGAGCGCATGACCCCTTTGTCGTAGGCCAGCGCGACATACCGTTCAACCATCAGCGGCCAGGCTTGCTTGTCCAGTACGCGGGCATCGTTGAGCAGGCCGTAACGCATTTCACCGCGCCAGCCGGTGCGGTGCGGGATCGCGGCAAAAAAGGGCACCAGCGCGGATTTAAAGGAATTCGGCAATACGTAAGCGCGATCGTAGCGGCGCTCGCGCAGGCTATGACCTAGCTTACGACGCGCGCCAATTTCCAGCGCGCCATGCCCCAGCGGCATAGGAATCGCTTCATTCACTTCCGGCATACGTGATAAAAGCGGACGGCACCACGCGGGTGCCATCACGTCAATTACTGCCTGGGGAAAGCGCGCTTTGAGCGTGCGATAGAGACTCTGCGACATCATCATGTCGCCCACCCATGACGGGCCAATCACCAGAATTTTCATACTTACGCGTCGCGGTTCAGCCATTCCATGTATTCGGTTACGCCTTCGGCGACGGTTTTGAACGGCTTATCGTAGCCGGCTGCGCGCAGGTTGCTCAGGTCAGCCTGAGTAAACGCCTGGTAGCGGCCTTTCAGTTTGTCCGGGAATGGAATGTATTCGATGCTGCCTTTTTTGTGGAAGGCCAGCGTGGCGTCGGCAACGGCCTGGAAGGACTCCGCACGCCCGGTGCCGAGGTTGAAAATGCCGGAAACGCCATTTTCCAAAAACCACAGGTTCACTGCCGCAACATCACCCACATAGACGAAGTCACGTTTAAAGTTATCACTGCCTTCAAACAGTTTCGGGCTTTCGCCATTATTCAGTTGGGTATTGAGGTGGAAAGCGACGCTCGCCATGCTGCCTTTGTGGCCTTCACGCGGGCCATAGACGTTGAAGTAGCGGAAGCCGACGATCTGCGAGTCTGCTTCCGGCAGGATAGCGCGCACATACTCATCGAACAGCAGCTTTGAATAGCCGTAGACGTTGAGCGGCTTCTCATATTCACGGGATTCGATAAAGTCAGATGTACGGCCGCCATAAGTCGCGGCAGAAGACGCGTACAGGAACGGAATTTCGCGTTCCAGGCAGTAGTGCAGCAGCTCTTTGGAGTACTGATAGTTGTTGTCCATCATGTACTTGCCGTCCCACTCCGTGGTGGAGGAACATGCACCTTCGTGGAACACCGCTTCAATATCGCCGAACTCTTCGCCAGACATAATCTGGATCAGAAAGTCTTCTTTATCCATGTAGTCGGCAATGTGCAGGTCGACGAGATTGACGAATTTGGTGCCGTCTTTCAGGTTATCCACCACCAGAATATCAGTGATGCCTTTATCATTCAGGGCCTTAACGATATTGCTGCCGATAAAACCCGCGCCGCCGGTAACGATGATCATAACTGTACCTTTGAAAATGAAGCGCTGAGACAATCTCAGACACGAATAGTACTTATCATACCATCACATTGACGACCCTTCAGCCATTCACCGGACAACTGCGCGGCTATGCGTGATTTATGCTACAAAATCGATAATGGATGATGTGTCATCTCGTATCACCGTATAGCTTTGGGTAATATGTGCCGAAATTTGCCCTGTCTGGAGAATTGCGATGCGTGGGGATTTTTATCAGCAGTTAACGAACGACCTGGAAACCGCACGGGCGGAAGGTCTGTTTAAAGAAGAACGCATTATCACATCGGCGCAGCAGGCCGACATCACTGTGGCGAATGGTAGCCATGTCATCAACTTCTGCGCCAATAACTACCTCGGTCTGGCTAACCACCCCGATCTGATTGCCGCGGCGAAAGCCGGTATGGACAGCCACGGTTTCGGTATGGCCTCGGTACGTTTTATTTGCGGCACTCAGGATAGCCACAAAGTGCTGGAGCAGAAGCTGGCCGAATTCCTCGGTATGGAAGACGCCATCCTGTACTCCTCCTGTTTCGACGCCAACGGCGGGTTGTTTGAAACCCTGCTCGGCGCGGAAGACGCCATTATCTCTGACGCCCTGAACCATGCTTCAATCATCGACGGCGTGCGTCTGTGCAAGGCCAAACGCTACCGTTATGCCAATAACGACATGCAGGAGCTGGAAGCGCGTCTGAAAGAAGCGCGCGAAGCGGGTGCACGTCATGTACTGATTGCGACCGACGGCGTGTTCTCCATGGATGGCGTGATTGCTAACCTGAAAGGCGTGTGCGATTTGGCGGATAAATACGATGCGCTGGTGATGGTGGATGATTCTCACGCGGTGGGTTTTGTTGGCGCAAATGGGCGCGGTACGCATGAGTACTGCGACGTGATGGGCCGTGTCGACATCATTACCGGTACGCTGGGCAAGGCGCTGGGTGGCGCATCCGGCGGTTATACCGCGGCGCGTAAAGAGGTGGTGGAGTGGCTGCGCCAGCGTTCGCGTCCTTATCTGTTCTCCAACTCGCTGGCGCCAGCGATTGTCGCTGCGTCCATTAAAGTGCTGGAGATGCTGGCTTCTGGCGCAGAACTGCGCGATCGCCTGTGGGCTAACGCGCGTCTGTTCCGCGAAAAAATGACCGCCGCAGGCTTTACGCTGGCGGGTGCCGATCACGCCATTATCCCGGTGATGTTGGGCGATGCTGTGGTGGCGCAAGAGTTTGCTCGCGAGTTGCAAAAAGAGGGCATTTACGTCACCGGTTTCTTCTACCCGGTGGTGCCAAAAGGCCAGGCGCGTATCCGCACGCAGATGTCTGCGGCGCATAGCCCGGAGCAAATTGAGCGTGCGGTGGCTGCGTTTATCCGCATTGGTAAACAACTGGGTGTGATTGCCTGAGGACTACGATGAAAGCGTTATCCAAACTGAAAGCGGAAGAAGGCATCTGGATGACCGACGTACCGGAGCCGGAAGTCGGGCATAACGATCTGCTGATTAAAATTCGCAAAACCGCGATTTGCGGGACTGACGTGCACATCTACAACTGGGACGACTGGTCGAAAAAAACCATTCCGGTACCGATGGTTGTTGGCCATGAATACGTGGGTGAAGTGGTCGGCATTGGCCAGGAAGTGAAAGGTTTCAAGATTGGCGACCGCGTTTCCGGTGAAGGCCATATCACCTGTGGGCACTGCCGTAACTGCCGCGCGGGCCGTACGCACCTGTGCCGCAATACCGTCGGCGTTGGCGTTAACCGTCCGGGGTGTTTCGCAGAATATCTGGTGATCCCGGCGTTTAACGCGTTCAAAATCCCGGACAATATCTCCGACGATCTGGCGTCGATTTTCGACCCGTTCGGCAATGCGGTGCACACGGCGCTCTCCTTCGATCTGGTGGGCGAAGATGTACTGGTTTCCGGCGCAGGGCCGATCGGTATTATGGCTGCGGCAGTGGCAAAACACGTTGGCGCGCGCCATGTTGTGATCACCGACGTGAACGAGTATCGCCTTGAGCTGGCAAGGAAAATGGGCGTGACCCGTGCGGTAAACGTTGCCAAAGAGAGCCTGACGGATGTGATGGCGGAACTGGGCATGACGGAAGGCTTCGATGTGGGCCTTGAGATGTCCGGCGCGCCGCCAGCATTCCGTACGATGCTCGACACCATGAACCACGGCGGTCGCATTGCTATGCTGGGCATCCCCCCGTCGGATATGTCTATCGACTGGAATAAAGTCATCTTCAAGGGTCTGTTTATTAAAGGTATTTATGGCCGTGAGATGTTTGAAACCTGGTATAAGATGGCGGCGCTGATCCAGTCTGGTCTGGATCTCTCGCCGATCATCACCCACCGTTTCAGCATTGATGACTTCCAGCAGGGCTTCGACGCGATGCGCTCGGGGCATTCCGGCAAGGTTATTCTGAGCTGGGACTAACAAAACGGAAGGGCGCTGGCAGGCGCCCTTTTTTACAACTATCCTCACATTCCCCAATTTTTATTTCGTTTAACCGCACAATTTCCCTACCCGTTTGCGTCAAGGCGATTAACCTGTTGAGCAACGGTTTAACTTTGATGTGTGGTCTTCCTTATGTTCAAAGTATCGGTATGCCTGCTGACATACAATTCAGCGCGACTATTACGGGAAGTGTTACCGCCGCTCATTATTGTGGCGGATGATTTCGTGGTGGTTGATTCCGGCAGTACAGACGCGACGCTCGATATTTGCCGGGATTATGGTGTTAACGTCCATCAGCGTCCCTATGACATGCATGGTCAGCAGATGAATTATGCGATCCAACTTGCGGCTCACGACTGGGTGCTATGTATGGACAGCGATGAGATCCTCGATGATCGGGTGGTCGATTTTATTCTGAAGCTTAAAGCAGGTCATGAGCCGTTGCGCGATCATGCCTGGCGTTTACCACGCTACTGGTACGTGTTGGGGCAGGAAGTTCGTACCCTGTATCCCATCTCTTCACCCGATTTTCCGGTGCGCTTATTTAACCGCCAGTGTGCGCGGTTTAACGATCGCCCGGTGGATGATCAGGTGGTCGGCGCGCTCACCTGCGCGAAAATGCCCGGCCGGGTGCGTCACGATACGTTTTATACCCTGCATGAGATGTTTAATAAGCTCAATGGCTATACGACACGGCTGGTGAAATACAATCCTGTCAGGCCATCCATCACCCGTGGGATCATTAGCGCGATTGGCGCATTTTTTAAATGGTATGTGTTCAGTGGGGCGTGGCGCGAGGGTAAGGTTGGCGCGGCGACCGGGCTATATGCCACGCTCTACAGCTTTATGAAATATTTTAAAGCCTGGTATGCCCATGCGGAGGAAAAATCCTCCGCGAGGACAAAAGAACATAACAAACGGGTGGTTTAAGCGCGGGGCGTCTTCCACCCTTGCCACTGGTTCCTGAAATAACGAACCAGCGTATTCTCACCAACACTTTCACTCACCACGTTAAAGAAACGGGTGGCGTAAACCGGTGCAGGTTTCTGCTTCGCTTTACAGAGTTTCACACCACGGAAGGGGTTACGCGGCGGCTGAGGTATCACGCCACCGGGCGTTGAGGTATCGGTTTGCAGTTCGTTCAGCAAGCTGCTCGGGCGCACCAGCGTAATATCCGCAGGCAGCGTGTAGATAACCTGCTGCAATACGTGAACGGTCGTCGGGTGTGGATGTCCAATGGCGATAGCGGAACCGTTGCGGCGCGCCAGTTCGACGGCTCTTTCAAACTGGCGGCGGATATCGCCCTCATTTTGCGTATCGTCGAGGAACACCTTGCGCTTAATCACTTTAACGCCGGTACCGGACGCGGCGCGCACCGCCTGGCTGTTACCGATGGTCATGCTGTCAAGAAAATAGAGGTTATAACGCTCCAGCGCCTGCATCACCTTTTGCATGCCAAACAGGCTGGAGGTCATCGCGCTGCCCATATGGTTATTCAACCCGACGGCGTAAGGGACTTTGCTGACCGCATCGCTGATGATTCGTTCTATTTCCGCACTGCTCATGTCCGGGCGCAGGGTGTCCTTTTCCAGCGGTTGCTTACTGAGGGGCGCCATGGGCAGATGGATCAACACTTCATGGCCGCTGTTATGGGCTTTGGTGGCCATTTCCCGGGCATGTGTTGCATTGGGCAGAACCGCGACGGAGACGGCGGACGGCATAGCCAGCACCTGGTTTTCCGTCTGCGGGCGATAGCCAAAATCGTCAATAACGATGGCCAGCTTTCCGGCCATAACCGGTGAAGAAAATGCCAGCACGCTGGTAAGCGCGAGAAAAAGACGACGAAATTGAAGCAAAACTTATCTTCCCAACCACGGTTGTGGATTGACCGCCTGACCCTGACGGCGAATTTCGAAATAGAGTGACGGTCGGCCCTGACCGCCACTGCTGCCAACGAGTGCTATCGGTTGGCCTGCGCGCACCTGCGTTCCCACGCTGACCAGTGCACTCTGGTTGTAGCCGTACAGGCTCATATCGCCTTTCCCGTGCTCAACCACCACCACCAGGCCGTAGCCTTGCAGCCAGTCGGCAAGAATAACGCGGCCATCGGCAACCGCTTTGACTTCGCTGCCTTCAGACGCACCGATAACAATCCCTTTCCAACGTAGCTCACCCTGCAACTGTTCGCCATAGCGATGCAGTAATGGGCCGCGAACAGGCCAGACGGCCTGTCCAGATGGTGAGCCAAGCCCACCGGTGCGGGACATCAGCGAGCGTTCGCTTTCGGTGGGTTTGTAGGTTGTGCCTTTGCGGCTGGCGTCTTTCTGACGGTCCCGTACGGCCTGCGCTTCGCGGGCTTCGCGCTCAGCGCGGGCTTTTGCTGCCGCTTCCGCACGGGCCAGACGATCGCGCAAACGTGATTCGTTGGCGCGCATTTCGCTCAGTTGCTGCTGGCCTTCCTGAATGGATGACTCAAGGCCATTCAGGGTTTTTTGCCGTTCACTGCGTGCCTGCTCCAGCTTCGCCTGCTGGGCTTTTTGCTCATACAGCAGCGTCTGTTGCTGGCTCTGTTTTTCTTCCAGTTCCGCTTTTTGCGCAGCGACCTCTTCGCGGGTCTGCTTCAACTGGGCGATAGTTTCCTGTCGCGCCTGGTTAAGATAGCCGAAATAGGCCTGCAAACGCTGACCGCGCTGGCCCTCTTCACCACTTAAAATCAGTTGAATGCCCGAATGTTCACCCTGACGGAACGCGGCATCGAGTTGTGCGGCAAGATTACGCTCCTGGGTCGCGCGCTGGCGTTCCAGTTTGGCGATTGACGCATTCATCTCATCAATTTGTTTATTGAGCTGGGCGAGGGTGTTTTGCGTTTCGTGTAGCTGACGTGCGGCGGCGGAAATCGCCTGTTCTTGCGCCTTTAGCTGGGCGAGAAGACCGGAACGTTGCTGCTGTTGCTGGCGTACTGCACGCTCTTTCTCGGCAATATCGGCCTGAATAGATTTGAGCTGGTCGCGGTCATCCGCGTGGGCGGATACGGCGCACAGCAATGCGCCAGCGCTGAGTGCGCTGGCGCAGAGCAGGGGACGGAGCCCGCCCCATGTAATTGAAAAAATCGCCTTTCCCCTCATGGGGAGCGATTATTCCACGATGAACAGCGGCTTACCAGTCATCTCTTGCGGGATTTCCTCTCCCATCAGCGTCAACATGGTCGGCGCGATATCAGAGAGTTTGCCGCCTGCGATGGCGTTTACGGCTTTGTCGCCAACGTAGATCAGCGGCACTGGCAGGTTAGTGTGCGCGGTGTGAGCCTGACCGGTTGACGGGTCGCGCATCTGTTCAGCGTTGCCGTGGTCTGCGGTGATCAGTAACTGGCCCCCCGCGGACTCAACCGCTTTGACGACCTGCTCAACGCAGTGATCCAGCGCTTCGACGGCGGCAACTGCTGCATCAAACACACCGGTATGACCAACCATGTCGCCATTCGGGTAGTTACAAATAATGGTGTCGTATTTGCCACTGGTGATGGCAGCGACCAGTTTTTCGGTCAATTCCGCAGAGCTCATTTCCGGCTGCAGATCGTAAGTTGCCACTTTCGGGGAGTTGATCAGGATACGATCTTCACCCGGGAACGGCTCTTCAACGCCACCGTTAAAGAAGAACGTCACATGTGCGTATTTTTCCGTTTCGGAAATACGCAGCTGGGTTCTGTTTTTCTTCGCCATCCATTCGCCGAGCGTATTCGCCAGAGAGGCTGGCGGGTAAGCAACAGCCGTTTTGATATCGGCGGCATATTCAGTCAGCATGACGAAATCGCCCAGCTTAACCACTTTCTTACGCGCAAAGCCGTCAAAGTCCGCATTAACGAACGCACGGGTAATTTCGCGCGCGCGGTCAGCGCGGAAGTTCATGAAAATCAGCGCATCGCCATCTTGCATGGCGGCGTCCGGCTGACCTGCAGCACGGATTACGGTGGCTTTCACGAATTCGTCGTTTTCATCGCGTGCATAGGCAGCCTGCAAACCGGCAACGGCGCTATCGACAGTGAACTCGCCTTTGGCCTGCGTCATCAGGTCGTAAGCTTGTTCAACGCGATCCCAGCGGTTATCGCGGTCCATAGCGAAATAACGACCGATAATAGAGGCAACGCGGCCTTTACCAAGCGCGGCGAATTTGTCTTCGAATTTTTTCAGTGAAGACTCAGCGCTGCGCGGCGGGGTATCACGTCCGTCGAGGAAAGCGTGCAGGTAGATTTTTTCTGCGCCGCGTTCCGCCGCCAGTTCCACCATCGCCATGATATGGTCTTCGTGGCTGTGCACACCGCCCGCAGAGAGCAGGCCCATGATGTGTACTGCTTTGCCAGCGGCAACGGCTTTGTCCACCGCGCCGGACAGCACCGGGTTGCTGAAGAAGGTGCGTTCTTTGATTTCCACGTCCAGGCGGGTCAGGTCCTGATAAACAATACGACCAGCGCCCAGGTTAACGTGGCCGACTTCGGAGTTGCCCATCTGGCGATCCGGCAGGCCGACTTCGAGACCAGATGCGTCAATCAGGGTATGAGGACGGTTTGCCCACAGTTGATCCATCACCGGGGTCTTTGCGTTGAAAATAGCGTTATCCTGCTGGTCTTCACGGTAGCCGTAGCCATCCAGAATCACCAGTACCATAGGTTTTTTAGAAACCGACATTGCGACAACCTCATGCTCAAAGACAAAAAAATTTTGCGTAATTTTACTACAGCTGAATCGATCAAATAGCCTCAGAAGATCAAAAAAAGCGCCTGCGCCGACGCCTGTTTTCACCGCCTTTACTCATTTTTTTCGTAACACTCCGCAGAAAATGCATTCCATCGCGCTCGCTGGCTGTATTTGCCACACTGCGCAGGTATACTCCTTTCCTGGTTTTTTTATCACTCAGTCGGGAGTCGTTACCCCAGATGCAAGAAATTATGCAATTTATCAGCCGCAACCCCATACTGTGTATCGCCTGGGTCGCGTTACTCGGGGCAGTGCTGTTCACCACTTTCAAAGGCATCGCGTCTAAAGTGAAAGTGATTTCTCGCGGCGAAGCCACACGTCTTATCAATAAAGAAGATGCTGTGGTGGTGGATCTGCGCCAGCGTGATGATTTCCGTAAAGGTCACATTGCAGGTTCCGTGAATTTGCTGCCAAACGAGATCAAAGCCAATAATGTAGGTGAGCTTGAGAAACATAAAAGCGCGCCGGTTATCGTGGTTGATGGCACCGGTATGCAGGCGCAGGCGCCAGCAAATGCGCTGACGAACGCGGGCTTCGAGAAAGTCTACGTACTTAAAGACGGTATCTCTGGTTGGATCGGAGAGAACCTGCCGTTAGTTCGCGGTAAATAATTTGCCCGGCGGGAGAGCTCCCGCGGGGTCAAAGCTGGAGAAGAGTTATGGCCAATATTGAGATCTACACGAAAGCAACCTGCCCGTTTTGCCACCGTGCGAAAGCGCTTCTGAGCAGCAAAGGCGTGACTTTTGCTGAGTTGCCGATTGACGGCGACGCGGTAAAACGTGAAGAGATGATTCAACGTAGTGGCCGTACAACGGTTCCGCAGATTTTTATCGATGCGCAGCACATTGGCGGCTGTGACGATTTATATGCGCTGGACGCGCGTGGCGGGCTGGATCCGCTGTTGCGTTAATGCTTTAAAGCACTACAACACTAAAGGGTTATTCACTCATGTCCGAACAAAACAACACCGAAATGACTTTCCAGATTCAGCGTATTTATACGAAAGATATCTCTTTCGAAGCGCCGAACGCGCCGCACATCTTCCAGAAAGAGTGGCAGCCGGAAGTGAAACTGGACCTCGACACCGCCTCTACTCAACTGGCGGAAGGCGTTTATGAAGTGGTTCTGCGCGTTACCGTAACCGCTTCCCTGGGCGAAGAGACTGGCTTCCTGTGTGAAGTACAGCAGGGCGGTATCTTCTCCATCGACGGTATCGAAGGTACCCAGATGGCGCATTGCCTTGGTGCATACTGCCCGAACATCCTGTTCCCGTATGCGCGTGAGTGCATCACCAGCCTGGTGTCCCGCGGTACTTTCCCGCAACTGAACCTTGCGCCAGTTAACTTTGATGCGCTGTTCATGAACTACCTGCAACAGCAGACTGGCGAAGGTGCTGAACAACATCAGGATGCCTGATGAACGCACTTAATGCTGCAATGACTGTGATCGGTGCCGGCTCTTACGGCACCGCTCTTGCCATCACACTGGCAAGAAACGGCCACCAGGTTGTGCTCTGGGGCCATGACCCGAAACATATCGCGACCCTGCAGCACGATCGCTGCAATGCCGCGTTTCTCCCCGATGTGCCTTTCCCTGACACCCTGCAATTAGAAAGCGACCTTACGCGTGCGCTCACTGCCAGCCGCAATATTCTGGTGGTGGTGCCAAGCCATGTCTTTGGCGAGGTGCTGGCGCAGATCAAACCGCTGATGCGCCATGATGCGCGCATTGTCTGGGCGACAAAAGGCCTGGAGGCGGAAACGGGGCGTCTGTTAGAAGATGTCGCGCGCGAAGTCTTAGGCCCGGATATTCCGTTGGCGGTGATCTCCGGCCCGACCTTTGCGAAAGAGCTGGCGGCAGGTTTGCCCACGGCGATTTCTCTGGCATCGACCGACCCGCAGTTTGCCGACGACCTCCAGCAGCTTTTGCACTGCGGCAAAAGTTTTCGCGTTTACAGCAACCCGGACTTCATTGGCGTGCAGCTTGGCGGCGCCGTGAAAAACGTGATTGCGATTGGCGCAGGCATGTCTGATGGCATCGGCTTTGGTGCGAATGCCCGTACTGCGCTGATTACCCGCGGCCTGACAGAAATGTCGCGCCTTGGTGCTGCGCTGGGCGCCGATCCGGCAACCTTTATGGGCATGGCTGGTTTGGGCGATCTGGTGCTGACCTGCACCGATAACCAGTCGCGTAACCGCCGTTTTGGCATGATGCTTGGCCAGGGAATGGACGTGCAAAGCGCCCAGGACAAGATTGGTCAGGTGGTTGAAGGTTACCGCAATACCAAAGAAGTGCGCGCGCTGGCACACCGGTTTGGCGTTGAAATGCCAATAACCGAGGAAATTTATCAGGTATTGTATTGCGGAAAAAATGCGCGCGAGGCAGCATTGACGCTATTAGGTCGTGCGCGTAAAGACGAACGCAGCAATCACTAAATACACATTATCTTTCCGGCTGCCTCCTTGTTGGCTGCGCCTGTGCATCCCCGGTTGCTTACTCACGTAAGCTGCCGGGCTGCTCAGATTGGCTGTCCCGAGGCATTCTGGATGATGTTGCGTATTGAAACGCAGATATTCTGGAGTAAGCAATGGCGTGTGAAGAACTGGATCTGGTCTGGAACAATATCAAAGCCGAAGCCCGGGCGCTGGCGGACTGTGAGCCCATGCTGGCCAGTTTTTACCATGCGACATTACTCAAGCACGAAAACCTGGGCAGCGCGCTGAGCTATATGCTGGCCAACAAACTGGCGTCGCCGATTATGCCGGCTATCGCTATTCGCGAAGTGGTGGAAGAAGCCTATGCTGCAGATCCGGAAATGATTGCTTCCGCCGCCTGTGATATCCAGGCCGTGCGAACCCGCGATCCGGCGGTAGATAAGTACTCCACGCCGCTGCTCTATCTGAAAGGTTTTCACGCTCTGCAGGCGTACCGTATTGGTCACTGGCTGTGGCTGCAGGGGCGTCGCGCGCTGGCGATTTTCCTGCAAAACCAGGTGTCGGTGAGCTTCCAGGTGGACATTCATCCGGCGGCGAAAATCGGCCGCGGCATTATGCTCGACCATGCAACCGGCATTGTGGTGGGTGAAACCGCCGTCATTGAAGATGATGTGTCGATTCTGCAATCGGTGACTCTTGGCGGGACCGGGAAAACGTCCGGCGACCGTCATCCGAAGATCCGCGAAGGTGTGATGATTGGCGCAGGCGCGAAAATCCTCGGCAATATCGAAGTCGGTCGTGGTGCGAAAATCGGCGCAGGTTCCGTGGTGTTGCAACCCGTACCGCCGCACACCACCGCCGCAGGCGTTCCGGCGCGCATTGTGGGTAAACCGGAGAGTGAAAAGCCGTCGATGGATATGGATCAGCATTTCAACGGGATAAACCACGGTTTCGAATACGGAGATGGTATTTAATTTTCTGGCTATTTTACTCGCCAGCCTGAACCAGGGCAGTGCTCAAAATCCTCACGTACTGCGCTGTCCGTGTTCAATCTGCCTACGCCAATAATGCCAGAAAAGTGTTACTCATGTTTCCGATTAATACCCGCCACTCGATACGCTAACCTTTCAACTGCGCAGTATTGCCCCTGGGTAACCTAACTGGCGCCAGGCCTCATATACCACCACCGACACGGCGTTTGACAGGTTCATACTGCGGCTGTCCGGCATCATTGGAATGCGGATTTTCTGCTCAGCTGGCAACGCATCAAGAATAGTTGCCGGCAGTCCGCGGGTTTCCGGACCAAACATCAGAAAATCCCCGTCCTGATAACTCACGGCACTGTGCGCTGGCGTACCTTTGGTGGTCAGCGCGAACAGGCGCTGCGGCTGTTCTGCGGCAACAAAGGCGGCGTAATCATGGTGGCGTTTCACGGCGGCGAACTCATGGTAATCCAGCCCGGCGCGGCGCAGGCGCTTATCATCCCAGGTAAAACCCATCGGTTCGATGATATGCAGGCTAAAGCCAGTATTGGCGCACAGGCGGATGATATTCCCGGTATTCGGCGGGATTTCTGGTTCGAATAAAACGATGTTTAACATAATGCTGCCCCTGATGATAACGCGGGGCAGAATAGCAGATTTTTCCCCTCACCCTAACCCTCTCCCCACAGGGGAGATGGGATCGACTGGAGCGCGTTTCACTTTCACTCCCCAAAGGGAAGTGCAGATTTTCCCCCTCTCCCTTACACCCCACAGGGGAGAGGGAACTTAACGCGCCAGGCCGTCAGGCGAAACACACTGTCGAACGCAGTGGCGGGGTGCTGTGGTTTCCCCTCTCCCCGGATTTACCAGGTTAATAGAGATCCGAAATCACCGGTAATTCATGCATTACCACTTGCATCATATTATCCCGCGCTTCATCCCGTGCCCCTGCCACCCATACGGCGGCCATCGGCAATTTACTGCGAATCGAGTCATAACCTTCGCCAATTGGAATGAATTTAATATTCAGCGCCGCCATGCGCATAACCCAACGAGGCATAATCGCTGCGCCCAGTTCTGCTGCCACCATATTAATAATGGTCTGTTTTTCATCGGCAATTTGAATCAGCGTCGGTTTAAAACTGGCATGTTCAAACAGGCTCAAGGTTAAATCGTAGCTGTGCGGGCGTACGCGTTTTTCCGGCACAATCAGCGGGATATCGCGTAAATCATCAACATTGATTTCACTGCGGTTGGCCAGTGGGTGCTTATCGGAAATCGCCAGCACCACATCTTCGTAAAACAGAAACTCGCTATGCAACGCGCTGTCCATCTGGCTTTGCGGGCGAATAAAAATCAGATCCAACCTGCCGGTTTTCAGCTTTGGCAGCAGGCGTGACGATTTATCTTCCAGAAAACTCAGTTCCACGCCTGGCCAGCGCTCGCGAAAATGGTGCAACACATGAGGAATAAGGCTGACCGCCGCACTGTCGATCGCGCCAATCCGCAGTTTTCCTGCATTCTGCCGCGCCAGCGTCTGAAAGCGTTTTTCGATATCGTCGGCACGCGCCACCAGTTCCCGCGCTTCCGGTAAAAACAGCGCGCCGTGGGGCGTGAGGGAGACATTGCGCGTTGAGCGCGATAATAACCGCGTGCCGAGATCCTCTTCCAGCAGCTTTATATAGCGGCCCAGCGCAGAAGGCAGCATATCCATTTTTTGCGCCGCGTGACCAAAATGCAGCTCGTCCGCCACGGCAATAAAGCACCTGAGCTGGTGAAGTTCCACCGACACGCCCTCACGATATAGGTTTGGTTTTATCGCTCTATAGTAATCGCTCTCCTGGCGGGATCACACATTACGCCTGTGAATATGTGACGCGGTTAAACCGCGCCATACCCGGTCTGATAACCCAAGGTACGGCGGCGGTCGGTTTCCGTGTTAGCCGCGCTTTTTTGGGCTTACAGCCCAACCTGCGCGGGTGGGTTGAGGATGTCGGCAATTTGCGCGTCACTGAGCGTAATGCCAAAGAAGTGCTGGTAAAAATCCCGCGTTTCTTGCTGCATATCCACATCAGCAAAGCGCTGCGGGTAGAGCATTTTTGCCAGCCACAGGAACTGTAACGCCTCTTCACTGGTTTCCCGGCACCACCAGAACATCCCTTTCGGGTTGGCATACACGCGATGGTGAACCACCGCATCCACACCCGCCCATTGTGGCGACGTTTGGATCTCCTGCGCATCGCGGCGGTTCATCGCCACAATCACCGACGGATTTGCGGCCACCACTTTTTCCAGCGCCACTTCCCCGGCGCTGTTTTTCTTGTCGCTAAACCAGTTTTCCGCCACATTGCGCGCCCCCGCCAGATCCATCCAGTCCTGATTCAACGACGGGCGGCCGGTGGTCGTGAGCGCATTGCCCATGCTGTGATAGACCGTCACCCGCTCAGACGCGGGTAGATCCGCAAGGCGGGTTTTCACCAGCCTGGCATTACGATCGAAATAGCGCTGGTAGTCGCGGGCTTTCTGCTGCGCATCCGTGCCCAGCACATCGGCGGTTTGCTGCACACGATGGGTCAGCGCTGCCATCGAGTTGGCTTCAAACGCCAGCACGCGCACACCGGTTTTCGCCAGCATATCGTCCTGTGGCACCGCCATGCCTTTCGGCACAAAAACCAGTTGCGCACCCAGTGCAATCAACTGCTCCGGATTCAGCTCATGACCCACATTCACGCTGACCACCGCCACGTTTGCAATGCGCGGCAGACTCTGGCGAAACAGCGGGATCTGTTGCGCCACACTGGACGTCCCCACAATGTTTTCGCCATAACCCAGCATGGTGATAATGGTGTTCTGCGCGGGCCACGGGGAAGCAATGCGCACATCTGCGTGTGGATCAGCGGCCCGCAGGCCGCCACTGACTAACATGCCCAGGCACAGAACAAGGGCGAGAAGCCGTTTCATGTTTCACTCCACTCAGAAGTCGAACGTCACGGTAGCGCGTACTTCACGGCCACTGCCCAGAAACGCGCTTGGGGAACCGCCGTCGCCATCGGTGCTCGACGGGAAGATGGACGCCCAGTAGTGCTCGTTGGTCACGTTATTCACCGTCAGGCGCAGCGTGGTGGGGATATCGCTGATTTTGGTGCGGTAACGCGTGCCGAGATCCAGCGTGGTGTAGCTGTCGGCCCACGCGGAGTTGGTATCATTGGCGGCGCGTTTGCCGGTGTAGTGGATGTTGGCGCTGTAGACCAGTTCCGGCATTGACGGCAGGTTGTATTCAACCAACAGGTTAGCCTGCACTTTCGGCACGCCGACCACGCGTTTGTTGGTGGTACTTTCCGAGACGGTATCTTTCAGTTGCGGGTCGAGGAAGGTCACACCGCTGTAGATATTCAGCCCGTCATACACATGCCCGGTCGCGGTCAGTTCCAGCCCGTTGTTCACCTGCTCGCCCTGCTCTTTGTAAACCATGTCGGTTGGGTCGACATAAGCGAACGGGCGTTTCAGGCGGAAGATCGCCGCACCGAGGTTCAGATCCCCGAGATCGGCTTTCAGACCCGCTTCATACTGCTGACTGCGGTACGGGTCCAGCGTCTGGCCTTCGTTTTTGATACCGCTGCCGGTGGAGGCGGTGCCGCCTTGCTCCAGCGAGTCCGCATAGCTGACGTAGGCCATCAGCGCCGGAGTGATTTTGTACATCAGCGCCACGTTCGGGCTTAATCCGTTTTGATCATCCTGCCCGGTCTGATTGCCGGAACTGTTGTAGTTCTTTGTTTGCAGCCAGCTCTGGCTCAGGTAGAACATCGCCGACCACTGCGGGTTGAAGGTCACCGTATCACCAACGGTGATGCTCTGCTGGGTGTTCTCGCTGGACTTGTAACGCGCGCCGTTGACGTTGATACGCCCGTCGCCCGGTTCGCTCATTGACGATGGCGAGTACATGTTGCTGCGGCCAAGCGAGTAACGCGTGGTGGAGCCTTTCGCGCCATAAATCGACCAGATATAGCCGGTGGTGGAGAGCGCCAGATCGTGGCCGATGCTGCCGGTATCGACGTGGCCGTTCAGGGTTACGGTGTTGCTCAGCACCTGGAAACGACCCGCTGCGCTGGAGTCGCTCAGCGAGCGGGTAATATCGCCGTCGCTGTTCGTGATGGTGCTGCTGACCGAACGCATCGCGCGGTCGGCCTGCTGCCAGCCCACCCCGGCAGTCATTGACCAGTCGTCATTAAAATAGTGGATCAGCCGCGTGCTGAGCGTGTCGGTGGTTAAGTCATTCCCCGCCGTACTGAGCGTCAGGTTTTTGTCTTTCGGGTTTGGCGCAGACGGCAGTTTAATGCCAGCACCGTAACTGAAGCTCCCCGGATACCCCTTCTGGATAAACTCATAGTGGCTGGCGTCTAATTGCAACTGCGTGCCGGGGTTGATGTTCCAGTCAAAAGCCACCGCCAGCAGTTTGCGCCGCAGAGTGCTGTCGTCGAGGTTGCCTTCGCCCTCTTCATTCAGGGCGTTAATGCGGTAGCCAAAGCGTTTCTCATCATCAAGATGACCACCCAGGTCGACACTGCCTGTTACCGCGCTGCGGCTCTGGTAACCAAGCGTGACGCGGCGCAGCGTCTCTTCGGTGGGGCGTTTAGCCACAAAATTAAACTGCCCCGCCGGGCTTGCCGGGCCATACAGCGCCCCGGTCAGGCTGTTGAGCACATCCAGCCGTTCGAGCATTTCCACCGGGAAGGCGGTGGTGGAGACAATGTTCAGCCCGTCGAGGCGGCTGTTCGCCACCACGCTGCCCTGCATACCGCGGCTCTGCGGGCGGCCTACGTCCATACCGCCGCGCGCCTGCATCTGCGTGCTGGGGGAGTACTTCAGCAACTCGCTAACGCTTTTCGCCTGCTGATTTTCAATCATCTCGTGTGTGACGGTGGTACTGGAATACGGTGTATCCACCCATGCTTTATTACCGAGCGGGCCGACATCAATATCCGACGTTTTAAATCCGGCGCCTGCCGCTGCATCATTTTGCGTCGTGCTTGTTTGCCCGGTCACGACGATTTCATCTTCTTTCTGTTTCGTGTCGGAATTATTTGCCGTTGAAGTCGCTGCCTGTGTGGCAAAAGGAATGAGAAGTGGCAACAGCGTTGCCAGCCTGGAGAGTTTAAGCATGGGGGAAATATACCGTTATGTAAAATGATATATTACGATCGGTAAAGATATGTCTCAATTGACAGAGATCATAAGGGCACGGATTATCAAGAAGTTACTACGTAGGGATTATATTTGAACGTTATTCACGTGACGGGATAATAATAATGTGAGCAGTACCGTTACGTGAATATAAAGGAGGAACGGTTATCACCGGGATAACCGTTTTATACCTGATGGGATTATATTGTGGCGCCGTTAACCATATACCACGGTTTTTGGCCAGGGCAGTTATGGATGCCCCACTCCCGCACGGGTTGCAGCTCCTTACGACCAGATTCATGAACAACGATTTTGTAGACTTTTAAATACCGCTCAGCCAGGCGCGAGGAGTCCGGCCGTTCAACACTGACATAGTAATAAGCGCCCGGTTCCGGTTTAAAGGTGACATAGCGCTCATTCACACGCGCCTGGTTCGTCAGGATCCCGCCGCTGCCATCCCGCCCGGCATAAATAATGCGCACGCTGATAAACTTCTCGGCGCTAACCCAGTATTCATCGCGGTTTTGCGTCATATCCGCGACGTAAGGCACACCAATTCGCTTGTGATCGCCCATTAAAGAGCCGGAACCAATAAACCCGTTTTTATTGGAATAAAGATTAATACAGCGGTCGGTTTCCGGGTAAATACGTGCCTCGGTATTATTCAGATCGAACGCCACGCCCACGCGATTCGGGCCGGTATAATCTTTGATACTCTGGTTATATTCCTTAACCATTTCATAAGTTGAGCAGCCGCTGAGTAACAGCACGCCCGCTAACGCCACCATCGCTTTCATTATTAAAACTCCTTGTAAAAACAAGATGATGCGATGGGATAAGAATAAACTCAATACGGGCAGGGAAAAGACAAAGTTGTTGCTGGCATTGCAGTTAGAGCGGGATTAAATGTCGGAAGTTTGAGGTAAGACTTAACCGTGAGAAATAAGCGTTCATGCCCGAAACAGCGGTAACGGTAGATATACTGCTCACAGCGCGAATGCCATGAGCAGTGGCAATGAATGATCACTCGCTATGTAGCGCGTTATCAGTTCAACGGTGTCAGAGCGCTCAGTTTAACAAACCCACGTTTGTTGCTCAGATGCCCTTTTTCCGCTTCGTCGTAAACTGCAACATAGATCCACGCTTTATCGACAGTTCTGATTTTAGCCAGCGTTTCATTACTGTTGACCGAAGCCAAATCTGACGCTGTTTCACTGGCTTCGCTTTTCAGGGATAACGTCTTTTCGCCCTCGTTTAACTGATATAACACGAGATAAGGCGTATCTGATCCACAGCCGCCGAAATCCTGAGTCATCATATCGTCAGCGTTTTGCGCAGCATTACCCGGCTGGAATGACAGCAGATCGGCTTTATAGTTATCTGCGTTGCATTCCATATAGTTAACCACCGCAGGCACTTTAATCGTACCAGGTTGGTTAACGTACCACTCTTTAAAGGTAAAGAAGTTATCCGGGATATTCCTAAAGCTCTTTTTGATAAATGCGATCTTCTGCGCTTCACTGCCTTTAACCGTAATATCAATTATTTTGTTATCTTTCTTTTTATTACCCAGGGCAAAATAGCGAAACGCTAACTCTGGCGTATTGACCGTTGCATCAACATTCCAGTTCGGTTGCCAGTAAGCCTGGAGTACACCGTTTTTTATTTCCACCGTCGCCATTGCGCGAAGAGAGAACACAGCGAGAAAAAGAAAGAATATCAAGCTGGCGTATTTTTTCATTTTTTGCAATCCCTGTGTCATTATCCGTTATTTTATAACTTAATATCCCCATGAAAATCAAGAAGAATAAAGAGCATACAAGTAGCTGGGGTAATTCACGAATATGCCAGTTTATCTATTTTCTCTATATCCAGAATAAGTTGATTATCGAGACCACTTTTATCCAATCGCCTTAAAATAACGCAAATTATGCGCAATAAAGATAATACAGTGCTTACTGCATTACGATGCAAACACGCAACAGATGCAGTAGATGCAATTAATTCATCGGCATAGCGATCTAGATTGAGTATGCAGGAAGATCTCTGAATGTGAGTGGCACGGTTATATAGGGCGCTTATAGTACAGATACTATATAACCACCGATATTATTTGATATGATATATTCATATCTATTCATTCATTAGCTTTTCTAAGGCGAAAAAGTAAGTCAATAAACAGAATCCTCCATACGCGAGATTAAATTCTCATCCAAAAACCACAAACTCCTTTTTATATTTCATAATTATTTGGAAGTTTCCCAATACATTACCGACAGTCCCCTTGGGTAAGAGAGTTCTTTTGGCTGTTTTACCGTAATCCGCACTATAGATAAGATATTCTTCATTATTACTGCCTGGATAACAGAACAGATAAAAACCTGACTCAGTGATCTCCGGAGGACTTAGAAAAACACCCACGCGATTTGTACAAGAAACATCCAAATCATCAGGATCTTCTGCAAGAAAAACTCCATGTGAATGAGCCAATTTCTTTAATAGCGTATGGTCAGAAACTGACATATCTAATCCAATATCTTCACTATCGATTATCTCTTTATAACTGTCTTTTAGATAGGTCATGGCCATGCCAATGTATAATTAGAGCCCTCCGCTGGGTATATTTCATCTTCAATAAAGAAGATAACACGCCAAATTTCCAGTATCCATCATCTGTTTTCTCCAGTAGATCGTAAAAAACAGCAAACTCATACGGCTGACAGAAAATCATGATTCTTCCTTAGACTTACTCATTTCTCGATTTAAAATTTTGATCCAATCATATCGACCACCTGCGTAGATAACTAAGAGGCTTGTGCTACCTATAACCGTTGAAAGTATAAAAGACAGAGCAGGTTATTCCCTCGTGAATAAACCCCCAATTTTTCTTCCCTGAACATATTTATCTAATGTCTTATTGTCTCCATAACCTATTATATTCAAATTGTATTCGCACCTACACGTAAATAAACCTCCTCTTAAAGGGTAATTTCATAAAGTGTATCAGGAGGAGCCTCATGCAACTCAAAATCCGCATGAATTACATCATAAAGCTCAGAAAATTTAATCTTTCTAGTATGTTCAATCTGATTGCCATCTGTTAATGCGATGACCATTTTTTTTGCATTTGTTATTATGAATATATCGCGAAGTACATCAAGAAGAATATTAAGTCGTTCTTTCCCAGATAAAGGAAATCCTATATCTGCCTCTGGCGCATAATCCAGATAATCTATTAAATAAGTAGCATTTGGATAGTCTGGCCTATCTCCAATTAAAAAGGCGTAACAACCATCCATAGGTAAAAAACCCACTGGAAAGTTATATAACTGTTCTTTACCTATTTCAATAATCCCTATTTTTTGATTTTTTTTATACCTATCTAAATTATTCTCGCCCTCCAAATCCAACGAGGGAGAAATGTAACCACAAACATCATTAGACATATTCACACCTCTATTTTTCTGAGACCCAACCACCAACTACGTTACCGTTTTGATCAAGCTCTCGGTAATACTTCCCTATCGGTTGACCGTTGGCGTTATACTCCACTTTATGCTCATGGGGTGGAACGTTTCCATTAGAATCATACCCCAAAGTTCCATGGGTCCTCTGTTGTCCATAGTCTTCACGAGAGAACATATTACCCCTGTCATCATAGTAAGTGATACTTTTGGTACCATCAGCCCTGGATACCTCATAGACAGAGTTAGGTGTCGATTTTTTTGGTGCCTTACCTGACGATACTACAGTATGTTCAGTTGGAACTTTATTGGTTGCGGGATTGACAATATTGCTCCCGGTAGCCCCCGAATCAAGATAAGCCAGATCATCCTTATTCGGCCCATCCGGGATCGGTGTAACAGTAGTGTTACCCCCAGTATTTGGTGACCCGCCATTATTTGCCGTATTATTCGGCCCTGTATCAACCCCACCAGCACCTTTGCCAGTATCCGTTGCTCCCTGCGCTTCGCTCTGATCCGGGTTAACCAGCTTACCACCAGTAGGATCCTGATCTGCTATTGGCAGTTCCGTATGACCCGGCCCGCGCGTGCCATCGCGCACCGCGCATTGCTCGCGCGTTCCTTCACAACCACCGCCATTATCCCAGCTATCTCCCTTCCCTGAACCTTTGGTTCCATTTCCTGCAGCCCCGCCAGCAGCCGCTGCATTATTTGCGGCTGCTTGAAGCGCGTATTCCCAGTACAGCGAATTATTCTCAACCTCAACCCGCGCCGCATTCCCTGCGCTGACCATGCCGTTGGTGTTGCCGGTTGCCACACCGCCACCGACTGCCCCCACTGCCGACACCAGGTTGAGGATCACCATCTTCTCATCCGGGTTTAACTGATCGGCTTTTTTGCCATACAGCGCCTGAGCAAATTGTTCTGCCCCGGCGGAGGCGATAAACCCGCCGATGGCACCTGCGGTGGCATTACCGCCCTGTGCTTTGGCAAGCGCGGCGGAAATCACCGTATGCAGCGCTATACGTGCCGCGTCACTTTCGTGTGTGGCTTCTTTTACCAGTTTCGCCAGCACCGGTGCTGCGCCCGCCGCCATACCGCTCTGCACATTGCCGCCAAGCACACCCGCCAGTAACCCGGTCATCGCCGAACTGGCGGTCCAGAACGGGCTGCCGATGCCGTACTCCTTATCCACCTCTTTAAATTCAGCCGATGCGGTGACTTTGTCGTTGATCTCCTCATCGCTCAGCCCTTTCAGCTCGCCGCGCGCCGCCATCTCGTCACGCACTTTCTTCTTCGCAGCGTCCAGCTTGCTGTCCATATACGCCGTCATTGCCTGCGTACCCAGCGACGACGCCTGCTGCTGAATCTCCAGCTTGTCTTTGATGGCCTGCTTGTCGAAGTTGTTTTCCAGCGCGTTGTGCGCATTCGCCGTATCGCGGCTCAGATCTGCCACATCCTGCTGCTGGTTCGCCTTGTCGCGAATGATGATGTCGCCTGGCTAAAGTATTATTCTCCACGACAACCCATTCCGACACGGTTGTTGAGATTGCAGAGGTGTTTTCCCTGTGAGGTCAGCAGGTTACAGACCATTTTTGTCAGTGCATTTTGACGCTGGCAGCATTTTGCCCCGACGTGCGTTTTCGACCCGAAGACGCTACCGCCCCGCCGTGACACTAAGGTCTGCACCGCTCTTATCATATCAGTGGCACGCAGCTGAACCACCTCATACTCCACATAAACTGTTGTAATTTATTGATAAAGTATTTTTTGCAAGATTGAAGTTACAGGCCTGGGATGTGACGGAAGAGGCGTTGTGGTATCAGTCCTGGCTGTACTGCCCAGCTATCTTCCGGGAGGTGTGAAGCACGCGCAGGATGCGCACACAGGCGTTTTCTGCTACATACACGATGATGAACGGGAAGTGAGGCACTACCAGTTTACGCTGTTTCTCTGAGCGTCCGGCTTTCACCCCGGCAAGCGGGTTCTCCGCAAGGATAGTCGCCATGCCTGCCAGCCGCTCATCGGCAGCGATAGCGACCAGTGCGCCAGCTTCCCGGTTCAGGTACAGGAAGATGTTTTCCCTGTCGCTCTGTGCGCGTTTTTCCCATTCAACACTGACCGTCACAACGTACCCCGCGTGGCCCGTTGTTTCAGTGCGTTCATCCGGTTTTCCATTTCATCGTTGCTGATGTACTCACCTTCGCCTGCATCATGACGGCTGAACGCCTGTGCTATCTGTTCTTCCAGCCAGCCTTCATGCTCGCTGCTCTGATGGCGGCGCTCTTCAGCGGCCAGCTCTTCGGCACGCTGGCGCATCAGCTCCGTCAGGCTCATCTGCTGGCGCTCTGCGGCCTGCATCGCCAGACGTTTGGTTTCTTCGTCGATACGGAAGTGGATGGTACTGCTCATCGTCATAACCTCGCGTGGTGTCGATTGTGTTGTCATTATGATGTCAGTCCTCCGTGTTGTCATCCGGGATTTGTGCTTCACGCTCTGCCGGTGGGTCGTCGCATGAACCGCCTGCAACGCCCGCACCGACACCTGCGTGTATATCTGCGTCGATTCGACGCTGGCATGGCCCAGCATTGCCTGTATCCAGCGCAGGTCAGCCCCGTTCTCCAGCATCTGCGTTGCCATCGCGTGGCGGAACAGGTGACAGCTTCCGTGCGCGACCAGCCCCGAGGCTTTCATCCAGTGACTGACCGTGTTGGTGATGCCGTTCGGCGTCAGACCTTCCACACCATCAAGCGCCACGAACAGCGCCTTACAGTGCGGGTTAACCAGCAGTTGCGGCCTGACGTGGTGCAGATAACGCTGCACCCACCACAGCGCCCGCTCGCCCACAGGAACCACCCTGTCCTGTTTGCCCTTACCCTGCACGATAGTCAGGGTGCGGCGGTTCGCATCCACGCTGAACACCTCAAGCCCTGCGGCTTCACTGCGTCGTATGCCCGTTGACCACAGCACTTCCATCAGCGCCCGGTCACGGATGCCGCCCGGCGTGGTCAGGTCGGGTAACGCCAGCACCTGCTCCACCTCATCCACGCTCAGGATGTAGCGTGGCAGGCGTTTTTCAAGCCGTGGCAGCTCAAGGTCTTGACCTCCTCCCTGAAAACAGTGCCAGGCTAAACTGAAGTCTCCGGTCTTTCTTCCATCTCGCCGGGAGGTACATCGCCATGAAAAAGACCCGTTATACCGAAGAGCAGATTGCGTTTGCGCTGAAACAGGCCGAAACCGGCACCCGCGTCGGGGAAGTCTGCAGAAAGATGGGCATTTCTGAGGCCACCTTTTACAACTGGAAAAAGAAATTTGCCGGTCTGGGCGTGACGGAACTGCGGCGTCTGAGGCAACTGGAGTGAATCGCCACAGGTTTAACAGACACCTCAGAGTCATTTAAGATGGCTTAAAGAGAGAGGTGCCCATGAGCGGTAAGCGTTATCCCGAAGAGTTTAAAATTGAAGCAGTCAAACAGGTTGTTGATCGTGGTTATTCTTTTTCCAGCGTTGCAACACGTCTCGATATCACCACCCACAGTCTTTACGCCTGGATAAAGAAGTACGGTCCGGATTCTTCCACTCATAAAGAACAGTCAGATGCTCAGGCCGAGATCCGCCGTCTCCAGAAAGAGCTGAAGCGGGTTACCGACGAACGGGACATATTAAAAAAAGCCGCGGCGTACTTCGCAAAGCTGTCCGACTGAGGTACGCCTTTATCCGTGACAACGCCCGTTGCTGGCCTGTTCGCATGCTCTGTCGGGTGCTGGATGTTCATCCCAGTGGCTTTTACGCCTGGCTCCAGCAGCCACATTCACAACGCCATCAGACAGACCTGAGACTGACAGGACAGATTAAACAGTTCTGGCTGGAATCGGGATGCGTCTATGGTTATCGCAAGATCCATCTGGATCTGTGGGACAGCGGGCAACAGTGCGGAGTCAACAGAGTCTGGCGACTGATGAAACGTGTCGGGATAAAAGCTCAGGTCGGATACCGGAGCCCGCGGGCACGTAAAGGCGAGGCCAGTATCGTGTCGCCCAACAGGCTCCAGCGACAGTTCAATCCGGATGCTCCGGATGAGCGTTGGGTAACCGACATAACCTATATCAGGACCCACGAAGGCTGGCTGTATCTTGCCGTGATTGTTGATCTGTTCTCACGCAAAATTATCGGCTGGTCCATGCAATCCCGGATGACAAAGGACATTGTCCTGAACGCACTACTGATGGCTGTATGGCGGCGTAATCCCCAAAAACAGGTGCTGGTTCATTCGGATCAGGGCAGTCAGTACACAAGCCATGAGTGGCAGTCGTTCCTGAAATCACACGGCCTGGAGGGCAGCATGAGCCGTCGTGGTAACTGCCACGATAATGCGGTTGCAGAAAGCTTTTTCCAGTTGTTGAAACGCGAACGGATAAAGAAAAAGATCTACGGAACGCGGGAAGAAGCCCGCAGCGATATTTTTGATTACATTGAAATGTTTTATAACAGTAAGCGTCGGCATGGTTCCAGCGATCAGATGTCACCGACAGAATATGAAAACCAGTATTATCAACGGCTCGGAAGTGTCTAGATTATCCGTGGCGATTCAGACACATCATAAGCCAGAGACAGGCACACCCACAACCCGGCGCTATACCGTGGGTTATGTCAGTGACGCAAAGTATCAGCCCGTTCCGGCGGTCACCCTTAAAGGCCACTGGCTGACAGAGGCAGGCTTTGAGACTGGGACGCCACTGGAGGTGCGGGTGATGCCGGGCTGTCTGATACTGACTGCGCAGGAACCACAGTCGGCAACAGAACCGGAAGTCGTTGTCGCGTTGCGTAAAGCCTGCAAAAAGCTCTCCGCCCGCAAGCAGAGGCAGATTGCGGAGTTTATACAGGTGATTACCACGCCGCAGAAGAGAGCTGACAGGTTAGACTAACTAACTGGTTGTAAAATAAAAAACCAGTTATTTCGGCTGGTTTTTTTACTTAAGCATCATATTTAAAGTCGATATTTATCTTGAGCGATTCAACATCTACCGTTACTTCACAGCCGTGCCAGAATGGTTTTTCCTGGGAGTTGAAGTTGGCTAAAAAGTAATTTCTTAACTCGACCAGAAGATCTAGTAGATCACTATTAGCCCTTGCTCCGGCAGAGAACCAATTCATCTTTCCTGTAAGTTTATCTACATAATCAAATTCACATTTACAATGATCATTCTCAGGTGATAACTCCGCTCGCATGATTACCTTCGATCCGGTATCAGGAACTACTGCCAGTAATATTGAACCAATATCGTTGTAGATTTCCTGGTCAGTTCGCATTATTTACCTCCTGGTGCATTCTTGAATGTTTCTGCAATAGGTCTTCCTCCATCTATCGTATATTCTACGTAGAATTTATCTGGCCTGACACTATCACCTACATAAGATGGCTGGATATTGACCTTCACTTCCTTGCCTTCACTCAGCGCTTTCGCCCAGGTATTTTCCATCTGCTTCCATGCGCCTTTATTCAGGTTACCATCCATCGGCAAAAGATTCAGTTTTTCGCCCGGACCGTTAAAGATGGAGGCGATTAAGTGACCACCTTCATCACCGTCAATACCACATTTACCCGCTTTACATTGCTGATAGGTATTTCTGTCTTTTACATTAGGGCTAAGGGTAGCTTCTACCTGGTTCGGTCTTGCAAGATTATCCGTCTTGTAAACTTTATCGCCATCCACTTTATAAATAGTATTCGGCTGCGGTTTATTAAGCTCTTTGCTCCAGTTACCTTTTCCGCCAGAGTTGATATCGACGATCCTAAGCTCTGGCGCAGCATTGTCACCCGTTTTTACTAGCTGGCGGACTGTTTCCGGAGTCACTTTAGTCCCGGCCTGCTTCTCAACCACCATCAGCGCTTTCAGTTCCGACAGTTCAGTTACGGTTATCTTGCTGGCTGTTGCCAGTGTCAGACCTGCCGGTAACGCATCTCCGGCAGCCATCTCTGCCAGCCAGATGCTGACCTCGTTGGCGCAAAGTACCAGGTTTTCTGCACAACCGCTGGCTGCGGCTCTCGCAGCAGCAATCACTTCCGGCGCGACCACACCGGCAGCTACAGCACCATAAGCTGCAACAGCTATTCTGGCGTTTTCCTTGGACTCTTCGAGCTTGTGTAATTCCTGTATTGCTACCGGATCGCCTGCTTCAGCATGTTCCCTGACTTCCTGCTCATATTTTTCAGTCAGCCGGTAAAGTGGATCGCCTGTTTTCTTAAACTCTTCCTGATAGGCGTCGGGATTGACGTACAAGAACAGCGAGTTATTCTCAACCTCAACCCGCGCCGCATTCCCTGCGCTGACCATGCCGTTGGTGTTGCCGGTTGCCACGCCGCCGCCGACTGCCCCTACTGCCGACACCAGGTTGAGGATCACCATCTTCTCATCCGGGTTTAACTGATCGGCTTTTTTGCCATACAGCGCCTGAGCAAATTGTTCTGCCCCGGCGGAGGCGATAAACCCGCCGATGGCACCTGCGGTGGCATTACCGCCCTGTGCTTTGGCAAGCGCGGCGGAAATCACCGTATGCAGCGCTATACGTGCCGCGTCACTTTCGTGTGTGGCTTCTTTTACCAGTTTCGCCAGCACCGGTGCTGCGCCCGCCGCCATACCGCTCTGCACATTGCCGCCAAGCACACCCGCCAGTAACCCGGTCATCGCCGAACTGGCGGTCCAGAACGGGCTGCCGATGCCGTACTCCTTATCCACCTCTTTAAATTCAGCCGATGCGGTGACTTTGTCGTTGATCTCCTCATCGCTCAGCCCTTTCAGCTCGCCGCGCGCCGCCATCTCGTCACGCACTTTCTTCTTCGCAGCGTCCAGCTTGCTGTCCATATACGCCGTCATTGCCTGCGTACCCAGCGACGACGCCTGCTGCTGAATCTCCAGCTTGTCTTTGATGGCCTGCCTGTCGAAGTTGTTTTCCAGCGCGTTGTGCGCATTCGCCGTATCGCGGCTCAGGTCTGCCACATCCTGCTGCTGGTTCGCCTTGTCGCGAATGATGATGTCACCTGCGGCAATCGCGCTGTGCGTGGTGTTGCTGGCGCTTTCCGACACGCTCGCCATCGTCATCGACGGCAGCCCGCCAGGCATCGCTTTGTACTCGCCTTTCTGGCCCTCTTTCGCGGTCTCACCGGTAGTGGGTTTGAACTCCCCGGTTTTTTCGACTTTCTCCACGCCGCCGGAGACGTTCATGCCGAACTGGCTGCCGCTGGACTCAGCCTTGTTATGAATATCGCTCCAGCCCAGCGTATCGGTGCTGAGACGGTTTTTCGCCGCATCGGCATTCGAGGCAATCACTGCGCCGTCCAGTTGCGTGTGGCTGCCAACGTTGATATCAAAGCCGCCTTTACCCGCGAAAATCCCGCTTTGATCGATAACCGACTGGTAGTCGTTATTCATCTTGCCGCTGCTGACGCTCACACTGCCCTGCACCGAGGTGCCGCCGCAGATGGGCGGTACGCAGATGCTGACGTTCACACCCGTGGAGCTGGATTTGCTGTCGTATTCGGCTTTGTCCTGCTGGCTGCTGATGGTCAGGTTGCGGCCCACATCGGCAATCACCCGATCGCCATGAAGCTCCGCGCCCTGCAACGTGGTATCGCGCCCGCTATTCACGTTCAGCGTCTCATCTGCGTGGATCTGGCTGTTGTGATTAACCAGGCTGCTGCCGTTCTCTTTGCTCTGCGAACGGCTGGCGCCGATATCCACCGTAAAGCCGTTTTGCTGGCCAATCGCCGAGAAGCTCACGCCCAGGGAATACTGGCTGCCACTGCTGCTGCTCTTCTGTTTATCCGTGTCCTGTGCTGCCGTCAGCGTGATGTCGCGTCCGGCGTCCAGCACCACGTTTTTACCGGTGATAGTGATGCCCTGGGCAGTGATATCCTGATCGGCTTTGACGATCACCGACTCCCCGGCGGCAAGATGACTGCCCTGCTGTTGCTGGCTGCGGTAATCTTGCTTCTCTTTCGAGGTTCCGGCGGAAACGCCCACGCTCACCCGCACCATTGACGAGTCATAGGCTTCTTTCGCCACGTTAACGGCGGTGGTCAGCCCGGCCTGCGCGGCATAGATAGCCGTCAGACGCGGGTCGCGCCCCTCTTCCGCAGAGCGGGCTGCGCTCTCCAGCGCCTGTGCGGCGGTGACGGCCCAACCAGACGCCGACGCTGTCGCAGCGTATTGCGTCGAAGAGGACTCGCTCTGGGTATGCAGACGGTCTTCGCTGACATCCAGCCGCACGTTCTCGCCACTGATCGCCAGCGACTTACCGGCGCTGATATCCGCACCGTTTACCGACACATCTTTTTTCGCCTGTAGCGCCACATCACCGTCTTTGCTGGCAATCTGGCTACGCAGCGTGCTCTGCTGGTTGCTGTCGAGCTGCGAGGCATGTTTTGAACTGCTGTAGCCGACTTTGCCGCTGTAACCGTCGCCGCCGAGGGCGCCGACCATGCTCTGGCTGCCGCTCTGCTTGTCATTGACGGTGTTATTGCCGGTGGTGACGTTGATATCGCCGTTTTTCGCCGATAACAACAGGTCGTTAATTGACGCCAGCGAGCTACCAGAAACATTCACATGCCCGTTCTGGCTGGTGATGTAGATGTCCTTTCCGGAAATCTCGCTGCCGGTCTGCGTGGTGGTCTGCTTGTCCCCCTTGCTGCTGGATTTCTCCATACCGAACGGCAGAATTTTAGCGCCGTGGTTCGGCCCGCCTTCCACGGTACGGATAGCGGAACCGATGGTGGGCGCTTGCGTTGTGATGCTCCAGCTACTGCTGCTGGCGCTGGTGCTCAGGCGCTCTTTGTCGGTTGAGGTGGCGATATCGACATTGTTTTTCGCATCGATAATCACCGCTTCGCCCGCGCCGAGGCGGCTGCCACCAATCAGCACGTCGCCCGGGCTTTTCGCCCCTGTGGCATCCAACTGGATATTACCTGCCGCTGTCAGGTTGCTGCCGGTGGCGAACTCACCGTAATAATGGGATTCGCTTTTTGACGACGAACGCCCGTAGCTGATCGGCAACGATGCGCCGCCACCGAGATCGGCAAAGGTCGCTGCGGCTTCACCTGCCAGGGTTTTCCCCTGTGTGATGCCACTGCCGCCCATCTTGACGATGTCGCGCACATTGCGCACCGCATCGATAATCGGGTCAGAGAGGGAGATGCCCACGCCGCTGCTCTTGCTGGACTGTTTCACCGTCTCCTGCACCACATCCTTACCAGGGATAATCGCAATGTCGCTGGCGGTAATGTCGATATGGCCGGTTTTACGCTCGGTATCGCCCTGTTTACGCGCGGCGACCACATCGGCTGCGCTCAGCGTCGCCTGGTTACCGGCGTTGATAATCACGTTGCCGCCGGTGGTGCCGATCACGCTGCGTGCATCGCTTTGCGCGACTTCGCTGCCCTTACGCGACACCTGAGAAGACTGTGAACCAATGGTGATGCCCAGACCGCCGCCAAACACACCGCTTTTTTTCGTCTTCTTCATGCTGTAGTGAGAAGACTCTTCCGTCGCCGCTTCAACAGTGACATCGTTGCCCGCTTTCAGGGCGATATCCCCTTCGGCAGCCACAGCGGAGCCTTTCACCAGCAGGTTATTCCCGGCGTTCAGCGAGACGTTATCGCCGCTCAGCAGCGTGCCTTTCTCGTTGGTCTGGCTGTTTTCTTTGATGGTGTGGGTGGTTTTCTTGCTCAGGAAACCTTTTTTGGTTTTGGTTTCTTCAAAGTACGAATAGTCGCTTTCGGTGGCGGTGTTCAGGTTAATATCACGCCCGGCAGAAACGCCGACGTCACCTTTTGCCAGAACCTGCGCTGCGTCTGCGTTCATGTCGCGACCGGCCACGATGACCGTGTTGGTGCCGCTGCTGATTTCGCTGCCCTGCTGGCGAACCTTCTCGTTAATGACCGTTTTCTTACTGGCTTTGTAGCTGTCGCCCTGGGTGCTCGCTTCCGCCAGCAGATTGACGTCGCGGCCAGCCTGCAAGCCGACCTGCTGCTCTGCCGCCAGCCCGGCGGCCTGCGAATTGATGTCCTGGCCTGCGGTCAGCGTCAGGTTATTCCCCGCGCTGACGGTGGTGTTATCCACCCCGGTGCGGTGGCTTTCCCCTTTGCCCACCCGGCTGTTCTGGCTGGTCTGCTCTGCATTCAGGTTCAGGTCATTCCCGGCTGCGAGCTGCGCGTTTTTCCCGGCGCTGACATCACTGGCGCTGAGCGTCAGATCGTTGCCTGCCTGCATCGCCAGGTTACCGCCTGCCTTGATGGCGCTGCCCTGGTAAGAGACTTCAGCATTGCTGGTCGCTGTTTTACGCATGAAGCCGGACTGGCCATACGCCTCATTTTTCTGAATGGCGTTAACGGCGATATTGCCCGTGGCATCCATCAGCAGATTGCCCCCTGCCGACAGCGTGGAGCCGGTCAGGGTGATATCTTTGCCCGCCGTCAGCGACAGACCATCCTGCGCGGTAATGCTGGCAATGCTGCCCAGCGTGGTGTCTTTGAGGCTGACCGAACCGCGTTTGCTCTTCGCATCCAGCGAGTACTGATTAGCAAGCGTGAGGTTATTGATACTGCCGTCGAGGCTCTCCAGCGCCACCGTTTTACCGCTGATGGCGGAGCTGACGTTGTTGATATCGCCAATCGCACTGAGATCGACATTGCCGCCCGCTTTGATCAGCGAGTCGTGGGTGTTGGTGATCGCCCCGGCGCTTTCAATGCTGAGGTCGTTTTTCGCCAGCAGTGTACTGCCGCTGTTGGTGACACCGCCGCCTTCCAGGCTGACATTGTTCCCGGCTATCACGCTGCCGTTGTTTACCGTCACGTCTTTTGGCGACAGGTAAACTTTGGGGATCATCACCGTTTCGCCATTAATCGTGGCGGATTCCCACCACAAAATGCTGTGATCCAGTGATGCGATTTGATCGGCGGAGAGTGCCACGCCAAACTGCAGCCCCAGTGACTGCTGGGTATTCGCGGCGTTATCCATCAGGTAACGCATCTGGTCGAGATCGGAGCCGATGCCGTTGAGATAGCGGCTACCGGTCTGGTTCAGCACCACATTGCTGACATAACGGGTATCGAATGCCGCATCGCCGAGGAAGCGGTAGTCGTAGTCCGGGTTCAGTTTGATGCGACTCAGCATGTACGAGGAGCCAAGGAACTGCTTCTCGTCGGTATAAGCGCGGTTAGTTTCACGCGGGGCGGCAGACGGGCTGATACCCAGCAGTTTGTTGAGATCGCCAAACAGGTTCGGGTCAAGCTGCCCGAGACCGTCGAGTTTCGGGTTAACGGTGATGAGATACGGGCTTTTCGGGTTATCCGACACCACAAAATAACCGCTGTTGCCGGACGGCAGCGGATAGGCGCTGGTATCAACGGATTTGCCCTGGTGCTGGCCGGGTACGGTGTTTTTCAGCACCGCATTAGTCACGCCTGCACTGGCGAGACTGCCGAGGTTGGCATTGCCTTTTTGTTGTGCGCCAATGCCGCTCAGCGCACCGCCGCCGTTAATCTGTTGCAGGGCGTTGTGCAGTTGATCCTGCCACTGCGGGGAATTCACCGCCGCCGGGCCGTTTGCCAGCGCCTGTTTTGCCACGCTACCGCCAATACTTTGATTGCTCAGAGTATTCAGTGACGGGGCAGTAAGAGTGTTGCTGATGCCTCTGGTATTCGATGTGGTAGTCGTGTTGCTGATATTACTGCTAAAACTGGCACTGACATTACCACCGGCCTGGATAACTGCGCGGTAGAGCTCGCCATTTTCGACAATCGTCGTGGGTACACTGTCAAGCTTGTAGGTAATAGCGCCCTTAGAAGCCTTATGCGATTTTAAGAAACTCGATAAGCTCGTATAGCTTGGGATCGGATCGAGGTTCGTCTCGCAGTTCGGCGCACAATTATATTTATAGTTTTGGGTGACCTTCGTTTTTCCCGTTTGTACAGAATTATTATTTAACTGGTTGCCAGACAGAGCGATGTTTTTCCCGGCAAGAATCGAACTGGTGATATTGTCCAGCGTCCCTGCAGAAATGGTCATATTGCCATTTGCTGAGATCCTCCCCGTTCCACCCGTTGCAGAAGCGGTAACGAGCGCCTCACTGAGGGTGATAGTTTTTACATCGGTCTTAAAGAAAGGTGCGATGCTGTAATGAGTCGTACAATGCTCACTTTTCCCCCCACTCTCTCCTCCACCGCCACCTGAACATGATTCAGAAGTGTTGTAACCAATCTGGCTTTTATCGAACGAAGAGACCAGCACTTTCAGGGTGGGTTCTGTGGCGGAAACATAGGTTTGTTGATTTGATGAAACAGTAAACCCATCCCTCTGGTTCAACAGATGCCCGGTCTTAATGGTGATATCGCCATTGCGGGTTTCTATGGTGCCGGAGGTGTTGATCACCTCGCCGTTGGCATTACCGGCCGCGTCCCGTTGCAGCCACAGGTTATTGCCCGCCAGCATATCGCCGCGCTGGTTGGTGATGCTGTTGGCATACAGCGCCAGGTTGTTTGCCGCATACAGCAGCGCGGTGTTGATAATCGCGCCCGGCGCGCTCAGCGTCAGGCTGCCCGTCGTGCCGGCAAAACCGTTTGCGGTGATATTCCCCCGGCTGGCCAGCGTGATATCGCCGCCACCCTGAAGGGCGCTGTTGCCGTTCAGCACGATGTCGCTGCCGCTTAATGTGCTCGCGCCGCTGCAGGTGGTGATTTGCCCGTTACTGGTCAGTTGTCCGCCCGCGCTCAGATTCACCGCCTGGCCCTGCATCACACTCTGGTTATCAATCGCCCCGTTGCTGGTGACGCTCAGGGTTTTGCCTGCCGCCAGCGTGGTTTTTGCGGTGAAAGCGTTTGTCAGTTGCAGCGTCAGGTTGCCCAGCGCCACCACCTGACCCAGTGCATTCAGCCCGCTTGCCCCCACAAACAGGTCGCCGCCGCTGAACAGCTTACCGCCGGCGGACTGCTCCACCTGCGTGGCGTTCACCGTCAGCTGGTTGTTACCGAGCAGTGTGCCGTTATTAGTCAGTTGCCGGTAATTGAGCGCCAGGGTATTCGCCTGGGTGGTGCCCTGGTTCGTGAAGCTGTCGCCGGTGAGCGTCATCTGATCGGCCAGCAGCGTGCCGGTGCCGCCGTTGTTTGCGGCATTCAGGATAAGCGTGGTGGCCTGCAGCCAGCCTGCGCCGGTGTACTGCGGGGTGGTCAGCGTCAGTTGCCCGCCGGAGAGCAGCCTGCCCTCGTTGCGCGCCAGGGTGGTGCTGTCGACGCGGGTGTCCCCCGCGCCCTGAATCAGCCCGTAGTTAAACAGCGACGGCGCGGTCAGGGTCAGCCCCTGCGTACTCACCAGTTCACCGCCTGCGCTGTTGGTCAGCGAATTCGCCGCGACCACCAGACCGTTCCCCTGGATGTTGCCTGCATTGCCGAGCGTGTCTGCATTCAGGTTCAGCACACCGTTACTGGCCAGCGAGCCGCCCGCCAGTTGGGTCGCATTTCCCGTCAGGGTGACCGTCAGCCCGTCGCTGCCGCTGACGGCTCCGCTGTTGGTCAGCGTGTCTGCGTGCAGGGTCAGGTTTTTCGCCGCCCACTGCCCCTGATTACTCAGCGACAATGCCTGCAGGGCCGCCGTGCCCAGGGCGGTGATTTTGCTGCCCTTGGCTGAATTCAGGTTGCCGGTAAGCTGAAGGTTCAGGTCGCCCGCGCTCCGGATTGCGCCGCGGTTATCCAGCGACTGCGCCGCCAGCAGAATCGCGTTGCCCTGCCAGAGCCCGCCATTGTCCACCGTCCCGGCGGTGATACCGAGCGTACCCTGCGTTAACAGTGAACCGGTCTCGCCGTTGATCAGCGTCAGTTGCGGAGCGGCCATCGCCATCCGCGCCATCAGTCTGGCGGCAGGTTGTGCGGCGTCCAGCGTCAGGCTGTCCAGACCGGTCAGCGTGCCGTTGTTGGTAATGCCTGCCTCATGCGCCGTCAGGGTTTTCCCCTGTACCGCACCGTTATTTTCCAGCGTCTGTCCGCTCAGCGTGACATCGCCTTCGCTGAGGAGCTGCCCGCTGTTGCGCAGCGTCTGCGCCTGAATATCCGCCGTGCCCTGGCTACTGAGCGAACCCGGCAGCGTCAGCGTACCGCCCACGGCGGCGGTGAAATCGCCCTGGCTCAGCAGTGAACCGCCGAGCGTCCAGTCATCCGCCGTGATGTTGACCTTCCCGCCCTGCAATGTGCCCTGCGTGGACAGTTGTCCGGCATGCAGCGTGAAATCTCCGCCGCTCAGGGTGCGCGAACCGCTGGCGGTGGTGAGGGTGTCGGCGTTCAGCGTCAGGCCCTGCGTACCCTGCCACAGACCGTTGTTCGTCAGTGTCGCCGCGCTGAAAGCCAGCGCGCCGCCGGAGAGCCATTTGCCCGTCTCCGCGTTGATAAGGGTGTCCGCGGTGGCCTGCGCCAGTGTTGTCCCCTGGATCACGCCGCTGTTGGTAACGGTGGTGCCGGTAACCGCGACGCTGCCTGCAGCAATCTGGCCGCTGTTGCTCAGCGTGGCGGCATGAAGCGTGAGGCTGTCATTCACCGACAGCAGCCCCTGGTTGTCCAGCGTGGTCAGATCCAGGTTCAGGTCGCCGCCGCTGATTAATTGCCCGGTGCTGCCGTTGACCAGCGTCTGCGAGTTCAGGATCAGGCTGTCGTTGCCCTGTAAAATGCCGTTGCTGGTGAGACGCGGCGCGCTAATGCGCAGGTCTTTCGCCGCCAGCGTGCCGTCATTCAGTACCTCTGTGGCGGTGATATCCGCCAGATTCTGGCTCAGCACACTGCCCTGGTTACTCACCGCTGTGCCGCGCAGCGCCAGGCTGTCGCCGCTGACCATCTGCCCGCTGCTGGTCAGGCTGTCGCCGTCCCACGTCAGGTTTTCCGTTCCCTGTAACAGGCCGCTGTTGCGTAAATCGCCGTGCAGGGCGAGCACTTTTGCCATCAGCGATCCGCTGTTCTGGCTGCTGGCCGCCCGCAGCGTCAGCGCCTGCTGGCTCAGCAGCCTGCCCTGGTTGGTCACATTACCGCTGACGCTGGCGTTCAGCCCGTTTTCGCCGAGCGCATTCCCGGTGTTGATCCACTCGCCGGTGGCAAGGTCAAGCGTGTCGCCCTGTAGCTGCCCGGCGTTAATCAGGCGATCATTTTTCAGCACCAGACTGCCCGCACTCAGCAGCAGGCCGCCCTGCTGGTTGGTGAGCTGTGTGCCGGTGGCGGTCAGCAGGTCTGTGCCCTGCAATGTCCCGCTGTTGGTCAGTGCGGCGACATTCAGCACCAGCCTGTCTGCGGCAATCAGGCCGCCGTTCTCCAGTGTCGGCCCGCTCAGCGTCAGTGCACCTGAACTGCGCAAATTACCGCTATTAGCGGTGGTCTGCGCCGCCAGCGTCAGCGTCTCATCACCCTGAATATCCCCCGGGTTGTGCAGCGTGTCGGCCGTGATATCCACGGTTTTCGCGGCCAGCAGACCGCTGTTAGTGATATTGTCCGCCGTCAGGCTCAGCCCGTTATCCGCCAGCAGCCGCCCGCTGTTGCTCAGGCTGGCGTAATCGCTGAACAGGTTCACCCCGTTGATTTCGCCACCGTTGGCCAGTGTGCTGCCGCTCAGGCGTAACGCACCGTCGCTGGTGATCAGGCCGTCGTTAGTCAGTTCCGGAAGGGAGAGCGTGAAATCACCGGCAGAGTAAAGCGTGCCGCTGGCGAGGTTATCCAGCCGCCCGGTTTGCAGGTTCAGCGAACGGGTGCCCTGCAACAGACCGCTGTTGATGATCTGCTGCCCGCTCAGATTCAGGCTGTCCGCCACCAGCGTGCCGCTGTTGGTGAACGCATCCGGCGTGGTCATCGTCACCGCAGATGCCGCCGTTTTACCGCTGTGGCGCAGCGTTTTCGCACTGACGCTGAGCGCGCCTTTTGCCGCCTGCGTGCCGTTCAGCGTGGCGCTGTCTGCCGCCAGGGTCATGTCCGCGCCGGAAATCAGCGAGCCCTGCTGGTTAATGTCGCTGGCATTCAGATGGACATTCCCCGCCGCATTCGCCTGACTGGCGGCATCGGTGGCAATCTGCTTCCCGGAAACCGCCATCTCCCCGCCGCTGGTCAGGGAACTGCCCGTCAGCGTGGTATTGTCACTGCCGCTGAGCGTCAGTTTACCGTCGGCGGCCAGCGTGGCGCCGCTCAGCGCCACATCCTGCGTGCTGTTAACCGTGATAGCGCCGCCAGCCTTATGGCTGCCGGACAGCGTCACACCGTCGCTTTTCGCCGTGAGTGAACCGCCGGTGAGGCTGTTTTTCACGGTCATTCTGCCGTTTGCATCCAGCGTGATGTCGCCCTGGCGCGCCGTCAGGTTGCCGAGGTTGACCCCCACCCCTTTTTCCGTCGAGACCAGATGAATACGGTTGGCGTACATCCCGCCCAGCGCACCGGTGTCGACCGCCACCACGGGCACCGCCCCTTCTCCGGCAATCGCCGTCGCTTTCCCGCCCGCATCCACCCGGTTCGCCCCGCTGGTAACGGTCAAATCCTTCGCATGGATGGCGGCGTTCACTTCGGTGGCGCGGGCAATCAGCGACAGCGCATCGCTGCTGCTGGCATCCAGCCCCTTCCCTTCCACGGTAATCGTGCCTTTTGTCACCTCCAGCGCCGCCAGGTTACCCGCCGCGTCAAACTGCGGCTTACCGGTGGTCAGGGTGGCATTCGGCGTGTTGATAAACCCGCAGCCGTTACAGGTGATGCCGTACGGGTTGGCAACCATCACGTTCGCCGCCTTACCGCCCACCTCAGTGTAGCCCTGCAGCTGTGAACGGCTGCCGCCGGTCACTTCGTTGATGATGCCTCTGGCTTCCTGCCCGGCGCGCAGGTTCGGGTTGTTCTGGATAAGCCCGCCAAGCTGCGTCTGCGTCAGCTGCCCGGTGGCGTTATTGAGGATGAGCCCCTCCGGGCCGACGTTGTACTCGTTAAACCGGTTGTGCGAGATACCCGCGCCGTTCGGCGTGGCAATGTTCACCACCGGCACGCCGTTGGCGGCTTTGTCCATGGTCGCCGGGCCGTCCGGCGTGATGGCGGCGGCAAAAGACGGGGCCACCGGCTGCCAGACCAGCAGGCTGATTATCAGCCAGCTCAGTGCGCGCTGGGAGAAACGAACCGGTTTATCGGTATGCATCTTTTTCATCCTTTAAAAAGTGACAGCCACGCGCCAGTTAACGCTGATGTGGTCCGGTCCGAGCCAGTCGGGATAGTGCAGTGGCGTGCCGGCAGAAATCTGGCTGGCGAACCCGCGTCCGGCGCTGCCGAGGCCCGCCGACGCCCCCCACACTGTGCCGCTGGCATAGCGGTCGAGGCGGTCTTTTTCCAGCCAGCCGCCGTCCAGCGCCACGGTGGCGCTGATTTGCCCGAGTACCGGCAGGGTGAAGAGGGCGTAATTCAGTTCGTTGCGCCAGTAACCGCCGTTGTCGCCGGAGATATACTGCTCCTTAAAACCGCGTACCGAGCTTTCGCCACCGAGCGTCAGGCGCTCGCTGCCGTAGAGCCGGTCCGGCGACCACTGCCCGTACAGGCTGGTGAGCCACAGCAGGTCATTCGTGAGCGGGCGCTGGAAACTGGCGCTCAGGCTCCATTTGCGAAACTGCGCGCGCGGCACATCGCCGGTTTTGTCTTCGTCCGTTTCGGCGTTGAACCACGGCGTGCCGTGGCTGTAGGCCGGGTTAAAGGTCGCCACCCCGCCGAGGATTTTCTGCGTGTGGCTGACGCCCAGCTGCAGGCTGGAGAGGTTGCGGGTGCTGCTGGTCAGCGGCGCGTCGTTCAGCCAGTTGCGCGATGAGCGCTGCGTGATACCGGCACTGAGCGCGGTTTTGATGTCGCCGTTGCGGAACACCACGCGGGAAAGGTTCAGGCGGTGGGTTTTCGTGTCACCGGTTGACATCCACGGGTAGCCCATATTGATGAGGGTGGTGCGGTAGTTACTCCAGGCGTAGCTGTAGTCCAGCAGGCTGTAGCCCCAGGGGACGCTGACCCCGGCCTGGAAACTCTGCGCGTCATAGCCGGTGGCGAAATCACTGCTGCGCCCGCCGCTGACAAACCATTTATCCGCCACGCCCAGCAGGTTATTTCCGCCAAGCGAGCCGTTTAACTGATTTTCACCGGTGCTTTTCTGCCCGCTGTTATCCAGCGACACGCTGGCGCTTAACGGAAATTCCGGCGTGGCGGTTAAATTCACCGTGGAATAACCGGGTTCGCTGTCCGGCACTATTTCAATCTGCACGGGATTACTGCGCAGGCGGTTAATCTGCTCCATGCCCTGTTCAATATCCCGCAGGTTAAGGACTTTTCCTTCCAGCCCCGGAAACACCATCTTCAGCATACGCGGGGAGTCGCCGTCGAGGCGGATATGGCGTAATTTCCCCTCCAGCACCACAATGCGTAATTCCCCCTGCGATAAATCCTGCTCCGTGAGAAAGGCCCGGCTGGTAATATAGCCCCGGCTGATATACCAGTCAGAAATGGCGGCGGTGAGTTCCGTTATTTTCGCCATATTCAGGCACCGGTTCTGCCAGGGGGCAGTCAGTTTCTGCTGCGCCTTTGCGCTGATAAGGGTGACGCCGGAAAGGGTGATGGTGTGAATGGCAAAGCAGGGGCCGCCGGGCTGAGAGGCAGGCAGGCTCTGGCCTGCGCGCGGCAGCGAGGTGCTGCGTTCCAGTTCGTCGCGCAGTTGCTGGTTCTGCAGCAGCAACTGCTCCTGCTGCTGACGCACGGCGTCACGATCGGCCGGAGATAAAGGCGCGGCCTGTGCCGTCGCCGCAAATAATAAAAATAAGACCAGATAACGCACGCGACCATCCATGAGAAAAAACATCCTGACCCAATAAATAAATTTGGGTTAAGTGGTTATTAATTATTAGTTTTGAGTATATTCCTATGGAACAAATTACAAAGCAATATGTAGCCAGGCAAAATGGCTATTTCTCATAAAAATTTAGGATTAATTCAAGATATATCCTCATGGATATAATCGATGTGAATAATTAGGGCGTTGCACAAGGCAATAAAAAAGCCTCCGGATGGAGGCCTTAACAAATTTATTACCTGACGCTAGCGTTTACGGACATCCGGAATAATTAAATCCCCGCGCACCCGGTACGAACCCAGCACGCTTTGGGTTTTCTCATTCAGCCAGGCAACGATTTTCGCGGCCATCGCATCCATCGAATATTCAATGGCAGGGATCGTTGGAATACCCGGTAAATGCAGCGAACCGGCAAGGCTAAACACCATAATGTCGCCAGGCACGGTTTTATTAAACGCCTGCAACTGGGGAATAACCCGCTGCGCTTCCTGCTCGTCTGCTACCAGCAAGGCATTGAAATTCAACGTCGTTGCGTTATTAAGCAGCACCTGAAGCGCCACCGATGAAGAGGTATCATCCATAAACACCAGGTTGCGGTTAAACGGCAGGAAATTGTTTTCCAGCGCCAGCTTATAACCCAATAACACCTGATCGGCTGCGGCGCTGTTGGGGTGAATCAGTGCAATTTGTCGACGTCCCTGGCTAATCAGATAATTACAGGCGGTTTCCGCTGCAAACGCGTGATCGAACTGGATGCTGTTCGGCGTGGTCGTCGCGGATTCCACACAATCCACCAGAATGACATTTTCATCGTCGATATGGAGCGGGAAGCGCGCGCCGATAACCAACACATCGTCACACAGCCCGCAGGTCAGCTCATCGAGGGCGCTCATCACTTCCGCCTTGCTATTGGCGAAGCGTAACAGCAAATGTTTCTGGCTCTGGCTTAAATGTTTTTCCAGTGCGTAGAGGTAGGCAGTGGTTTGGTTGATATTGTCCTGGGCGCAAATAACACCGATGCAGCCTGTCGACTGGCTGAGCAAGGACTGCGCGATAACGTTGGGCCGGTAGTTCAGCTCATCAACCGCTTTCAGTACCGCGAGGCGACTGGCTTCCTTAACGCCGCGCGAACCACTCAACACCCGTGAGACTGTGGCTTTGGACACCCCAGCTAAACGTGATACATCGTTGATTGTAGACATCTTTCTCCCCAGACAGGCGCATTACAGCACCTGCAAATTCCAATTACAGCAACGACTAAAATCTAACCGTTCGCAGTATAACGGTTTCCGTTTTTGATGGAAACCGATTTTCCGTTTTGTCATTTTTGTTCTCAATTCATCATCCAAATCTGTGATGAAAATCCAATAACACAGCCTTGCAACCATTAGATATTGACAGCAATCACACTTCTATCCCGAAGAAATGGAAACCGGTTTCCGTATGATGTCCAATCACCTCCGCAATAACTATTTACATTTCGAGGATGAATGACGATGTACAGGATTATGTTGTGTTGCTCAGCCGGGATGTCCACCAGCCTGCTGGTGAGGAAGATGCTGGAAGCAGCGAAGGAACGCGAATTACCGGTGGAGATTGACGCGTACGGCGTGGCGGAATTTGACACGCAGTTTCCGCGTTATCAGGTTGTGCTTCTCGGACCACAAGTAAAATACATGTTAAAAACGCTGTCAGAAAAGGCCGCCGCTCAGGGCATTCCGGTACAACCCATCGACCCGATGGATTACGGCATGCAACGTGGCGAAAAGGTGCTGGACTATGCTCTGTCGCTGATTGAAGCGGCACATTAACAAGGTGTTCTTATGAGTTCCTTATATCAATCAATGATTACGGTTATCGAGCAAACCATTACGCCGCTGGCCGGTCGTCTTGGGCAGCAAAAATATGTTATCGCTATCCGCGACGGTTTTACCGCCGCACTGCCGTTTATGATCATCGGCTCGTTTATGCTGGTGTTTATCTTCCCACCGTTCTCCGCCGACACCACCGTCGGTTTCGCCCGCGCCTGGCTCGATTTCTCCACCGAGTATCGCGCGCAACTGATGCTGCCGTTTAACCTCAGCATGGGGGTAATGACGTTCTTTATCTCCGTCGGTATCGGCGCCAGCCTCGGTCGCCAGTTTAATCTCGACCCGGTGATGACCGGCCTGCTGGCATTTATGGCGTTTTTGCTGGTGGCAGCACCCTATGCAGACGGCAAAATCTCCACCCAGTACCTTTCCGGACAGGGGATTTTTACCGCGCTGCTGACCGCGATTTACTCCGCTCGCGTCTATGCCTGGCTGAAACAGCACAACATCACCATTCGCCTGCCGAAAGAGGTGCCGACCGGCGTTGCCCGCTCGTTTGAAATTCTCATTCCGGTACTGGTGATCATTGGGACGCTGCACCCGCTGAACCTGTTTATTGAAGCGCAAACCGGCATGATCCTGCCGCAGGCGATTATGCACCTGCTGGAGCCGCTGGTGTCTGCATCCGACTCTCTGCCCGCGATTCTGCTGTCTGTGCTGCTGTGCCAAATCTTCTGGTTCGCCGGGATCCACGGTTCACTGATTGTGACCGGCATCATGAACCCGTTCTGGATGGCAAACCTCTCCGCCAACCAGGCTGCACTGGCTGCGGGTGCTGCATTGCCGCACGTTTATCTACAAGGGTTTTGGGATCACTACCTGCTGATTGGCGGCGTCGGTTCCACGCTTCCGCTGGCCTTCCTGCTGCTGCGCAGCCGCGTCGCACATCTGCGTACTATCGGCAAAATGGGCGTGGTGCCGAGCTTCTTCAACATCAACGAACCGATCCTGTTTGGTGCGCCAATCATCATGAACCCGATGCTGTTTATCCCGTTCGTCTGCGTGCCGCTGGTTAACGCCGTACTGGCCTGGACCGCCACCAAAATGGGCTTGCTGGCGCAGGTGGTTTCGCTAACGCCGTGGACAACGCCTGCGCCGATTGGTGCGTCATGGGCTGCAAACTGGGCCTTAAGCCCGGTGGTGATGTGCCTGATTTGTATGGTGATGTCTGCGCTGATGTACCTGCCGTTCCTGCGCGCTTACGAGCGTTCGTTGATGAAAACAGAGGAACAAAAAGCGCAAAACACTGCGCCGATGACGGAAACCGTCCGCAGTAACTAAGCCGTAATGCATAAGCAGTAATGAAAAGGAGTCGGTAATGAAATACGTATTTCCCGCAAACTTCTGGTGGGGCAGCGCGTGTTCCGCACTGCAAACCGAAGGGGAAAGCCAGCAAGGCGGGAAAAGCGCCACCACTTGGGATGCCTGGCACGCCCGGGAACCCTGGCGCTTTCACCAGCAGATTGGGCCGCAGGAGACGTCCACGTTTTACCGCCACTGGCGGCAGGATGTCGCGCTGTTAAAGCAGCTCAATCACAACAGTTTTCGTACGTCTCTCAGCTGGGCGCGCCTGATCCCGGACGGAACCGGCGAGGTGAATCCGCAGGCGGTGGAATTTTACAACGCGGTGATCGACGAACTGCTGGCGCAGGGCATTACGCCGTTTATTACGCTGTTTCACTTCGATATGCCGATGGTGATGCAGGAAAAAGGCGGCTGGGAAAACCGGGAAGTGGTGCAGGCATTCAGCCGCTACGCGCAAATCTGTTTTGAGCTGTTCGGCGACCGGGTTCAGCACTGGTTTACCTTTAACGAACCCATCGTGCCTGTAGAAGGCGGGTATTTGTACGATTTCCATTACCCAAACGTGGTGGATTTCAAACGTGCCGCCACGGTGGCGTACCACACGGTTTTGGCCCATGCCAGCACAGTACGCGCGTTTCGCGCCGGGCATTATTCCGGTGAAATTGGCATTGTACTGAACCTGACGCCGTCGTATCCCCGTTCGCAGCATCCGGCGGATCTGCAAGCGGCGCACTATGCAGACTTGTTGTTCAACCGCAGTTTTCTCGACCCGGTACTGCGTGGCGAGTATCCCGCTGACCTGGTGGCGCTGCTGAAAGAGTACGATCAGCTCCCCGCCTGCCAGCCGGAGGATATCTCGCTCATTGCAGAAGGGAAAATCGATCTGCTCGGCATCAACTATTACCAGCCGCGGCGGGTAAAGTGCCGGGACAGCGCGGTCAATCCCGCATCGCCGTTTATGCCAGAGTGGTTGTTTGATTATTACGAAATGCCAGGCCGCAAAATGAACCCGTATCGCGGGTGGGAAATTTATGAACCCGGTATTTACGATATTATTACCAACCTGCGCGTAAATTATGGCAACCCACGCTGTTTTATTTCTGAAAACGGTATGGGGGTCGAGAATGAACAGCGTTTTATTGAAAACGGGCAAATTAACGACAGTTATCGTATTACCTTTATTCGTGATCATCTGACCTGGTTACATAAAGGTATTAGCGAAGGCTGTAATTGCCTCGGTTATCATATGTGGACATTTATTGATAACTGGTCATGGTGTAATGCCTATAAAAACCGTTACGGTTTTGTGCAGTTAGATTTAGAAACCCAGCAACGTACCATTAAGAAAAGCGGAGAGTGGTTCGCCGCAACCGCTTCTCAAAATGGTTTTAATCAGGATTAAATTATGATGGTCGCACTTGAAGAAGCGGTAATGGAGATTATCGTCAACGCCGGACAGTCGCGCAGCCTGTGCTTTGAAGCGCTGCGTGCGGCAAGGGAAGGCAACATGGAAGAGGCGCGCAATCTGCTGCGCGAAGCCGACGGTTATTCCCGTCAGGCGCATCAGATGCAAACAAAATTAATTGAACAGGATGCCGGTGAAGCCCGACAGCCCATGACATTAATTATGGTGCATGCCCAGGATCATTTAATGACCTCGCTGCTGGCGCGTGAATTATCGGAGGAAATAATCCAGCTCTATCAACGTTAATAAATGGAGAATTGATTACGGTAAATCTTAATTATTCTGTACCCGAGTTACTAAAATAAAGCATTTTGTTTTGATGATGGCAATATTTTCTGTCCACTGAGGAACGGAAGGTTATTGTCTGAGAACAACTTACTACATTGAGATAACCATGAGAATAAATAAAAAACTTCCAGTGGCGCTGGCGGTTGCGGCTACCCTTTGCTCTGGATCCGTCTTCGCACAAGAATTTACCCAAGAGCAAATAGACGCCATCGTCGCCAAAGCGGTGGATAAAGCACTGGCGGACCGTCAGGCCAAAATGGACGCCGCCATTAATAAAAAAGCGGATGTGATTGTCGAACCGCAAAGTACGGCGCAAACGCCGGATATGGCCATTCCCTACGGCGTGAAATTCAGCGGCTACGCCCGTTATGGCGCACATTTCCAGACCGGCGATCAGAAATATGTCGGTGTCGACGGCTCCTATAATGGCGCGTCGGCCATTGGTCGTCTGGGTAACGAAGGCAACGGCGGTGAATTCCAGCTCTCGAAAGCGTTTAAAAGCGGTAACGGCGCGATCTGGGACGTCAACGTGATGTTTGATCACTGGGGCGACGAAGTTAACCTGAAAAAAGCCTATGCCGGCGTCACCAACCTGCTGGCCTCCAACCCGAATGCGTACTTCTGGGCCGGGCGTGACTTCCACCAGCGTCCGCAACAGGGGATCAACGACTACTTCTGGATGAACCACGATGGCCAGGGCGCCGGGGTGAAAAACTTCGATATTGGCGGCGTGCAGTTTGATGTGGCCGCCGTCGGCGCGGTCGAATCCTGTAGCCCGGAAGTGCTGGAAGATGAAGCCAACCCGTCGCGCATAACCTGTACCGGTAGTTCGAACGTCGGTGATAAAGGCAACTATGCCGTCACCTCAAAAATTCACGGTATGAAGGTCGGGCCGCTCGATCTGGAGATTTACGCCAACTACGGTTTCGACTCAAAAGCGATTGAAAGCGAAGATCGTCTGAAAGCCTGGCAGGGCGGCGTGGTGCTCAGCCACACCAACGATCACGGGGTAAATAAAGTGATCGCCCGCTACTCCGATAACGCCGACAACAGCGTCTTCAATAAAACCGACGATCTGAAAGCGATTTACGCCAGCTTTGAGGGCAGCTACAAGTTCTCCCGGCAGACGCAAGTGGACTACTTGCTGGCGTTCCATGACTACGATAACAGCGCCAATAAAGCGGATAACCGCCGCAACTATGGCGTGATTGTGCGCCCAATGCACTGGTGGAACGATGTGCACTCCACCTGGCTGGAAGCGGGTTATCAGCGCGTCGATTATGACGATGGCGGCGATAACCACGGCTGGAAAGTCACCCTCTCGCAGAATATCTCTATCGCGATGGGGCCTGAGTTCCGCCCGATGCTGCGCTTCTATGTGACCGGCGGCGAAGTGGATAACAAACGCACCGCACGCGTCAACGGCACGACCGACACCACGCTCGATTCCTTTAACGTCGGCGCGATGTGGGAAGCCTGGTTCTGATGTAAAAACCGGAGGCGGTCCCCCTCAGCCGCCTCCGGTTAAACTCTGTACATGTGTTATGATGCGCGCCTTATTAATAAGCAATCAGCATGACAGAGTTGGGTTAGACGATGGGTTCCACGAAAAAAGGGATGCTTTGTGTACTGGCGGCCGCCGTGTTATGGGGCAGTTCCGGGGTGTGTGCGCAGTACATTATGGAGAAGAGTCATATTTCGTCGCCGTGGTTAACCATGACGCGACTGCTGTTCACCGGCGTGATTTTGTTGACGCTTTCGTTTGTGCACGGCGACAAGATTTTCGCGATCCTCAAAAGCCGCAAAGACACCTTCAGTTTGCTGTTTTTCTCGCTGTTTGGCGCACTGATTGTGCAACTCACCTTTTTACTGACCATCGAAAAATCCAACGCCGCCACCGCGACGGTGCTGCAATTTTTATCGCCGACCATTATCGTGGCGTGGTTTGCGCTGGCGCGTAAAGCCCGGCCAACCCTGCCGGTGGCATCCGCCATTTTTACCTCGCTGCTCGGCACCTTCCTGCTGGTGACGCATGGCAATCTGACGTCGCTCTCTATTTCTCCGGACGCGCTGCTGTGGGGGATTGTTTCGGCATTTTCCGCCGCGTTCTATACCACCTATCCCGCAGCGCTTATCGCCCGTTACGGCACGCTACCGATTGTCGGCTGGAGTATGTTGCTGGCAGGGCTGATGCTGACGCCGTTCTTTGGCGGGCAGGGGAGTGATTTTGTCGTCGATGGCCGCCTGTTGATGGCGTTTTTCTACCTGGTGGTGATCGGCACGGCGCTCACCTTCAGCCTTTACCTGAAAGGCGCACAGCTCATTGGCGGCTCGAAAGCCAGTATTCTCAGTTGCGCCGAACCGCTGAGCAGCGCCCTGCTCTCGGTGGTCTTGTTGGGGGTGGCGTTTTCCCTGCCAGACTGGCTGGGCACGCTGTTGATTGTCTCATCGGTGATGCTCATTTCGCTCGATTCCCGCCGCAAAGTGCGGGTCGCCGCCTGATAGCACAAGGCCTGATAGCGCGTCGCTTATCAGGCCTGCACGCATTCTACGTTACGCTCTAACCTTCACTTTTGCCGCCACCAACAGTGCAGTCAGTAACATCAGGCTGCCGGAGAGCACCAGCGGCGACAGCAACCCATAGTGATCCAGCGCGAAGCCACCAATCGCCGCGCCGCAGGTATTGGCAAGCTGGATCACCGCCACCTGAATGGAACCGGCTTTCTCCGCCTGATCGGCCAGCGAACGGGTGATCCACGTTGACCAGCCAACCGGCACCAGCGCAAAACCCAGTCCCCAGATAATGGCGATGCCGGCGGCGACAACTTTATCGGAACCCCAGAAGATCAACACCAGCGCGCTTACCGCCAGCGTGAGCGGTGCCAGCGCCAGCGCCATTTTCACCGAGCGCTTCATCACCATCGGCGAGATCGAGGTGCCAACAAAACTGGCAATACCAAAGCTCAGCAACACCAGCGTCAGCCCATCCACATCAAACCCGGCCAGGTTCATGTACACCGGGCGAATATAGGTAAAGAAGGAGAACTGCCCGGCGAAGACCATAAAGATCGCCAGCATCCCCGCCGCCACGCCAGGGCGTTTGAGCAGGCCGAACATGTTCTGGTGATGCTCGGTTTTACCCGGCAACGACGGCAGCGCCAGCCATACCCAGGCGATACAGGCAAACCCCATCAGCGCGGCGGCATTGAACACATTGCGCCAGCCAATAATACCGCCCAGGAAGCTGCCAAGCGGCGCGGCGATCACCAGTGCAATAGACACCGCGCCAAAAATCACTGACAGCGCTTTCGGGATGGTACGAGCCGGTACCAGCCGCATGGTCAGCGAGGCCGACATCGCCCAGAAACCGCCTAACGCAAGCCCAAGGCAGGCGCGTCCTGCCAGCAGCAGCGTAAAGCTATTGGCAAAAGAGACCAGCAGGCAGGAAAGAGTTAACAACACGGCAAAGGCCAGCACCACATACCGCCGGTCCATCGCGCGGATCACGTTGGTAATAAACAGGCTGGCGAACATGGCAACAAAGGCGGTTACGGTCACGGTTTGCCCGGCAACCCCTTCAGAAACGCCGAGATCCAGCGCCATTGGCGTGAGCAGGCTGACCGGTAAAAATTCCACCGTGATCAGACACGCCACACAAAACGCCACGGCGAAAACGGCGGACCAGTTGGGGCGAATTACCGCATCCGTTGGAGATTGCGTCACAGATTGCTCAGTCATGTATCACCCGCTTAGTTTTTATTCGTGAAAGTCGCGCAGTGTAACATTCATAATCTGTGACGCAATTAACAATTTGACAACTTTTTACCCGGCGTCGGTTGACCCTCACCCCGGCCCTCTCCCTGGAAGGGAGAGGGGGAAAACGAGCACATATATCCCCCTCGTCCCTACGGGGAGAGGCTTAGGATGAAGGTGGAATTACGCAGTACGCGCGTGACGCGCGGCGGTCGCCAGGCCGACTATCCACTCCTGGTGCGCGTTGATCATCGGGTTCGGCACGGTGCTGGCAAGCTGTTGCGCTGGTACGCCGCGTTGCGACTCCTGCGTCAGGATGCGGACACGGCCACCGGGTAAATCCTCAAACAGCCAGGCGTGGATCACGTCCAGCCGTGAGCTGGCGTCACCTTCCACCCAACCATACCAGGCAATGCGCGCGGCCTGGCCTTCCGCAGGCGGCACATATTCACTCACCTGCGCCTCCACCGGGAAACCGAACGTAGTAAAACGAAAACGGGCGTTGGCGCTTAACAGCGGGCCGCTACCGTCATGGAAACGGATATCCTGCGCATTGCTGTAATAGGTCGGCCACCGGGTGGTGTCGTTGAGTTGCGCCCAAATCTCCTGCGCCGTTAACCCCGCGACAATGATTTCGTTGGAGGCAAAGTTATCGGTGGTGCCCGGCAGGTAGTCTTGCGGCCAGATTATCGCGCTTTGGGTCAGTGATTGCGTCATGGTGTACCTCGTCAGTAATTAACGAGGGTCACTATGCGTAGCGCGGTGTTATAAATCTAATGGTTATCTTTGATAAACGTTATAACGCAACGTGATATCAGTGCAGCCAGTGCACCCCGTCTTCGGGAATAAACAACGCGTTATAGCGCATCTGGAAATTGTTCAGTTCGGCGTTATCCGGCTCCAGCTCACGTAAAAACCCGAGCGCCAGGCGTACCTGCGCATCTGTGATCGGTGCCGCCAGCCGCCCTTTTTGCATCAGCCGATGCCAGTACTGCAAGTTTTGCTCGCTACTGTCGACAATGCACACCTGCCAGATCAGCAACACCTGCGCCGCATTTTGCAGATGGGCCTCGTCCGGGCGCGCCAGATACGCCAGATATTCAGCCCCTGCGGTTTTGCCCATCTGGTCGATCATCGATTCGACCGGCACAGGCTGGAGCGTAAGTCGGTCGGTGAGACGGCGTATCGCACGGCGGGAATCGGAGGTTAATACCCTGAAACCAATCACAAAAACAACCACCAGCGTTGCCAGCATCAACCAAATCATAACCGCTCCCGGGGCAGAAAAGAGGCTCATCATACGGGTAAAACACAGGCTACGGACAGTCGTAAATGCGATAATCTTTGTTATCGCCTGAGCGGATTATCATCATGAATAACGATATCAGAAACCTCGATCTCAACCTGCTTAAAACCCTTGATGCACTGCTGGATGAGCGAAACGTCACGCGCGCGGCGGCGCGTCTTTCGTTAACCCAACCAGCGGTGAGCGGCATGCTGACGCGACTGCGTGACTACTTTGCCGACCCGCTGTTTATTCGCGCGCCGCATGGCATGGTGCCAACGGTTCGCGCGCAAGCGCTGGCGGCCCCGGTCAAACGCATCCTCGCAGAGATTGACCTGCTGCTGAAGCCTGTCGCATTCGACCCGCAGGTGGCCACACTCACCTGGACGCTGGCCGCCACGGACTACGCGCTCAAAGTGGTGATCGTGCCCTTTATTGCAGCGTTAAAAAAACAGGCGCCGGGGATCCGCGTACGCGTGGAGCCGGTCGAGCCCCGGCAACTGGTGAGCCAGCTGGAACGCGGCGAGATTGATGTGGCGTTAATGACGCCCTACAGCACACCACCAGAGCTACACAGCCGGGCGCTGTTTGATGAGCGTTTTGTCTGCATGATGCGCGCCGACCACCCGGATGCCGCGCAGGAGAGTTTATCGCTGGACAGATTCTGTGCGCTGGAACATGCGCTGGTCTCGTGGGATGGCGACCGCTTTCGCGGCGTGGCGGATGAGGCACTGGCGGCGCAGGGCAGAACGCGGCGCGTGGGCGTGTCGGTGGGCAACTTTCTGATCCTGCCGGACATACTGGCAGCCAGCGATATGGTGGCGGTTGTGCCACAGCGGCTCGCCAGTCTGACCAGGGGCATGCGCACGCTGGAGACGCCGTTACCGGTGCCCGGTTTTACGAAAACCATGACCTGGCACGAACGCACTCACCGCGATCCGGCGCATCAGTGGTTGCGTAACGTGCTGCTGGAAACCAGTCAGGGCTAACGCGCCCGGTTCACGGGCGCGTCAACAGGGTGTTACTCAATCCCGGTCATGACGTGGAACTGCCGCGTTTCCCCTGGCGCCAGCGTCAGCAAGCTGCCGTTGCGTTGCGCCGCAAGGAATCCTTCCGGGCGACAGGTGGCGGGCAGGGCAAAGGCCGCCACCTGCTGGTCGCCGTTGTAAAGGATCCAGCGGGTGGCATAGTTAAACTCGCGGCTGGAAAAACGCGTCAGATACGTCACGCCATCCGGGCCGTGCATCCGGAAGGTCGGCGCATCGGTGTAACGGTCGAGCCGATCGGCGAAAAAGACGATTTCTGGATCGTAAAACTCCGGTTGCGTCAGTGCAGTCAGCGTTGCTTCACCCTGTTGCAAGCGGCGGTTAAAAGCCAGCCACTGTTCAGTGGGTTTCACATGTGCTGGCACCGACTCGCGCAGCGTTAATGCGTCCTCCGGCAGGTTCTGACTGAACGTGGCCTGCGGCACATAGGCGTAATTCATATGGCACATGTACTGGAGCGGCATCGGCGCAGACGCCAGATTAGTCACCGCCATCTCAATAGCAAACAGCGCGCTATTGCTGCGCAGCACCACCGACGGCTGTGCCAGATAGTGATCGCCAAATCCCATCACATACTCATAGCGCCCGCTCAGGCGCAGCGTGTCACCTTCCAGCTCCAGCCAGGCCTCGTCCATCGATGCGCACGCCATTTCACCGTGCAGGGCGTGCGTATCTTCCGGTGACGGGCAGCCGTTCGCCAGCAGCCCGGAGTGGAACGCAAAGCAGCCGTAGGTTTCCACAATCTGCTGTGCCGGTTTCGGTTGGCTGAACATGTTACGCATGGTCAGGGATCGTTCATCGAAATACGCATCCCAGATCATCTGCCCCAGCCAGGGCAACACCAGCAGATGACCGCGGGCATTCTCCATTTTCAGCGCTTCAATGCCGCCCGGATAGCGAAACGCGCTGACGGTAAAATCACTGTTTTCCAGAATGATGCGCGGCTGCGCAGTAAATAACTCACGCCAGAGCGCCAGACGTGTGGTCATCATCATCTCCTTAAGAAGCCGTCGCTTCGGTCAGTTCACGGCGCACTTTACTCTCACGCCAGAAATAAACGCCGACGTAGACAAAGCACAGCATAGAAACCAGGAACGAGAGCTGTAGCGAGTGGAACATATCCGCCACGTATCCCTGCACCGCAGGCACCACGGCTGCGCCGACAATTGCCATCACAATCACCGCGCCCGCCATTTCAGTATGTTCGTTATCCACCGTATCCAGCGTACCAGCATAGATGGTCGCCCAGCAGGGTCCGAACAGCACGCTGACCGCCACCGCCACATACACCGCACTGAAGCTCGGTGCCAGCGCAACATAGGCAAGGAACAGCGCGCCCACGATCGCATACATAATCAGGACTTTCGCCGGGTTAAAACGCGTCATCAAAATGTTGGCGACAAACTTGCCAATAAAGAAGCAGGCGAAGCTGTACACCATAAAGTTCGAGGCATCGCGCTCGTTGATATCCCCCAGTTCCAGCGCCAGACGAATGGTGAATGACCAGACGGCAACCTGCATCCCCACATACAGAAACTGCGCGAGGATCCCGCGACGAAAGCGGCCATTGGTTGCCAGATAACGCAGCGTGTCCAGCGCCGACGGGCGTTTGTGCGTGGCGGTCTGCGCCACTTTGCACGCCGGGAAGCGGGTGAACATAAACAGCGCCATCACCACGATCAGCACCATAATCATGTACTTATACGGTTCGAGAGTGTTTTCCAGCATCAGTACTTTAAAGTGATGGATCTGCTCCGGCGTCATGCCTGCCATCTGTTTTTGCAGGCTATCGCCGTCGGAAAATACCAAATATTTCCCCAGCAAAATGCCGGATGCCGCACCAATCGGGTAGAAGGTCTGGCTGATGTTCAGACGCAACGTGGCCTGCGCTTTTGGCCCCAGCATCGAACTGTAAGTATTGGCGGCGGTTTCAAGAAAACTCAGACCAATGGCAATGGCGAAAATGGCCGCCAGAAACATGGTGTAGGTCGCCATATGCGAAGCAGGAAAGAAGAGCGTGCAACCCACAATGTACAGCGTCAGGCCGATTAAAATCGCCATCTTATAACTGCTGTTTTTGATAACCAGCGAGGCCGGAATGGCAATTAAGAAATAACCGCCATAAAATGCGCTCTGTACTAGTGCTGAAGCAAAATTACTTAATGAAAAAACACTTTTAAACTGCGTAATTAATATGTCATTTAATGCAGCGGCGCATCCCCATAACGGGAATAAACAGGATAACAGAATAAACTGGAACAACGGCGTTTTATTCAGATAGCCATCGGGCATCTGAACGATATTTTTTTCGTTCATAGTGCTACCTTTAATTTTGCAGGGTACCGGCCTGGGTTATTACAGGCTGCGTTTTATTAAGCGCAGCCGCAATAATTCAGGCGTGATTATTCATTGAACGTCAGAAACTCATTAAACTGCTCAATGCTCGGGTAAGATGATTGTGTGCCTTTACCCGTCACGCTGAACGCGGCGAAGAGTGAGGCCTTCTTCATGGCGGTTTCCACATCACCGCTTTGTACATAGTAGTGGGCAAAACAGCCGATAAACGCATCGCCAGCGCCGCTGGTATCGATGGCATTCACTTTTATGGCCGGAATATGCAGCTCGCGATCGCGGGTCATCCACAGCGCGCCTTTTTCCCCCATGGTAACAATAATATTATTCAGCCCTTTGTCGATCAGGCTACGTGCCGCCGCACGAATACGATCATAATTATCCACCGGCATGCCGGTAAGAATTTCCAGCTCGGTTTCATTCGGGATAAAGAAATCACATTTGCAGGCATAAGACATATCTAATTCACGCAGTGCTGGCGCCGGGTTTAATAATACTTCGATGCCATGTTTTTTACCGAACTCAATTGCGTGGTAAACCGTCTCTAATTGAACCTCCAGTTGCAAAACAATCAATTTGCATTTTTTAAGATCTTCCGCAGCACGATCGATATCTTCCGGAGAGAGAAATTTGTTCGCCCCTTTAATAATTAAAATACTGTTGCTGGAGTTGGGGTTAACAAAAATCGGCGCGACGCCGCTGCTGGTGCAGGGGACTTTTTCAACATAGGTGGTATTAATGCCCCAGGACTCAAGGTTGCGGATGGTGTTATCGGCAAAAATATCGTCGCCCACTTTGGTCAGCATCAGCACTTTCGAGTTAAGTTTCGCTGCGGCAACCGCCTGGTTTGCGCCTTTGCCGCCACAGCCAATTTTGAAGGCGGGCGCTTCCAGCGTTTCCCCCTCTTTCGGCATCTGGTTGGTATAGGTGATGAGATCCACCATGTTAGAGCCGATCACGGCGATATCCATTTTAGTACCTCTCTGAAACAATCACATAACAATGATATTATCGTAACATTATCATGTTATTTTAGTATCATTTGTGACTCCGCTCGCGATTACAGGATCCGGCTTTGCCTGCCACCTTCGTCACAGTTAGCGCATATCCGCGGATTAAGCACATATCCAGCACTAACATTTAAATGTTACTATAGGAACATAAAAGGTGAGCAGGAGAACAACTGAATGGAAACCAAGCAAAAAGAGCGTATCCGCCGCCTGGTGGAACTGCTGAAAAAGACGGACCGTATCCATCTGAAAGACGCAGCGCGGATGCTGGAAGTGTCGGTGATGACCATTCGCCGGGATTTCAGCCAGGAAGATGAACCGCTGCCACTGGCGCTGCTGGGCGGTTACATTGTCATGGTGAACAAACCTGCCGCCCCCGCCCCGGCGACGAACGCGATGGCTGCTCGCCCGCACCATAAAGATGATTTACCCATCGCCATCCTGGCCGCCGGACTGGTGAACGAAAACGATCTGGTCTTCTTTGATAACGGACCGGAAATGCCGTTGGTCATCAGCATGATACCGGATGACATCACCTTTACCGGCATTTGCTATTCCCTCCAGGTGTTTATGGCGCTGAACGCCAAACCGAACGCCACCGCCATGTTATGCGGCGGTACCTACCGCGCTAAAAGCGATGCCTTCTATGCGCCGGACAACCACTCGTTGCTGGATGCGTTGAATCCGCGCAAAGCCTTTATTTCCGCCAGCGGCGTGCATGAACACTATGGCGTAACCTGGTTCAATATTGATGATTTACCCATCAAGCGCAAAGCGATGGCGCACGGCATGCGCAAAATTTTACTGGCGCGTTACGCACTGTTTGATGAAGTGGCGCCGGCCAGCATTGCCCCGCTTTCGGGGTTTGACGTACTGGTGAGCGATCGACCGCTGCCGCCGGAGTACCCGGCGCACTGCCGCAATGCGTTTGTGAAAGTTATTACACCGGATTCCGACAGCGAAGCTGCCCTCTGACCCGGTGCGCAAGGCACCGGGTTACGTCCACGGTTACTCGAAAAACAGGCCAAGCTTATTAAACACACCGGGATCGGTCGGGTGACGGATGATTTGCACCACGTCTTCGAGTTTATCTATCTGACTGATCATCTGCTCCAGACGCTGGTCGTTAGCGACCTGTAGCCAGATGCGGCTCTGTTCGCCACTTTGTAGCGGCAAACAGAGAATGCCTTCCACGTTAAATGCCCGGCGGGCAAACAGCCCACAGACGTGAGTCATGACGCCCGGATGGTTGCGCACGGTGAGTTCAAGAATGACGTTATCAGTTGCATGCATGGCTTATTCCCCCACCATTTCTGTATTCGCCGCGCCTGGCGGCACCATCGGGTACACTTTTTCTTGCGGGTCGATGCGGACATGGACCAGCGCCGGGCCAGGACGATCGATGATCGCCTGCAAGGCGGCCTGCGGATCGGCAACGGCGTTTAAATCGCAGGTATGCAGACCAAAACCGGCGGCAATCTGGGTGAAATTAATCATTCCCGGATAGGTTGCCGCAAACACGCCTTGTTTGTAGAACAGGCTTTGCTGCTGGTGCACCAGCCCCAGCGCTTCGTTATTCATCAGGATGATTTTCACATCCAGATTGTTTTCCGCGGCGGTGGCCATCTCCTGAATGTTCATCATCAGGCTACCGTCGCCGGAGAAGCAGATAACTTTGCGCGTCGGGTTCGCCAGCGCGGCGCCAATCGCCGTGGGTAAACCGAAGCCCATGGTTCCCAGGCCGCCAGACGTCAGCCACTGGCGCGGTCGGTTCAGCGGATAAGCTTGCGCCGCCCACATCTGATGCTGGCCAACATCGGTGGTAATAATGGCCTCATCATCCACACATGCGGCAACGGCATTGATCAGCCCATAGTGGGTCAACGGATCGCCCGCCTGAGGAATGTTGCCCGGAAACTCCTGCTGTAATTGCGCCACCAGGTTGCGCCAGCTATGACGCGCCTGCGCTTCCACCTGCGGGATCAACGCATCCAGCACTTCGCCCACATCACCCTGGATAGCCACATGCGCCTGCTTGATTTTCCCCAGCTCCGCGCGGTCGATATCCACATGAATGATTTTGGCGTTCGGGCAGAACTGCTCGGTTTTGCCAATCGCCCGGTCATCAAAACGCGCGCCCAGCACCACCAGCAGATCCGCTTCCTGCAGGATATGGTTGGTGCTGCGCGCACCGTGCATACCCAGCATGCCCAATGATAACGGATGCTGCTTCGGCAGCATGCCCAGCGCCATCAGCGTCATGGTGGTCGGCAGATTGGCTTTCTCCGCCAGCAGGCGAACCTGTTCCGGCGCGTTAATGACCCCGCCGCCCAGGTACAACACCGGGCGCTGCGCGGCATTAATCATGGCAGCGGCGTCGCGCACGCTTTGCGCGTTATACGCAGGTGCCGGGGCTTTACCGCCCACTTCCGGCAATTCGCTCAAGGTGATTTCTGCGGTCTGCACATCTTTAGGAATATCTATCCACACCGGGCCAGGGCGACCGGACTGCGCAATGCGGAACGCATCGCTGATCACCTGCGGCAGCTCGGCGATGTCGCGCACCAGGTAGTTGTGTTTTGTGATGGGGATAGAGATGCCGTAAGTGTCGACTTCCTGAAAGGCGTCGGTGCCAATCATGGAAGCCGGTACCTGGCCGGTAATGCAAATCAGCGGAATAGAATCGAGGCGCGCATCAGCGATAGCGGTCACCAGATTGGTGGCACCCGGCCCACTACAGGCCATACATACTGCCGGTTTGCCCTGCGTGCGGGCCATGCCCTGGGCGATAAACCCGGCCCCTTGCTCGTGGCGGGCGAGGATGTGGCGGATCTGCTTACTCTGGCTTAACGCGTCGTATAAGGGAAGAACCGTACCGCCAGGGATACCCGTTACCGTGGTAATGCCCTGACGTTCCAGTAAATGAACGATCAGTTGCGCGCCGGTGTAGCGCGTCGATGGTGATGTTGTGCCCGAACTTGCCATGCTCCAGTCCTTATTGTTCTGGGCCGACTTTCCAGGGAGGCTAAAACAAGAAACCCCGCCCGGTTTACGCCGGCGGGGTTTTGGAATCGTGTGTTGTTCCGGACCCTACGGCGCATTGCCGACGACCACCACCACACGCACGACGACCACCGCGGCGTTATGCGCGGTTTTTAGTAGGTTCATCGACATCGTGGAAGTGTTCATTAGGGACCTGTCTGTCATGAGTTAACAGGATTTATACAAACACAGCTTTTTGCCGCCGACAACTGCTTTTTACGCACCGGCAGAAAAATGGGTTACAGATCACGTTTGCTTGCACAGGGCATGAAAACAAAAAACCCCGCCGGAGCGAGGTTTTTAACAGGTTTTCGCGGTTGGTCGCCGCAAAACACACTGCGTTACGTCAACAACGAAACTATACGGTAATTTTCGTATTCGCGCAATTTTTGGGCAGTTTACCCCGCATTCATTATGGTTCACGGGGCGAAAATCGTCCAGGAAATACTGTATATATAAACAGCATTAATATATACTGACCTTGTAATCGGTGTGCGGGGCCGCTGTTCTACGGCGCAGATAAAGTCCTGGCTGAAACGGGTGGTGCCGTCAGTACCTTAACCCCAATGAGAGCACACTGCGTTACGCCAACAACAAGGCTGACAACAGGCAGCGGAGAGGTACGTCAGCCGGTGCTCCTTAACCCGAGGAGAAGCGTATGGGCGGAATGGAGATGGTGATTCTGATCCTGAAACTCATTGTTGCGTTACTGCAACTGCTTGATGCCGTCCTGAAATACCTGCGGTAATTCAGGTTCAAGCCGCACAAAAGAGGGGCGGGAAACCGCCCCTCTTTAACACCCTTCATCTGGCTTCATTGCGCAGCCGCATGTTACCTTTTGCTGACACTCCACTGACGCAACCCATTATGACTTTTTCTGTTTTCTGCATTCTGCTGTTCGCCGCCCTGCTGCACGCAAGCTGGAACGCCATTGTGAAAGCAGGCAGCGATAAGCTCTATTCCGCTATCGCCGTAAGCGGCTCTGCGTCATTAATTGCGCTGATTTTACTCCCTTTTTCCCCACAACCTGACCTTGCCAGCGCGCCGTATCTCGCGGCAAGTTGCGCGTTGCAGGTGGTTTACACCGTACTGGTGGCGAAAACGTATCAGGTCTCAGACATGAGCCAGACCTACCCCCTGATGCGCGGCACCGCGCCGTTGCTGGTGGCGGTGATAAGCGTGCTGGTATTGGGCGATTCACTTTCCGCCACCGCATGGGGCGGGATTGCCGTGGTTTGCCTCTCCATTCTCGGCATGGCATTTAATGGACGAAGCCAGTCGCGCAAAGGGATTTGGCTGGCGCTGCTCAACTCCTGCTTTATTGCCGGGTATACGCTGGTGGACGGCACCGGCGTGCGCCTCGCAGGATCTGCGCTGGGTTACTCACTGTGGACCTTTTTCCTCAACGGCTTTTGCTTGTTGTGCTGGGCAATGCTGGCGCGGCGGCAAGCGGTGACCCGCTATCTGGTTGCCAACTGGAAAAAAGGTCTGCCTGGCGGTATTGGCACCATGGGATCTTATGGCCTGGCCTTGTGGGCCATGACGCAAGCGCCGCTGGCGGTGGTTGCCGCGCTGCGGGAAACGTCGATTCTGTTCGGCGCAATTATCGCCTTTGTGCTGTTAAAAGAGAGCGTCGCCGGGCTGCGCATAGCCGCGGCATTTGGCATTGCCGCCGGCGCTATTTTGTTGCGCCTTTCATGATGCAAACTGGCAACAAAAGTTGCCGAATATTGTTTACAAATCCTGCCTGATGCAGCGTTGTCTTTGCTGCCTTCCATAGTGGTTCTGTCATCTTACTGTGGTAGATTCCTCTCGCATTAAGGCTGTATCGCAGCAACATATTCTTTAATTCCCTATTTTCTAAAAGTAATCAGCGAAATGAAAAGGCAGAGAAACGTCAATTTGTTATTGATGCTGGTGCTCCTGGTCGCCGTCGGGCAGATGGCGCAAACCATTTATATTCCGGCCATTGCCGATATGGCGCGCGACCTGAATGTGCGTGAAGGAGCGGTGCAAAGCGTGATGGCGGCCTACCTGCTGACCTACGGCGTATCACAGCTTTTTTATGGCCCGCTGGCGGACCGAATCGGGCGTCGCCCGGTGATCCTCGCCGGAATGACCATCTTTATGCTGGCGACGGTGATTGCCATCACCACCCACAGTTTAACGGTGCTGATCCTCGCCAGCGCGCTTCAGGGCGTGGGCACCGGCGTCGGCGGCGTGATGGCGAGAACGTTGCCGCGCGACCTGTACGCCGGTACCGAACTGCGGCATGCCAACAGCCTGTTGAATATGGGCATCCTGGTGAGTCCTTTACTGGCGCCATTAATCGGCGGGGTGCTGAATACGCTGGTGAACTGGCGCGCCTGCTTTGTTTTCCTGCTGGCGCTGTGCGCGGTGGTGACCTTCAGCATGGCGCGCTGGATGCCGGAAACCCGGCCCACCGAAGCGCCGCGTATGCGACTGGTGGACAGCTATAAAGTCCTGTTCGGCAATACCGCGTTTAACTGCTATCTGCTGATGCTGATTGGCGGACTGGCGGGGATTGCGGTGTTTGAGGCCAGCTCCGGCGTACTGATGGGCGGCGTACTCGGCCTCAACAGCATGACGGTAAGCATTCTGTTTATTCTGCCAATCCCGGCGGCGTTTTTCGGCGCGTGGTTTGCCGGTCGGCAGAACAAACGTTTCTCTTCGCTGATGTGGCAATCGGTGATCAGTTGCCTGGCGGCCGGGTTAATGATGTGGATCCCCGGCTGGTTTGGGGTGATGACCATCTGGACGCTACTGGTTCCCGCCGCGCTGTTCTTCTTCGGCGCCGGGATGCTGTTTCCGCTGGCGACCAGCGGCGCAATGGAGCCATTCCCGTTTCTGGCAGGCACTGCCGGTGCGCTGGTCGGCGGCTTACAGAATATCGGCTCCGGCGGTCTGGCGTGGTTGTCGGCACAACTGCCGCAAAACGGTCAGTTTAGCCTTGGGATGCTGATGACGCTGGCTGCTCTTTTGATTCTGCTGTGCTGGCTACCTCTGGCGTCGCGCTCTGCGCGCCATGAGCAGATGATCTAGCCTCATGATGGCCCGGCTTCACGTCGGGCTTTTCGCACTCCGGCGTGATCATCACTTTCAGCAGCGGCTCCGGCGCGGGCCGCCATGCGCCTTCTTCACCATCGTAAAACTGCGTATCCGCATTAATGGCATACGGGATTTTCGCCCGACTCAATTCACAAGCCATAAAGCTGGCGAACGCCATTTGCGACTCCGTGGGCATGCTTTTCATTGACTCACCCACCGCCCAACCGCCAACCCAACTGGCATGACCGGTTTTCTGCTGCCAGTGCAGCGCAAGGTTAATGCGACCACGGATCGCCGCTTTCTCCGCTGCCGTGCCCGACGTCCACGGGTATTTACCGTTATTTTTCAGCGGCCCCCACGGGAAGATATGCCACTCCGCCAGTAAATAACTCTGACTGTGCGCCGGTAACTTCAGAGACGTCAGGTCTTCCGGCGCTGCGCGCATCCGCGGAGCAACAAAAATCATGCGCTGGGGATCGATATCGTGCAGGGTTTTGACGACTTTTTCATAGGCGCGGTTGAGCGCGGGTAAATCATGATTGAGTTTATCGGCCGGTTCATAAATCACATCAAAACCGAGCATCGGGTGATCCGTGCCGAAAAACGTGGCGACGGTGCTCCACCACGCCACCAGTTGAGCCTCGTTTTTTGCATCCGGGTCGGCTTTAAAGCTGTCCGCCTGGTAGGAGATAACCGGGATCACGCCGTACTCTTCACAGGCTTCCACCAGTTTACGCAGGTGGATTAAGCGTGCTTCCGTCATCGGGTCAGCCACGCGAATGCGGACATGGCGGATCCCAATATTATAAAAATCGCGCACAATCAGCGGATCAAATTCGCGGATCCCACGGTCGGTGCGCGCCCAGTCAACGTCCATTCCCACCCCTAACTGTTGCGCGTAATGCGCCGCCGTTAGCGGAGTATCGGCGGCAAACGCAGGGGTTGCCGCCAGCAACATAACAGCAGTAATCAGTGGCTTTAACACAGTTGACCTTGCGAAAATTAGGGGTGATTACATGTATTTATCATGCTTTGACACCCCAGGTGTAGCGCCAAAGCGTAATAAATTCTCACGGACTCTCCATACTTGCGCCCACAGCGTATTCCTGTTTTCTTTACGCATCCACTCCCGAAAAAAGTGAACCGATGAAAAACGCCGATATCGAGAAACTCATCCAGCAGTACCCGCAGGTACAACAGCTGATTGACCTGCAAGAAACGCGCTGGTTTAACCCTAATACTACCTCTGTTGCGCAGGCTTTGCCGCATGTTGGCCTGAGCGCGCAAGATGTGAGCGACGCACACGCACGTCTTGCCCGTTTTGCACCGTTTCTGGCGCAGGCCTTTCCGGAAACAGCCGTAAGTCAGGGCATTATTGAATCAGATGTGGTGCCGATCCCCGCGATGCAGCGCCGCATTGGCCCGGCGATAACCGGCGAATTGTGGCTGAAAAAAGACAGCCACTTGCCGATTTCCGGCTCGATCAAAGCCCGGGGTGGCATTTATGAAGTTCTGACGCATGCGGAAAAACTCGCTATTGCCGCCGGGTTACTGCGCGAACAGGATGATTACCGCAAGTTACTGTCGCCGGAGTTTGCACGCTTTTTCGGTCAGTACAGCATTGCTGTCGGCTCCACAGGTAACCTCGGTTTGTCGATTGGCATCATCAGCGCACGCCTCGGTTTTAACGTTACGGTGCATATGTCTGCCGATGCGCGGGCGTGGAAAAAGGCCAAATTGCGCAGCCACGGCGTGAAGGTGGTGGAATACGCGGAGGATTACGGTGTCGCCGTTGAACAAGGGCGGCTGGCAGCGGCAAACGATGCAAACTGCTTTTTTATCGATGATGAAAACTCGCGCACGCTGTTTTTAGGCTACGCCGTCGCCGGGCAGCGCCTCAAAGATCAGTTTACCCGGCTCGGTAAAGTCGTTGATCGCGCGCACCCATTGTTTGTCTATCTGCCTTGCGGCGTGGGCGGCGGACCCGGTGGGGTGGCGTTCGGCCTGAAGCTGGCGTTTGGCGATGATGTGCACTGTATTTTCGCGGAACCCACGCACTCCCCGTGCATGTTGTTAGGGGTTTATACCGGATTGCATGACGGCATTGCCGTGCAGGATCTGGGGATAGATAACCTGACGGCTGCCGATGGGCTGGCGGTAGGGCGCGCCTCCGGCTTTGTCGGTCGGGCGATGGAGCGCCTGCTTGATGGCTTCTACACCGTCGATGATCGCACGCTTTATAGCCTGCTCGGCTGGCTGGCGCAGGAAGAGGGCATTCAACTGGAGCCCTCGGCGCTGGCCGGGATGGCCGGGCCACAGCAGATCTGCACCGACACGGCCTACCACCGACTGCACGGGTTCAGCGACAGCCAACTCGCCCAGGCCACACACCTGGTCTGGGCGACCGGCGGCGGCATGGTGCCTGCCGACGAGATGGCGCAGTATCTGGCAAAGGCGCGCTAAATCAGCCCGACTTGCGCAGAATCGCCATCAACTCCATCGGGGAACGCCGCTGGCGAAGCAGGTCACGCATCACGCGCATGTGCGGCGCGGTGTGGCTGAAGAAGCGGCGATAGCCTTCGCACAACGCGCTCTTTCCCCGCAGGATGCGGTGCTTCGGGCAATCGCCCTGGCAAAACCGCAGCACTTCGCAGTGGCGACACTCATCGCCGAGGGTGGTTTTTTTGCTCTGCCCGAAAGCCGTGGCGTCGCGGCTGGCATTGATCTCGCTAATCGGGATCTGATGCAGATTGCCCAGGCGATAATCAGGGTAGACATAGTGATCGCAGGCATACATATCGCCATTGGCCTCTAGCGCAAACGCATGGCCGCAGGTTTCACCAAACGTGCACATTTGCGACGGGTAGCCGCTCCACACACCCAGCGTCGAATCAAAAAGCTGGACGTACACCCGGCCAATATCGTCCAGCGCCCATCTATCAAACACTATAGTCAGGAAGGTTCCCCACGCATCGCCGCTCACCGATTCGGCGGTTAATCGCCCCTGCGCATCCTGTTCAACCAGCGGAATAAATTGCAAAAACGGCGTGCCGAGGCTGCGTAAATAGCGATACAGGCGTTGCGGCTGCTGACTATTCAGTGCGTTTACGACACACAGCAGATTGAACCCGACCCGGTGTTTCACCAGCAGTTGGATAGCATGCACGACGTTATGATGCGAGGGTTTGCCGCTGCGGTTAACGCGATAGGCATCGTGTAAATCCGCCGGGCCATCAATGGAAATACCCACCAGCCAGCCATGTTCGCGAAAAAAGCGACACCAGTCGTCGTTCAGCAAGATACCGTTGGTCTGAAAGGCGTTTTCGATACGTTTGCCGTTAGCGTACTGCTTTTGCAACGCGGCGACGCGGCGGAAAAAATCCAGCCCGCAGAGCGTCGGTTCTCCACCTTGCCAGGCGAACGGCACAATGGCGTTATCGGGTTGGGCCGCAATCTGCTGGCGGATAAACGCCTCCAGCGTGGCGTCGTCCATAACGCTTTGCTGCTGTTTCTCTATATAAAAACAGTAGCGGCAGTTAAGGTTGCAGCGCGAACTGGCGGGCTTGGCCATAACGTGACAGCCTGGCATGCAATGTCCTCAAAGAAATAGAAGTAGCTGGCGTATATGGGTTACAGCAAACAGTAACGCGAGGGAGAACACCGCGAGGGAGATCAATAATTTGTCACGTATTGCGCCCGCCTGGGCAAAATCATCTTTTTCAACATCCATGACGATACGTTTGCGCGTATAGCGCCACAGCAGACCCGCTGCCAGCGCCAACACGGCCAGCGAGATCCAGAACGGCATGCCGGAGTGCTGCCAGTTGTGCCGCACTGCCAGCGCCATCAACGCGCCATAGCCAAACAGCGTGCGCAGCCACGCCAGCGACGTGCGCTCCGGTTGCAGACCGGGGTCGCCCTCGCGGCGGGCCTTACGGCTACCCGCCATAGAACACCAGCACCATCACCACCAGCGCCACCATCAGCAGGGCTGCACTTATCACCAATAATGCGCGGGTGTAAGGCAGATCCTCTTTCAGGCGCATCGCTTTCTCATTACGTAGCCAGCGCAGATAACCGTACAGCGCCAGCGCACCGGAAAACAGGCACAGCAACAGCGCCAGCACTTCGCGGATCAACGGTGTGGCAAACTGCGGGGCAAGCTGGTCCAGACCAACGCCCGCCGCCAGAAAGCCCAGTGCCGTGCGGATCCATGCCAGAAAGGTGCGCTCGTTAGCCAGCGAGAAGCGATAATCCGGCGCTTCGCCGACGCGGGAGATCTTCATGGGGGCTCCTTGTTGTGGTTCTGGTCAACAAAGTAGCGGATACGACAGTTTTTTTCGACACGTTTCACGTGAGGGACCGGCATCCTGATGATGCCGGTCGCGGGGATTAATGCAGTTCAGGCCAGAAATCTCTGTTCGCGTCCACCAAATCATCAAGGATGGCTTTGGCGACAGAGGCGCTGGGGACGGTTTTCGACAGGGTGAGGGCCTGCCACAACTTCTGGTAGGAATGCTGTTCCCAGGCGTCCACCACCAGTTTCTCCACCGCCACCTGCTGGCTCATCAACCCTTTCTGGAAGTGCGGAATATCACCGACCGTCAACGGTTCCGGGCCGTTTTTCCCCACCAGGCAAGGGATCTCCACCATCGCATCGGCGTCGAAGTTATGGATCGCGCCGTTATTCGGCACAATCAACAGCATCCGCGCCTGGGTGTTAAAGGCAATGGCGGTCGCCAGATCAACGATGTAAGACGCATGTTCGTCGATCTCCAGATCACCGGCAGACGATTTCCCCGCTTCAATAATCGCGCGGCACGCGCCAAATACCTGTTTTTCACGGTGATCCATCACTTCATTCGCACGGGTACGTTCAGGGTTAGCGTGTGCGACAACGTAATCCGGGAAGAGGTAATACTTCAGGTAGGTGTTCGGCATGGTGTCCGGATCCAGCGCCTGCACATCTTTTGCTTTGGCGAAAGTGTCGTTCCAGCTCGCTTCGGTATGCTCATCTTTTGCGGGCGGAACATAACCATTTTTCGCCACATATTCGCGTAATTTCGGCATTAAATCGTTGCCGTTCTGATCTTCAATCGATGTCCACCAGCCAAAGTGATTAAGCCCGTAGTAACGCACCCGCATCGCTTTACGATCGGGCAGGCCGACAATCTGCGCCATCCGTCCTTCAATGCCGATAGGCATATCGCAGATATTGAGGATTTTGGCCTGCGGGCGCAGACGACGGGTCGCTTCCGCGACAATCGCCGCCGGGTTGGAGTAGTTGAGCATCCAGGCATTTGGCGAATACTGTTGCATATAATCCACCAGCTCCAGTACGCCGCCAATAGAACGCATACCGTAAGCGATCCCACCAGGGCCGCAGGTTTCCTGGCCCACCACACCGTGGCGCAGCGGGATTTTCTCGTCTTTTTCGCGCATCGGGTATTTGCCCACGCGAATATGCGCCATCACAAAATCCACATCGCTAAAGGCGGTTTTCGGATCGGTGGTGTAGCTAAAGTCGATGTCCGGCGCCTGCTCACGGAGAATAATTTTACAGGCCTCGGCGATGGTCTCCTGGCGCGCGCCATCGTTGTCATAAAATTTAAGCGCGCGCAGCGGAAAGCGATCGCGGTTAGCCAACAACATCAGGACGATACCCGGTGTAAAGGTGCTACCGCCGCCAGCGATTACCACAGAAAATTTTTTCATTATACAGCCTCCGACAGAGTGGAAAGTTCGTTCGTTACAGGAGTTTTCATAAGGAATTCAAGCTGTTCACGCACTTGAGGAACATGCAGCCCGACAATCACCTGAATGCCGTTACCGCGCCGCACCACGCCATGCGCGCCCAGCGCTTTGAAGACATCGTCGCTGTCGGTTTTCGCCATATCGTTCAGCGTGATGCGTAACCGGGTCGCACAGTTGTTAACGCTTTCAATATTCGCCGTGCCGCCAAGCGCTTTCAGGAAACCGGCGGCCTGGCTCGTTTGCGCGGCAACCGGAGCCGTGGTGTGACCACGCGCCGCTTTGTAGTCCGCTTTGCTATAGAGCTTCACTTCACTCTCTTCCCGCCCCGGCGTTTTGAGGTTGAGGCGGACAATCAGCGTGCGGAAAACCAGGAAATAGAGCGCGGTAAAACAGAGACCGATGCCAATCTGTGTCAGCACCATCGCCGCATGGTTATGAAACATGGGGATCCAGTTCTGCGGTAAGAACTGGTCAAGCAGGCCGCCCCCCATATTGCCCACCACGCCAAAGCTGTACATCACCGTCGCCATACTGGCGGCCAGCACGGCGTGAACAGCAAATAAGAGCGGGGAGATAAACAGGAAGGTAAACTCAAGCGGTTCGGTAATGCCCACCAGCACTGCCGTGAGCGTGGCGGGGATCAGTAAGCCTGCAACTTTAACGCGGTTTTCCGGCGATGCGGTGTACCACAACGCCAGCGCAATGCCGACGGAACCGAACACTTTTGAGTTCCCGTGCAGGGCAAAACCGCCTTGCGGGAAGAGGGTTTTCAGCGCTTCGGTGCTCTGGCTAAATTCCTGTAAATGCTGCGCCCAGTACACCTGAATGCCGCCTTCCACCGCCGCCGGGCCAAAAATAAACGGCCCATAGACGAAGTGGTGCAGCCCGGTCGGGATCAGGATGCGCTCCAGGAAGGTATAGACCCACACGCCCAGCGCGCCGGCGGAACGTAAGAACGCCTGTAACGACTCAATGCCCAGTTGCACTTTCGGCCAGCCCAACAGCGTTAGCCAGGCGCAGGGGATCATCACCAGAAACGCGATAATCACCACAAACGATGTGCCCTGAAAAATGCCGAGAAATACCGGCAACGGCTTATCGAAGTAGCGGTTATGTATCGCCGTCACAAGGCCGGAAATGGCAATCGCGCCGATAATGCTGGTATCAAGGGTTTTAATACCGGCAATCAGCGTTAATCCGCTACCGGCAACAGGGTCTGCGGCAAAGTTGACGCCAAAGAAATGACCCCAGGTCATCCCCATGGCATTAATAAAATAGTTCCAGGTCAGGAAGCTAATCAGCACGGCCAGACAGGCGCGCCCCTGTGCCTGTTTCGCCAGGCCAATGGGTAAACCGACGGCGAAAATCAGCGGCATGTTACGAAACACCGCCCAGCCGCCTTCTTCAATAATGTGAACGATCTGCGCAAAGAGGTTGTCGGGTGCGGTAAGCGCTTCACCGACGAACAGCGGGTTGCGCAGCATGATAGCGATCCCAACCACCATACCGGCGAAGGGAAACAGCAACACCGGGGTAAACATGGCGCCGCCAAAACGTTGTATTTGACTGAGCATTTTTAAATCCTCATTGAACAACCTGTAGGGGTAGAGGCCTTGTTATGGTGTGTTGGCCTGAAATGAGCATAAGAATTTGCTTCAGCGCGAGCAGGGCGCGCCGCTGCGATCCGTGATAGTCCTCATAGTTTTATTTGGCCCTGTCAGGTCTACTTTTCAGCAGAAAGATAGACATGCTCAAACCCCATTCCCGGCTTAATGCCCCTAAAGAGGTCTACAGGTGATCTATAAATCCATTGCCGAACGATTACGCCTGCGGCTGAATTCGTCGGATTACCCCATTGGCAGCCCGCTGCCTGGTGAAAAAATACTGGCGCTGGAGTTTGGCGTGGCGCGGATGACCATCCGCAAGGCGATCGACTTGCTGGTCGGTTGGGGGTTGGTGGTGCGCCGCCACGGCAGCGGCACCTATGTGGCGCGCAAAGATGTGCACCATGAAACCACCAATCTGACCGGACTGGTGGAAGTGCTGCGTCAGCAGGGAAAGGAGGTTCACAGCCAGGTGCTGCTGTTTGAAGTGATGCCCGCACCGCCGGCTATCGCCAGCCAGTTACGCATTCAAATTAATGAGCGGATCTACTTTTCGCGCCGGGTGCGCTATGTCGAAGGCAAACCCTTAATGCTGGAAGATAGCTATATGCCGGTGAAGCTGTTCCGCACTCTCTCGCTGGCGCATCTCGAAGGGTCAAAATTCGACTATATCGAGCAAGAGTGCGGTATATGCATTAGCGGTAATTACGAAAGCCTGACACCGGTGCTGGCGGATAAACAGCTGGCAACGGTGCTCAATATTGAAGAACATACGCCGCTACTGCGCATTACCTCTCTTTCCTACAGCGACAGCGGCGAGTTTCTCAACTATTCCGTCATGTTCCGCAATACCCGTGATTACCAGGTGGATTACCACTTGCGGCGCATCCACCCTGATCTGCCCTTACCCCAGTCCCCAGAAGATCACCGCCAGTAGCTGCGGCGTGATAATGCGCAGAAACATCACCAGCGGATACACCGTGGCATAAGAGAGCGCCGCCGCGCCGCTGGTGGCATGCAGGCCGTTAGCAAAGGCCAGCGCCGGGGGATCGGTCATTGACCCCGCTAACATGCCGCACAGGGTCAGGTAGTTCATCTTCGCCAGCACCCGCGCCAGCACACCGACGGTAATAAGCGGAATGGCGGTGATAAAAATGCCGTAGCACATCCAGTTCAGCCCATCGCCATGGGTCAGCGTGGCGATGAAATCACCGCCGGATTTCAGCCCAACCACCGCCAGAAACAGCACAATCCCCAGCTCACGTAGCGCCAGGTTGGCGCTCGGCGGCATAAACCAGTACAGCTTGCCAACGCTGCCAATACGCCCGAGGATCAGCGCCATAATCAGCGGGCCGCCCGCCAGACCTAACTTCAGCGCGACCGGAAAACCCGGCACAAAAACCGGTACGGAGCCCAGTAACACCCCCAGCCCAATACCGATAAACACCGGCAGCATTTGCACCTGTTGCAGTTTATGCTGCGCATTGCCGACTTCATTGGCCACCGCTTCAATTGCCGACGGACGGCCGACCAGATTGAGAATGTCACCAAATTGCAGGCCCGCATCGCTACTGGCGACCAGTTCCACCCCCGCGCGATTAAGCCGGGAGATCACCACGTCGTACCGCTCTTTGAAGTGCAGATCGCGGATTTTTTTCCCCAGCACTTTCTCGTTGGTCACCACCACCCGCTCAACGCGTAAATCCGTACCGCGTGTCGACAACGAGGTGTCCACCTCCTGGCCAATGACCAGCTGTGCGTTGTGCAGGTCTGCTGGCAGCCCGACCAGGTGCAGCAAATCCCCGGACTGAATCAGCGTCGTGGGCGAGGGTACCATCAGCAAATCCGCCCGTTTTAACCGCGAGCAGATGATTTTGTCGCTGTTGAGAATGGGCACATCCTGAATCGCCATATTGTTGAGATTCGGGTTTTCGACGCGAATATTGATGGTGCGGATAAGCGACGTGCCGTGACTCAGGGTGGCGTCATGCTTCCGCGCTTCGTCATCGACATTGACGCGAAACAGCACCCGCAGCAGCCACATAGTCAGCAAAATACCGCAAATGCCAAACGGGTAGGCCATCGCGTAGCTCATCCCCATTTGATCAACCGCAGCACCTGGTACGCCCAAATCGCGCAGGATCTGCTGCCCGGCCCCGAGCGCAGGCGTGTTGGTGACCGCACCGGAAAAAATACCGAGCACCACAGGAAGCGGGATGGCAAAAAGTTTATGCAGGATAGCGGTCACCAGACCACCGAGGATAACAATCAGAATGGCAAACAAATTGAGCCGCAGACCAGAAACACGTAAAGAGGCGAAAAACCCCGGCCCCACCTGGATACCAATGGTATAGACAAAGAGGATCAGGCCAAACTCCTGCACGAAGTGCAGCATCGGGCTGCTTAAGGGGACACCCAACTGGTCGACAAAGTGCCCGACAATGATCCCACCGAATAACACGCCGCCAATGCCAAAACCGACGCCGCGTATCTTCACATTACCGATCCACAAACCGACAACCGCAACCAGCGCCAGTATGCTTACTGTTAACGCGATATCACTCATGAATGCTTCCTTCCACATGATGACTATTGCGATTCTGGCAGAGGCAACCGTGCTTGTATGGGTGATGGCGCACAAAGCGCGCGGCTTTTGTTGCTTCTCGCGGTAGCGAACCAGAAGAAAGGGACCTAGCTGACGCTGGGTTTGCTGTGGATGGTTTCTATCTCCAGCCCGCAGTATGTCTGAGCTCTGTTTACCCGTCCGTTTATGGAAAAACTGAACGTCCCACTGGGAGAGATCCAACTGTCTTCTTCACTGCTGATTATTTTGCAAATTATGGCTGGCTCTAAATCTCGCAGGGGATTGGTTCTACCTTCGGCGGCCCGTTGGCAGAGCTGATGTATCAGCATACCAGCAGCTGGAATTTGGTGTTTGGCTGCGCCATTACGCTGGATATTGTCTGTGCGCTACTGGCTTTTTTGTGCTGAAACCTTGGCAACACTGCTTGTTACAGACGGTAAGCGCGTAAAAAAAGCGCCGACATGTAGCACTTATAGATTCATGGCTGAGCAAGTAATCTAAAGGTCTTATACTCGTCATGCAGTGAGCGTATCTTTCCGATATCTGAATCATTTGAGCAAAGTTCAAGCCTGTTGCAAGATGCGCTACTGAAATGGAACACATCGAACTTTCGTTTTTCCAGGTTTCGCGGGGCAGCACCAGGTTGCTCCATCAGCCAGCTATCGTACCGGAATAAGTTGGCTGAAAGCTCAGAAATATTGCGGGTGATATCCAGTTCAGGGAATTGATTTAACGTATTCTGGAGTTTATTGAAATTTTCGTGGTTCAACCACGGGACCCCGCGTAAAACTTCATAGCGTATCAACGGAGTAATAAAGAGTTTCACTTCTACATCATTGAGTAGTCCAGTAAGGATTGCTGTTGCAGATTCTTTCATCTCATCCGATGTTCTGCCACTTGAATCTAGCGCTGCTATCAACAGATTGGTATCCAGCAAAACATTCCTTGTCATTACTGTTTCTCCTGTTTTTTAAGCAATCCTAACAAGCTGGTTTTTGCATCCAGCTGCTCGTCAACACTGCTGTTCTGAAGCTTCATCTGGTTGATATCAACACTGAAAACATCTTTAAGAATATCAGCCAATGCGGCTTTATTCGGCGCAGTTATTTTTCTTGTTTTAACAACACCATTATTATCCCGATAGAGATTATAGGCTTCACCTTCTTTGAGTTGCGCGAGGACAACCGATGAATGAGTTGTGATGTAGAAGGTGGTATTAGGGAACAGTCTCTTCAATAAAGGAATGATGTTCGCTTGCCAAGAGAGATGTAGGTGACTTTCAATTTCATCAATTAAAACAATACCCTTAATCTTTTGAATATTGGATTCATTAGTGAAATAGCTATAACCTGAGATGATAGCCTGAATAAGCTTAAGTATTGATGTAAAGCCTGAGCTTAACTGGCTGATTTCGCGAACCTGCCCGTCAATTTTCAAGCACACTCGATCATCGCCACCAACCTCAAGAAACTCCGGGTCAATTCGCTCATCGATCTCATGTAATAAACGGATAACAGTCGAAATTTCTACCTCGCGGTTATCTTCACGTTTCTGCCAGCGATTTGACGAACGGGCGATAGAAACAAACCATTCCTGGATGCTGGAAGACATATTCATGGAACCAAAAGCGGACTCCATTTGTTTGGTGAGTGACTGAAAGTATGCTTTCCTGCGACTTTCTAACCCCCCCAGGGATGTATTCTGAATTTCATCTTTCGTTATCAGCCCACGGGATTGTGCCCCCAGAAAAACAACCGGCAAGTGGTGGGATAAAGACGGAGGAAAGCAGTCTCTGGCATTCATCCAAAGAATAGGTGAGCTATTGTGTATCTGAATGCGATAAGAATCAGGAGAATGTTGGCTAAACGATTTAAACCTTAATGGAATGGCCGTAATCGACTCCAGAGACTTATGCACTAGGGAATTATTGAAAAAAATAATCTGGAATAGAGCCTCAAGCATTTTGGTCTTGCCCACGCCATTGGCTCCGATAAAGGTATAAATATGCTGGCTGGATTCAAGTTCTAAGTTAACTTGCCCCACACCAATAAGTCCTTCAATTTCAAGATGTTCACCAAGCATAACTACCTCCCGAATCCTTCAATATCTCCAGTGTATACCAGACAGACAAAGAAACAAAAAAGCCCTGCATGAAAGCAGGGCTCCAGTATTAGCCAGTACTATTAACTATTTAACGCCGGGCGTTCGCTAATGGCGATACGCTGTGGAGCGGCTGTTTCCGGGACATTACGCAGCAGATCAATATGCAGTAAGCCGTTATTGAACGTAGCGCCGGTGACTTCCATAAAATCGGCCAGCGTAAAGCTCAGGCTGAACGGTTGGATAATCAGCCCCTGATGCAGCCATTTCGGTTCGTTGGCGGGTTTTTCCGGCGTCCCTTTGATAGTCAGACGACCGCTTTCCAGTTGGATATCCAGCTCTTCCTGACGGTAGCCCGCCAGCGCCAGGGTAATGCGGTAGTGGTTGTCATCGCCCTTCTCAATGTTATAGGGCGGAAAGGTCTGTTGCTCAGTGGTGCTTTGCAGCGCGTTGGCCAGTTTGTCGAAGCCGATCCACTGACGCAGCAGGGGGGATAAGTCGTAATTACGCATTGTGTTTCTCCTTCAAAGAAGCGAGTGAATACCTGCGAGCATGCGGCTCGCATATGCTCCCTGTCGGCGAGCATGTTCGGGATGGGCCGCCAGTGCGACCCGGAATAAATCAGTTAATTTCGATACGACGCGGTTTTTTCTCTTCCGGGATCACGCGTTCCAGTTCGACGTACAGCAGGCCATTGACCAGGTTAGCGCCCTGGACGTGGATGTTTTCGGCCAGTTGGAATTTACGCTCAAAGTTACGTTCGGCGATGCCCTGATAGAGATAGGTGCGTTCTTTTTGCTCGGCGGTATGGGAGCCTTTCACCACCAGCAGGTTGTCCTGCGCGGTGATCTCCAGTTCGCTTTCAGCAAACCCCGCCACGGCGATAGCGATGCGGTAGTGGTTTTCGTCCACTAATTCCACATTGTACGGAGGGTAACCGCCATTGCTTTGGCTTTGATTGTTTTCCAGCAGATTAAACAGACGGTCGAAACCAATAGCAGAACGGTAAAGCGGAGAAAGATCGAAGTTACGCATACATAAAGCTCCTGAAATCAGCGAGATTGTTATTTGCCTTCCACAATGGACAGGCCATGCAACAGTAGCCAAACACCCTTACGGCGTGTTCCCCGGCTCTATTCCTAAAATGTGGCTGACGGTGATGATTTCAAGGGGCGAATATCGACTTTTTTTTGCACTTTCTGTGGCAACGCTTAGACTGGGGTTACAGCACAAATGGTCAAAGTGCGAATGCCGCCACAGAGCGGAACCCGAACGCTGATTTTTGCTCTGCGGAAAAGCCATAAACGCGGAACGGTGTTCACACTGCCAATAACGATGATTAGCTAATGATGAAAAATATACTGGTAGTTTTTGTGTTCTTCAGCGGAATGGTGCTGTCGGGGTGCTCCAGCGTCATGTCTCATACCGGCGGCAAAGAGGGGGTTTATCCCGGCACGCGCGCCAGCTCAGCCATGGTGTCGGATGATGACACCGGTATTGGCATGAAATCGCTGGTGGTGCTGGATATGCCCTTCACGGCGGTGATGGACACCTTACTGCTGCCATGGGATCTGTTCCGTCGTGATAACTCGATAAAGTCACGGGTGGAAAAGAGCGAGCAGGCTAACTTTGCCACCAATTCCGTTATCCCGCCCGCACCGATGCCTGCCCGGTAAACTACAGCCCGGTTTCCGTCATCCATAACTGGCGGAAACCCTCCGCGTCTTGCATCCAGGCGATCTGTTTGCCATCCGGCGAAAAGACCACCGCATCCGCTGACGGCGGATTTCCATGATCGGAAGTCAAAAAGGTTATCTCTCCGCGCTTCACATCGCACAGCGCAATACGGTTTTCCAGTACAAATCCCAGCGCATTACCCGATGGATGCCAGTTAAACGCCGACTGGATCCCGCTGCTGGTCTGCGTTAGCTGGCGCGGTTCGCCGCCATTTGGGCTGATTAACCAGAGTTGAACAATGCCCTGGTCGTCGCGCATCAGAAACGCAATCTGCGTCGCTTGCGGATGACTACGCACCCAGTGACGCGGCACATTCACCAGGCCGGGAAAGGGTTTATGGTGGGTAAAGGTCAGGCGCTGTTGCACCACCCCCAGCGGAGGTGCGGGCAGGGTATCCGGCGTTCCTTGTAGCGGTGCGTCGCCCGCCGTTTTCCAACCCTGTTCATCCTGAGGGAGCGTCACAATAAACAGCTCCGGCACTTTTTCGCCGGTCAGCGACAGCGTGTCGCCAATAAACGCCAGCCGCTGGTCGCTCACCCAGCCCTCTTCGTACGCCCGGTTAATCTCATCGCTACCCGGCACGGGCGTAGGTGTGGTGCGGCTTACCAGCACGCTCCAGTGGCTGCCGCCGTACTCGCGGGGATGTGTACAGGGTGGGTTAACCGGGCCAAATGGCGCAGCAACACCGACGTTGCGTAAATCCAGCGCCGGGGAGCGCTCATGCATAACATGGTCGTTATAGGTGAAGCTGATGAATTCGCCATTAGGGCTGAAAACATGCACATGCGTACCACCGCGCAGCGCGCCGGGGGTCCAGGGCGCGGTGATGTCCATCGCATCGAGATTATGGGTCAAGCCATTTTCCGTCACCACACCGCGGCGATGATGAAAGTCGTATTGCCAGTCGGCATCCGGGTTTTCCGGACCATGGATGAAAACATACTTTTCCGCCTGCGGACTTACCGTTACCACGCCCACATGCGCGCCATCAGGGGCGGTGTACAGTACCTCCACTGCCCCGGTATGCACATTGACCCGCTCGATGGTTTTACCGGTAAACGACGCGCCGGAAGGACGGACGTCAAACACCAGCCACTGGCTGTCCGGTGTCCAGGTTTGGGTATTGGTCAGTTGATGATTGCGGGGGGCAAAGGTGAGTTGTTTCATGAAAGTACCCTGAAGCCAAAATATCGCTTCAGGGTATAGCAATGCGCGGCGTTAGCCTACATCTCACTTAATGGTTATTCACGCGCGTGTTGGCTGAACTCAGTTCAGCGCAAACTTCTCAATCGCGTAAGCCACGCCGTCTTCCAGGTTGGATTTGGTGATAAAGTTCGCCACCTCTTTCACCGATGGGATTGCGTTGTCCATCGCCACACCAACCCCTGCGTATTCAATCATAGCGATGTCGTTTTCCTGATCGCCAATCGCCATGATCTCGTCCGGTTTGATGTTCAACACCTCCGCAAGGGATTTCACACCGGTGCCTTTGTTGACGCGTTTATCGAGGATTTCGAGGAAGTACGGCGCGCTTTTCAGCACCGTGTATTTCTCTTTCACTTCCTGCGGGATGCGGGCAATGGCCTGATCCAGGATAACTGGGTCGTCAATCATCATCACTTTGAGGAACTGGGTCGCCGGATCCATTTTTTCTGCTTCGCAGAACACCAGCGGAATGGTAGCAACGTAGGATTCATGCACCGTGTAGTAGCTGATATCGCGGTTGGCGGTGTAAAGGGTGTTGCGATCCAACGCGTGAAAGTGAGAACCCACTTCGCGTGACAATTTTTCAAGATAGCGGTAATCGTCATAGCTCAGCGCCGTTTGCGCGACGGTGCTGCCGTCGCTGGCGTTCTGCACCAGCGCGCCGTTATAGGTGATGCAATAATCGCCTTCCCTCTCCATATGCAGCTCTTTCATATAACTGTGAACGCCTGCATACGGCCGACCTGTGGTGAGCACAACATTGACGCCGCGTTCGCGTGCAGCGGCAATGGCATTTTTAACAGCGGGAGAGATGGTGTGATCGGGCAGCAACAGCGTGCCATCCATATCGATTGCAATAAGTTTGATAGCCATGAGGTCCCCAGGTGAGATATTTCCGGACTCATGCTAACGCGATTCCGCTCAAAAAACAGCAGCGCGACGGGAGGAAAAAGGGGCCAAAAAGGGGAACCTGGATTCCCCTTTTTCATGCCGGATGGCGGCTTATGCCGTATCCGGCGCTATTATCGACCAGAAGGGCGGTTAAATATCGATGTTCGCGGCTTTCAGTGCGTTCTCTTCAATAAAGGCGCGACGCGGTTCGACGGCATCGCCCATCAGGGTCGTGAACAGCTGATCGGCAGCAATCGCATCTTTTACCGTGACGCGCAACATGCGGCGGCTGTCCGGATCCATGGTGGTTTCCCACAGCTGTTCCGGGTTCATTTCACCCAGGCCTTTATAACGCTGAATAGCAAGACCGCGACGCGACTCTTTCACCAGCCAGTCCAGCGCCTGCTCAAAGCTGGCAACCGGCTGACGGCGCTCGCCACGTTCGATAAAGGCGTCTTCTTCCATCAAACCGCGCAGCTTCTCGCCGAGGGTGCAGATACGGCGGTATTCGCCACCGGTAACGAATTCGTTATCCAGCAGATAATCGGTATCCACGCCGTGAGTACGCACGCGAATGATCGGCTCGAAATGGTTCAGCTCGTTGTTTTTGCGCACATCGAACTTCCACTGGCTGCCGTGCTGCTCATTCTCGTTCAGGTCGCTGACCAGCGCATTTACCCAACGCGTGACCTTCTGTTCATCGGCAAGATCGGCTTCCGTCAGCGTCGATTGATAAATCAGCGCTTTCAACAGCGTACGCGGGAAACGACGCTCCATGCGGCCAATCATCTTCTGCGTGGCGTTGTATTCAGAAACCATTTTTTCCAGCGCTTCACCCGACAACGCCGGAGCGCCTTCGGTGGTGTGCAGCGTTGCGCCATCCAGCGCGATGGAAATCTGATACTGATCCATCGCATCGTCATCTTTGATGTACTGTTCCTGCTTGCCTTTCTTCACTTTGTACAGCGGCGGCTGGGCAATGTAGACATGGCCACGCTCAACGATTTCCGGCATCTGGCGGTAGAAGAAGGTCAGCAGCAGCGTACGGATGTGCGAACCATCGACATCCGCATCGGTCATGATAATGATGCTGTGATAGCGCAGTTTGTCCGGGTTGTACTCATCGCGACCGATGCCGCAGCCCAGCGCGGTGATCAGCGTCGCCACTTCCTGCGAAGAGAGCATCTTGTCGAAGCGCGCTTTCTCAACGTTAAGGATTTTACCTTTCAGCGGCAGAATCGCCTGGTTTTTACGGTTACGCCCCTGCTTCGCAGAACCGCCCGCGGAGTCCCCTTCCACCAGGTAGAGTTCGGACAGCGCCGGGTCGCGCTCCTGGCAATCCGCCAGTTTGCCCGGCAGGCCCGCCAGATCCAGCGCACCTTTACGACGGGTCATTTCACGGGCTTTACGCGCCGCTTCGCGCGCACGCGCCGCATCGATAATCTTACCCACAACGATTTTTGCGTCGGACGGGTTTTCCAGCAGATATTCGCTCAACAGTTCGTTCATCTGCTGCTCTACCGCCGTTTTCACCTCGGAGGAGACCAGTTTATCTTTAGTCTGCGAGGAGAATTTCGGATCCGGCACTTTTACCGAAACCACTGCAATCAGGCCTTCACGGGCATCGTCACCGGTCGCGCTGACTTTGGCTTTTTTGCTGTAGCCTTCTTTATCCATGTACGCATTCAGCGTACGGGTCATCGCGGCGCGGAAACCGGCCAGGTGAGTACCGCCATCACGCTGCGGAATGTTGTTGGTAAAGCAGTAGATATTTTCCTGGAAACCATCGTTCCACTGCAGCGCGACTTCCACGCCGATACCGTCTTTTTCGGTGGAGAAGTAGAAGATATTCGGGTGGATCGGCGTTTTGTTCTTGTTGAGATACTCAACAAACGCCTTGATGCCGCCTTCGTAGTGGAAGTGATCTTCTTTGCCGTCGCGCTTATCGCGCAGGCGAATAGAAACGCCGGAGTTCAGGAATGACAGCTCGCGCAGACGTTTCGCCAGAATTTCATATTCGAACTCGGTAACGTTGGTGAAGGTCTCATAGCTCGGCCAGAAACGTACCATGGTACCGGTTTTTTCGGTATCGCCCGTTACAGCCAGCGGAGCCTGCGGCACGCCGTGTTCATAAATCTGACGGTGGACTTTGTTATCGCGCTGGATAACCAGTTCCAGTTTCTGCGACAGGGCGTTTACCACGGAAACGCCTACGCCGTGCAGACCGCCGGAGACTTTATAGGAGTTATCATCAAATTTACCGCCTGCATGCAGTACGGTCATGATCACTTCCGCTGCGGACACGCCCTCTTCCGGGTGAATACCGGTCGGAATACCGCGACCATCATCCTGTACGGAGACGGAGTTATCGCTATGGATGGTGACAACGATGTCTTTACAGTACCCTGCGAGCGCTTCGTCGATAGCGTTATCTACCACCTCGAATACCATATGGTGCAGACCGGTGCCGTCATCTGTATCGCCGATATACATACCCGGGCGCTTACGCACCGCATCCAGCCCTTTCAGGACTTTGATACTGGAGGAGTCATAAGAATTCGACATCAACGTTTCTCGCTCATTTAGTCTTGGGTTAATCCGTTATTTTACCCTTTTCCACGGTGAACATCTTCGAATTTTTGTCCGACATGTCCATCACGTGTTCGGCGCTGATCGCGCTGACAAAAACCTGCGACTGCGTCGCTTTCAGGCGACTGGCTAATAGCCCACGCTTCGCGTCATCAAGTTCTGAGGCAAAATCATCTATCAGGTATAAACAGCGTCGTCCGCTCTCGCGGGTTAAAAACTCCCCCTGCGCCAGACGCAGCGCGCACATCAGGAGTTTCAGCTGCCCGCGCGACAGCGTATCTTCCACCGGCGCGCCGTCCGCACGAATGCGGAAATCCGCTTTATGCGGGCCGTGAGCGGTGTAGGTCAGCATGCGGTCGCGCTCAAAATTGCGCTCCAGCACTTCGCCGTAATCGGTCTCTTTTTCCCACCCACGCTGAAAACCAAACGTCAGGGAAAATTCAGGTAAAAATTGTTGGCAGGTATCGGCCATATCTTCGGCAATGGCTGCGCTGTATTCGGCGCGCCAGCGGCTGATCTGCTCAGCCAGCGGGATCAGTTCTTTGTCCCACGGGCGTAACTGCGCGTAATGCGTCACCTGGCGCAATGCGGCATTGCGCTGTTTCAGCAAGCGTTTGAGATTGCTCCAGGCGGTAAAAAAACCGGCTTCGTTATGAAAGCATCCCCAGTCGAGGAACGCTCTTCGGTATTTGGGGCCGCCGTTGAGTAGGGTAAACCCCTCGGGCGTAATCAGTTGCATCGGCATTAACAGCGCCAGTTCCGCCACTTTGTGGCCGTCGGTGCCATCAATACGCACTTTGCTGTCGCCGAGCTTATCTTTCGTCAGACCAATCGCCGTTTCGCGCTCTTCGCCCTGCAAACGACCATGCAGAACAAACGCCTCCTGTTCATGGCGGATCACACGGCCGATTTGCAAACTGCGAAACGCCCGACCATGTCCGAGCGTATAGATAGCTTCGAGAACGCTGGTTTTACCGCTGCCGTTGGCGCCGACCAGGAAATTAAAGCCAGGAGATAACGCGAGATCTGCGTTCTCGATATTACGGAAGTCTTTAATCAGAAGGCGGGTCAGTGACATAGTTCAGAGCATCAGTCCAGGGGCGTGAGTGTCGCAGCCAGTTCGTTTACCGCCAGCGCACAGAAAGCGGAGCGTACACGAAGTACGTGAGCATTTCGAGCACTGCCGGAAGACGAAATGGCAAATAAACCAGCCCCTTTACAGATTCTACAAGCGCATTGGCATAACAACATAAGCCGCGCTTTGGCTCGCCGCATCTTCAATCTGTACGCTGGAAACGGAGTCGGTCAGCAGAATACGGACATTTTCGCACTTCAGCGCATTCAGCACATCCAGCACGTAGCTGACGTTAAAGCCGATTTCCATCTCGCTGCCGGCATAGGTGACATCGAGAAACTCTTCTGCTTCTTCCTGTTCCGGGTTGTTGGCGGTGATTTTGATCTGATTCTCGCTAACGTACAGACGCACGCCGCGGAATTTCTCGTTCGAGAGAATAGCGGCACGGGCAAAGGCCTGCTTCAGCAGATCACAGCCTGCTTCCAGCGTTTTGTCCGGATTCTTCGGCAATACGCGGCGATAATCCGGGAAACGGCCATCAACCAGCTTGGAAGTAAAGATAAAATCGCCAACGTGTGCGCGAATATTGTTGCTGCCAATCTGCACGCGCAGCGGAGTGTCGCCGCCGTCGAGCATGCGCATCAGTTCAATCACGCCTTTACGCGGCACGATCACCGAATGGTTTGGCAGTGATTCGCCAATCGGCATAGAGCAGACAGCCAGACGGTGACCATCCGTTGCAACGGTACGCAGCTCTTCGCCTTCAGTTTCGAACAGCATGCCGTTTAAGTAGTAACGCACGTCCTGGTGCGCCATGGAGAACTGCGTCGCTTCGATCAGGCGCTTCATTGTCGCCTGTGGCAGCGTGAACTCCACTTCGCTTTGCCAGTCGTCCAGATTCGGGAAGTCGGCGGCGGGCAACGTGGAAAGGGAGAAACGGCTGCGCCCGGAACGGATCAGCATACGCTCGCCTTCCAGCTGCACGGCAATTTCCGCACCTTCCGGCAAACCGCGGCAGATGTCGAAAAACTTACGCGCCGGAACCGTTGTCGCACCTTGTTCATGTGGCTGGATCAACGCAAGGCGGGCCACCATCTCCATTTCGAGATCGGTCCCGGTCAACGACAGCGCGCCTTCGGTCACCTGAAGCAACAGATTTCCGAGGATCGGCAACGTAGGGCGTCCGCCCAGTGGGCCGCTTACCTGTTGCAGCGGCTTTAATAAATGTTCACGTTCAACGGTAAATTTCATAGCGTCACGAAGATAGTGTTCGGATTAAATTGGAAAAATCTTCTTTGATATCATGGCTTTCTTCACGCAACTGCTCAATCTTACGGCAGGCATGCAGCACGGTAGTATGATCGCGGCCGCCAAACGCGTCGCCAATTTCCGGCAGACTGTGGTTGGTCAACTCCTTTGCCAGCGCCATCGCCATCTGGCGCGGGCGGGCTACCGAACGGGATCGCCGCTTGGACAGCAGATCCGCGACCTTGATCTTGTAATACTCCGCCACCGTCTTTTGAATATTGTCGATGGTGACCAGTTTTTCCTGCAGCGCCAACAGATCCCGCAGCGCTTCGCGCACGAAATCGATGGTGATCGCGCGCCCGGTGAAGTTGGCGTTGGCAATTACGCGGTTCAGCGCCCCTTCCAGCTCACGCACGTTAGAACGCAGGCGTTTCGCAATAAAGAAAGCCACTTCGCCCGGCAAACGAATGTCGTTCTCGTCCGCTTTTTTCATCAGGATCGCCACGCGGGTTTCCAGCTCCGGCGGTTCGATCGCAACGGTCAGGCCCCAGCCAAAACGCGATTTCAAACGATCCTCAACACCGTTGATCTCTTTCGGATAACGATCCGACGTGAGAATGATCTGCTGATTGCCTTCCAGCAGCGCGTTAAACGTGTGGAAAAACTCTTCCTGGGATCGTTCTTTATTAGCAAAGAATTGGATATCGTCAATCAGCAGCGCATCTACGGAACGGTAGTAGCGTTTAAACTCTTCGATCGCATTGTTTTGCAGGGCTTTTACCATGTCCTGGACAAAACGCTCGGAGTGCATATACACCACTTTCGCATTGGGCTTGCGCGCCACAATGCCGTTGCCCACCGCATGCAGCAGGTGAGTCTTACCGAGGCCGGTTCCGCCGTATAAAAACAGCGGGTTATACGCGCCGCCGGGGTTGTCTGCAACCTGGCGGGCTGCCGCACGGGCGAGCTGGTTTGATTTACCTTCAACAAAGTTATCAAAGGTATGTTTGACGTTAACGTTGGAGCGGTAAGTCGGTTCCGCCGGAGCAGGCACATTGTCCCAGCCTGGGCGCGCAGCAGGCGCGGTTCGCTGTACAACCACCTGCGCCGCTTGCGCTGGCGCGGCAACGCTGGCCGGTTCCCTCAGCGTCTGGCTGACCGGGCGGGTGCCGACTTCAAAATGCAGTTGTGGGGCGTCCGTACCGCAGAAGTCATTCAGCAGTCCATTGATATTGTTGAGATACTTGTCTCTAACCCAATCGAGGACAAAACGGTTTGGCGCATACAAAGCCAGCGTGTTATCGCTCAATTCCGCCTGCAAAGGGCGTATCCACATACTGAATTCTGTGGCTGGTAACTCATCCTGCAATCGGGCAAGACACTGCTGCCAAAGCGAAAGTGACACGGCGGACTCCACTCGAACGAAAATCGATAAATAGTAAAGACAGAAACATTAATGTTTTTTGACACACATCGATAAGACCCAACCGGGTGACATGCGAACCGCTATTTACGGTTTTTGCCCTGCTCACGATCCTGGATCGCGATCGGGACCGCGGATCATAGCGTAAACCGCGGCAGAGATCTTCTGTTTCTCACAGATTCTTCACGATTTATCCACAGGGCGATGTTGAACCGGGTCAGTGTAAACGATCCAGAGAGAGGAACGGGACGATTTAGGCCGCATATTGGAAAATTTAATGAGTAACGACGATTTATTGCTTAAACGATCTAACGAAGATCCTGGAGGATCCTTGCGCTTTACTGCCGTCCCCGTATAATCCTGCCCCCGGCGCGTCATGCTCTTATGCAGTCGTCGAATGCTGCTTATTTTTCGCGCGATTATGTGCGAAAATACGTGCGCTATAAGGAAAGAGAATTGACTCCGGAGTGTACAATTATTACAATCCGGCCTCTTTAATTACCCATGGCTTGCGCGCCAGTCGTTCGATTTCCGTTCAGGCATACGCAAAAGTCAGTGAATTTATTCAAGTTTAGGTAGAAACCGCCATGAAACGCACTTTTCAACCGTCTGTACTGAAGCGCAACCGTTCTCACGGCTTCCGTGCTCGTATGGCTACTAAAAATGGTCGCCAGGTTCTGGCTCGTCGTCGCGCTAAAGGCCGCGCACGTCTGACCGTTTCCAAGTAATAAAGCTAACCCCTGAGTGGTTAAGCTCGCTTTTCCCAGGGAGTTACGTTTGTTAACTCCCACTCATTTCACTTTCGTCTTCCAGCAGCCACAACGGGCTGGCACGCCGCAAATCACCATCCTCGGCCGCCTGAATTCGCTGGGGCATCCCCGTATCGGTCTTACCGTCGCCAAGAAAAACGTCAAACGCGCGCATGAACGCAATCGGATTAAACGTCTGACGCGTGAAAGTTTTCGTTTGCGCCAGCATGAACTGCCGGCAATGGATTTTGTGGTGGTGGCGAAGAAAGGGGTTGCCGACCTCGATAACCGTGCTCTCTCGGAAGCGTTGGAAAAATTATGGCGCCGCCATTGTCGCCTGGCTCAAGGGTCCTGATCGGCCTGATTCGGGTCTATCAACGCCTGATTAGTCCGCTACTCGGGCCGCACTGCCGTTTCACGCCAACCTGCTCTCACTATGGAATTGAGGCATTGCGCAGGTTTGGAGTGATAAAAGGCAGTTGGTTGACAGTGAAACGCGTATTAAAATGCCACCCTTTACACCCGGGTGGAGACGATCCCGTCCCGCCAGGACCTTCTAAAACCAGAGAACACTAACGATGGATTCGCAACGCAATCTTTTTATCATCGCTTTGTTGTTCGTGTCTTTCATGATCTGGCAAACGTGGGAGAAGGATAAAAATCCTCCTCCGGCGCAACAGCAGACCACGCAGACTACGACCACCGCAGCGGGTAGCGCAGCCGACCAGGGCGTACCGGCCAGTGGCCAGGGGAAACTGATAACGGTTAAAACCGATGTGCTTGAGCTGACCATCAACACCCGTGGTGGTGATGTTGAGCAGGCACTGCTTCCGGCTTATCCGAAAGAACTGGGTGCCAGCGAGCCGTTCCAGTTACTGGAAACCACACCGCAGTTTATCTATCAGGCGCAGAGCGGCCTGACGGGTGCTAACGGTCCGGACAACCCGGCGAATGGCCCGCGTCCGCTGTATAACGTGGAAAAAGATGCGTTTGTACTGGCCGACGGCCAGAACGAACTGGCGATCCCGCTGACCTATACCGACACTGCTGGCAACACATTCACCAAAACATTCACGCTGAAACGCGGCGAATACGCGGTGAACGTAGGCTATAACGTGCAGAACGCCAGCGATAAAGCGCTGGAAGTGGCTGCCTTCGGTCAGTTGAAGCAATCCATCAATCTGCCGTCACACCGCGATACAGGCAGCAGCAACTTTGCGCTGCATACCTTCCGCGGCGCCGCCTACTCCACGCCTGACGCGAAGTATGAGAAATACAAGTTCGACACCATTGCCGATAACGAAAACCTGAACGTCAGCGCAAACAGCGGTTGGGTTGCAATGCTGCAACAGTATTTCGCCACCGCGTGGATTCCGCGCAACGACGGTGCGAACAACTTCTATACCAGCAACCTGGGCAATGGCGTTGCCGCCATCGGCTACAAATCGCAGCCGGTCAGCATCGCGCCGGGCCAGACCGCTACGCTGAACAGCACCCTGTGGGTGGGTCCGGAAATTCAGGACAAAATGGCAGCCGCTGCGCCGCACCTGGATCTGACAGTGGATTACGGTTGGCTGTGGTTCATCTCTCAGCCGCTGTTCAAACTGCTGAAATGGATCCACAGCTTCCTGGGTAACTGGGGCTTCTCCATCATCGCGATCACCTTTATCGTGCGTGGCATCATGTACCCGCTGACCAAAGCGCAGTACACCTCCATGGCGAAAATGCGTATGCTGCAGCCGAAAATTCAGGCCATGCGTGAGCGTTTGGGTGAAGACAAGCAGCGTATGAGCCAGGAGATGATGGCGATGTACAAAGCGGAAAAAGTGAACCCGTTGGGTGGCTGTTTCCCGCTGCTGATCCAGATGCCAATCTTCCTGGCGCTGTACTATATGCTGATGGGCTCCGTTGAGCTGCGCCATGCGCCATTCGCACTGTGGATCCATGACCTGTCTGCACAAGACCCGTACTACATCCTGCCGATCCTGATGGGCGTAACGATGTTCTTCATTCAGAAGATGTCGCCGACCACCGTGACCGACCCGATGCAGCAGAAGATCATGACCTTCATGCCGGTCATCTTCACGGTGTTCTTCCTGTGGTTCCCGTCAGGTCTGGTGCTGTACTATATCGTCAGCAACCTGGTGACCATTATTCAGCAGCAGCTGATTTACCGTGGTCTGGAGAAACGTGGTTTGCATAGCCGCGAGAAGAAAAGCTCCTGATACGCGTTAAGATTCAGACAAGGCGGTCAACTGACCGCCTTTTTTATTTTGAGGTTTCGGAAAACAAACCATGAGCCATAACGACACGATTGTCGCCCAGGCAACCCCACCGGGACGCGGTGGTGTGGGCATCCTGCGTATTTCCGGCCGCCAGGCGCGCGACGTTGCGCAGGCGGTATTAGGCAAACTGCCAAAACCGCGTTATGCCGACTATCTGCCGTTCCTGGACGCTGATGGCGCAGCGCTGGACCAGGGCATTGCGCTGTGGTTCCCCGGGCCAAACTCATTTACCGGTGAAGATGTGCTGGAACTGCAAGGCCACGGCGGCCCGGTGATCCTCGATCTGCTGTTAAAACGCATTCTGACGCTGCCAGGGCTGCGTATCGCCAGACCCGGGGAGTTTTCTGAGCGTGCATTTCTCAACGATAAGCTTGACCTGGCGCAGGCGGAAGCCATCGCCGATTTGATTGACGCCAGCTCCGAGCAGGCAGCCCGATCAGCGCTGAACTCGTTGCAGGGGGCGTTTTCCACCCGCGTGAATCACCTGGTGGAAGCACTTACTCACCTGCGCATCTATGTCGAAGCCGCGATCGATTTCCCGGATGAAGAAATCGATTTTCTCTCGGATGGAAAAATTGAAGCACAGTTGCACAACGTGATCGCCGATCTGGATGCCGTGCGCGCTGAAGCACGCCAGGGAAGCCTGTTGCGCGAAGGGATGAAAGTGGTGATTGCCGGTCGCCCAAATGCCGGAAAATCAAGCCTGCTGAATGCGCTGGCCGGACGAGAAGCCGCTATCGTTACCGATATCGCCGGCACCACCCGCGACGTGCTGCGCGAGCATATTCATATCGATGGTATGCCGCTGCACATTATCGACACAGCGGGTCTGCGTGAAGCCAGTGACGAAGTCGAGCGTATCGGCATCGAACGCGCATGGCAGGAGATTGAGCAAGCGGACCGGGTACTGTTTATGGTGGATGGCACCACCACCGACGCGGTTGACCCGGCGGAAATCTGGCCAGATTTTATTGCCCGTTTACCGGCGAAATTACCGATTACGGTGGTGCGTAACAAAACTGATGTCACCGGCGAGCAGCCTGGCATGAGTGAAGTGAATAATCACTCACTTATACGACTCTCTGCGCATACCGGCGAAGGCGTCAACACGCTGCGTCTTCATCTCAAACAAAGCATGGGGTTCGACACCAACATGGAAGGCGGGTTCCTGGCGCGCCGTCGCCACCTGCAAGCGCTGGAAACAGCGGCAGAGCATCTGCAACAGGGTAAAGCGCAACTGCTTGGCGCATGGGCAGGTGAGCTACTGGCAGAAGAGCTGCGCCTGGCGCAGCAGAGCTTAAGTGAGATCACCGGCGAGTTTACCTCCGATGATTTACTCGGCCGTATTTTCTCCAGTTTCTGTATCGGTAAATAACCCCTTCCCACTGCTCACCGAACGGCCGCTTTAGCGGCCGTTTGCTTTCCTGGCAGCCAAATTTCGTAAAGTACGCAGGATTGGCTAAAGAAAATGTAAATATGGTCGCTTAGGACTTTTCAGATGCGAATTTCCGCATTAAAACCTATCCAGTATGGGCGATAATATTGATTATCGATTCGATTCATCCAGACCATTATCACGGAGCGAAAAATGGCTACGCACTTTGCAAGAGGGATTCTTTCAGAAGGACATCTCGTCTCTACCCGACTCCCTGTAACCTGTCACGACAGCGCGCGTCAGCTCCCCGAACACCGACGTTCGCGTTTCCTCGCGTCCAGAGCCTTACTCGCCGAAATGATGTTTATGCTCTACGGTATCAGCGAGTTGCCCGGGATCGTTATTGAAGCCAGCGGAAAACCCGCGTTTGAAGACAGCAGCCTGCCGCAGTTCTCGCTGGCCTATGCCGGAAACATGGTGGGTGTTGCGCTGACAACAGAGGGTGAATGCGGTCTGGATATGGAGCTTCAACGTGCGACACGGGGTTTCCATAACCCGCACGGACAAAAGCAACCCCCATTCACCGGCAATGAACAGTTGTGGATCAATAATCAAAACGACCCGAACGAAGCGCAAACCCAACTTTTGACACTGCGCCAAAGCGTGATGAAGCTGATCCATCAGATGCAGGATGATCCCGGGCAGTTACAGCTTTTACCAGGATCCGGTCGACTTCGCGTGGCGCAACTGGCGCAAGTGGAAGTGATGTGTGATGCTGAAGACGTGTTGATTTGGTCAGTGGCCGTCGCACCCGCTATAGAAAGTCTTAAAATCTGGGAATTTGATAGTCAAAAAGGGTGGCGTTATCTTGCCGATGTGCAAACGCGCGCCAACGATCCCGCCTCCCGCCTGATGCGATTCACCAGCTTACCTGCCGAAAAAGCCCTGATCCTTAACTGATCCGTTAGCAAGGAGTCATCATGTCTGCTGAACTCAATGTTGTGACACTACTTGGGAGTCTGCGTAAAGGCTCGTTTAACGCCATGGTTGCACGTACGTTGCCCAGCCTTGCGCCTGCGGGAATGACCATCACGCCGCTGCCCTCGATTGCTGATATCCCGCTGTATGACGCCGATATACAACAGGAAGAGGGGTTTCCGCAGAGCCTGGAAGCCATTGCCGCACAAATCCGCGCAGCGGACGGCGTGGTCATCGTGACCCCGGAATACAACTACTCGGTGCCGGGTGGCCTGAAGAACGCCATCGACTGGTTGTCCCGCTTGCCGGAACAGCCGCTCGCCGGGAAACCTGTATTGATTCAAACCAGTTCAATGGGCGCAATCGGCGGCGCACGCTGCCAGTATCATCTGCGCCAGATCCTCGTCTTTCTCGATGCAATGGTGATGAATAAGCCTGAGTTTATGGGCGGGGTAATTCAGAGCAAAGTGGATCAGCAGACGGGAGAAGTGGTTGATCAAAGCACGCGTGATCACCTGAGCGGGCAGCTTACCGCTTTTGGAGAGTACATCCAGCGCGTTAAGCGGTAACCGGTTTTCCCTCTCCCTTACCGGGAGAGGGAAATGCAGATTAATGCGCGTCGATAAAGACGATTTTCAGCAAGAACAGCAGTGCGACCACAATGACGCACGGGCTGAGATCGCGCAGGCGCCCCGTCCCGATTTTCATCACGCAGTAAGAGATAAAGCCCAGCGCGATACCTTCGGTAATGGAGAAGCTGAACGGCATCATCACCGCAGTGATAAACGCTGGCACAGCTTCTGTCAGGTCTTCCCACTTCACACGCGCAAGGCTGGATGTCATCAGCACACCTACGTAGATCAGCGCACCCGCAGCAGCGTAGCCAGGTACCATTCCCGCCAGCGGCGACAGGAAGATAACCAGCAGGAACAACAAGCCCACCACAACGGCCGTCAGACCGGTGCGACCACCGACGGACACGCCGGAAGAAGACTCAATATACGCCGTAACAGAAGACGTTCCGATAAAGGCCCCGGTAACGGACGAGATACTGTCAACGTACAGCGCCTGTTTCATGCGCGGAAACTTACCGTTTTCATCCACCAGCCCGGCTTTGTCGGTAACGCCAATCAGCGTACCGGAGGAGTCGAACAGGTTCACCAGCATAAACGAGAAGATCACGCCAGCCAGACCAATATTAAACGAACCGGCCAAATCCACGTTACCGACTACGGTGGCCACGCTCGGCGGTGCGGAAACAATACCGTGATACTGCACATCACCCAGCAACCAGCCCAGCAGTGTGGTCACCACAATAGAAACCAGTACTGCGGCGTGAATGTTACGGGATGCCAGAATCGCAATGATGAAGAAACCGAGGACACCCAGCAGAACGCTGTGGGAAGTCAGGTTGCCGATGCTCACCAGCGTTTCTTTGTTCGCGACGATGACGCCGGCGTTTTTCAGGCCCATCATGCCAATAAACAAACCGATGCCGCTGGTGATCCCCACACGCAGGCTCACCGGAATATTGGCAATCATCCAGTAACGGACGCGGAAAATGGTCAGCAGCAACAGACCAACCGCACCCCAGAAAATAGCACCCATACCGATTTGCCAGGACAATCCCATGGCGCCAACCACCACAAACGCGAAGAAGGCGTTCAGGCCCATTGCCGGTGCCAGAGCAACCGGCAGGTTGGCAACCAGCCCCATCAGGATGCTACCAAATGCAGCAATCAGACAGGTGGTAACGAATACTGCGCTGGTGTCCATCCCGGCGACGCCCAAAATCTGCGGGTTAACAAAGACGATATACACCATCGTCAAAAACGTTGTGAAACCGGCGATCACTTCGGTGCGTGCCGATGTGCCGTGTTCGCGCAGTTTAAACACGCGGTCAAGCAACCCCTGGCCCGATGCCTGGGTAGTGTGTTGTTGGCTCATTATCAATTTCCGGAATAGGAGGGAAAATTCGTCGCTATCCTATACCAAAATGAGACAATGTTGACGGTTATCACACACTTTTTTTCATTGAATTTGCTTATACGGCAACGATTGCGTCCCGCTATCTGCGTTAAGTAAACGTTAAACTTGCAATAAAACAGGAAACGGCATGTCCCACATTGAAGCGGTATTTTTCGACTGTGACGGCACCCTGGTCGACAGTGAAGTAATTTGCTCGCGCGCTTATGTGCATATGTTTAAAGAATTTGGCATCACGCTGGCGTTGGAAGAGGTCTTTAAGCGCTTTAAAGGCATGAAGCTGTACGAAATTATTGATGTCATCAGCGCTGAATATGGCGTGGCGCTGGCGAAAACCGCGCTGGAACCGGTGTATCGTGATGAGGTCGCGCGTCTGTTTGACGCCGAACTGGAAGTGATTGCCGGAGCGGGCGCGCTGCTGGATGCGGTTAGCGTGCCGATGTGCGTGGTCTCCAATGGCCCGGTCAGCAAAATGCAGCACTCGTTAGGCAAACTGGGCCTGCTACATCACTTTCCGGACACGCTGTTCAGCGGTTATGACATCCAGCGCTGGAAGCCCGATCCGGCGTTAATGTACCATGCGGCAAAAGCGCTGAATGTTAATCCGGTAAACTGTATTCTGGTGGACGACTCCACTGCCGGAGCACAATCAGGTATTGCGGCGGGTATGGAAGTATTTTACTTCTGTGCCGATCCGCATAACCAACCCATCGATCACCCGAAAGTGACTACGTTCACTGACTTAGCGCAGTTGCCAGAGCTGTGGCGCGCACGCGGGTGGCATGTTACGCGTTAACCCAAACCACTAAACAGGACGTTTTTATGGCACAGGCAACCCGACCGCATCCGGTCTTTAAATACCACCCACATCCCCTGGACACCGGGGTGTTTTCTGATGACAAAACGGTCACCTGCGCCTGCTGTCAGCAGCCGACCGGGATTTATTACACCAATCCGTTCTACACCACCGAAGAGATCGATTACCTTTGCCCGTGGTGCATTGCGGATGGCGCAGCCGCACAAAAGTTTGGCGGCAGTTTTCAGGACGAATCCAGTGTTGATGGCGTTGAAGCGGAGTACGACAACGACGGCGAATTCACCGGTTTCAAAAATCCCTGGCCGGAAGAGCGTCTCGTTGAACTGACGGAACGCACGCCGGGTTACTGCGGCTGGCAACAGGAGTACTGGCTGGCGCACTGCAACGACTTCTGCGCTTTTGTGGGTTACGTCGGCTGGAAAGAAATTGCCGATAAACTCGACCAGTTTGCCGACCTGAAAGCCGACTGCAATGCGTTTGGCATGGACTACGAGAAACTGCCTGAATACCTTCTCGATGGCGGTGACTGCCAGGGTTACCTCTTCCGCTGCCTGCATTGCGGAAAACTACGCCTGTGGGCGGATTTCTCCTGACTGAGTGCCTGAGGAGCATATGATGCCTGAGTTACTTGCGCGCTACCAGGGCGCGCTTCTCGGCCTGGCGGCCGGGGATGCCGTGGGCACCACCGTTGAATTTAGCCCGAAAGATAGTTTTCCCCCGGTAACGGATATGGTGGGCGGCGGCCCGTTTCACTTACAGGCCGGGCAGTGGACAGATGATACGTCCATGGCCCTGTGCCTGGCGGAAAGCCTGACGACCTGCCGGGGTTTTGATGCCAGAGATCAGATGAACCGTTATCTCAACTGGTGGAAGTGGGGCTATTTCAGTTCCACAGGCCACTGTTTTGATATCGGTATGACCGTTGCAGGGGCGCTGCAAAAATTCGCCAGCGATGGCGAACCTTTTGCCGGATCCAGCGATCCGCGCACGGCCGGAAACGGTTCGTTGATGCGTCTTGCTCCCGTTGTGCTGTGGTATTTTCCGGATGCGCCGCAGGCGCTGGAGTATGCCGAAGCCTCCTCGCGCACCACTCATGCTGCCCCGGAAGCCGTCGCCAGTTGCCGCTTGTTCGCACAGATGCTGATCAATGCGCTGAGCGGTATGAGTAAGCAGGAGATCCTGGCGAATATCCCGCAACTGCCGCAGCAAGAAAAGCTGTGCCACATTGCAGAAGGCCGCTATTTGCAGAAAACGCGAGCGGAGATCCTGGGTACCGGTTATTGCGTACAGAGTCTGGAAGCCGCGCTCTGGTGTTTTGCAAAGGGCTGTGATTTTGAGGAAACGATTCTGCTGGCCACTAATCTTGGCGACGATGCCGATACCACGGCCGCGATTGTCGGGCAGTTAGCGGGCGCATATTACGGCGTGAACGGTATTCCGCAACGCTGGCGCGATAAACTGTGGCAGTACGAGGATATCGATAATCTGGCGAGAAAACTGCTGGTGAAATCAGCCTGAAACACTCACCCCCTCCGTCGCGAGGGGGTGATATTGCCGCATTACTCTTTCGGATCTTTCCCGGCAAGCAGCTTATCCAGCTCATCGCCGCCAACATGACGGAAATCTTGTCCCTTCACGAAGTAGAAAATGTATTCGCAAATATTCTGGCAGCGATCGCCGATACGCTCGATAGAACGGGCGCAGAACAGAGCGGTCAGTACGCTCGGGATGGTGCGGGAATCTTCCATCATGTACGTCATTAACTGACGCACGATGCCTTCATATTCCTGATCCACTTTTTTATCTTCGCGGTAGATACGCACGGCTTCATCCAGATCCATGCGGGCGAAGGCATCCAGCACATCATGCAGCATTTGCACGGTGTGGCGGCCCAACGACTCCAGACTCACCAGCAAAGGCTGATGCTGCTGCGAAAACTTCTCCAGTGCGGTACGGCAGATTTTATCTGCCACGTCGCCAATACGTTCCAGCTCAGCAATGGTTTTGATAATTGCCATCACCAGGCGCAGGTCGCTCGCCGTAGGCTGGCGTTTGGCAATAATACGCACGCAGGCCTCATCGATGGTCACTTCCATCATGTTGACCTGTTTATCACCTTCGACGACGCGCTTTGCCAGCTCACTATCCTGGTTGTGCATCGCGGTGATCGCATCAGAAAGCTGCTGCTCCACCATCCCACCCATGGTCATTACCTGAGTGCGGATACTTTCCAGTTCAGCGTTGAACTGCCCGGAAATATGTTTGTTAAGGTTGAGGTTGTCCATGGTTCAACTCCAAATGCCCGACAGATTTCACGTTAAAACAAGGTTTTTACACCTTTGCGGTTCGGGCATATCAACCGTAGCGCCCGGTAATATAGTCTTCGGTTTGTTTCTTCTTCGGCTTGGTGAACAGATCATCCGTATTGCTGAATTCAATCAGTTCGCCGAGGTACATAAACGCCGTATGATCGGAGCAACGCGCAGCCTGCTGCATGTTGTGGGTGACGATCACGACGGTGTAATCCTCTTTAAGCTCAGTGATCAGCTCTTCAATGCGCCCCGTTGAAATCGGGTCAAGGGCTGAACACGGCTCATCCAGCAACAGCACTTCCGGGCGAATGGCGATACCGCGCGCAATGCACAGACGCTGCTGTTGACCACCGGAGAGAGAGTACCCGCTCTGGTGCAGTTTATCCTTGGTTTCATTCCATAATGCGGCTTTGGTCAAAGCCCACTGCACGCGTTCGTCCATATCGGCGCGGGAGAGCTTTTCAAACAGTCGCACGCCAAAGGCGATATTGTCGTAAATCGACATCGGGAACGGCGTCGGCTTCTGGAACACCATGCCCACTTTTGCACGCAACAGCGCGATATCCTGGGTATTGGTGAGGATGTTGTCGCCATCCAGCAGGATTTCGCCTTCGGCGCGCTGCTCCGGATAGAGTTCAAACATCTTGTTAAAGGTACGCAACAGCGTGGACTTGCCGCAGCCTGACGGCCCGATAAACGCCGTCACCTGATTTTTAGCGATATCCAGGCTGATGTTTTTCAGTGCATGGAATTTGCCGTAATAGAAGTTCAAATCGCGAACCTGAATTTTGCCCGGCGTCGTATCAACCATACTCATTTATCTCTTTCCTCAACTCGACGCCGCTTATCGCCGCGTCGCAAAAAATTAACCGTGTTTGCTCTTCGCGAAAATGACGCGCGCCAGAATATTCAGCAACAGTACGCAGAGAGTGATAATCAGTACCCCGGCCCAGGCAAGTTCTTGCCATTCGGCAAACGGGCTCATGGCGAATTTGAAAATCGTCACCGGCAGGTTAGCGATAGGCTGCATCATGTCGGTGCTCCAGAACTGGTTAGAGAGCGCAGTAAACAGCAGCGGCGCGGTCTCACCCGCAATACGCGCAACCGCCAGCAGCACACCGGTCATAATCCCGGAGACGGAGGCTTTCAGGGTAATCGCCGCAATCATCTTCCATTTTGGCGTTCCAAGCGCATACGCCGCTTCACGCAGGCTATCCGGCACCAGTTTCAACATGTTTTCCGTGGTGCGAATAACGATTGGCACCTGCAACAGCGCCAGCGCGATCACGCCTGCCCAGCCGGAGAAGTGCTGCATTTGCGCGACCACAATGGTGTAAACAAACAGCCCCACCACAATAGAAGGCGCAGACAACAGGATATCGTTGATAAAGCGGATCACTTCGGCGAGCAGCGACTTACGGCCATACTCGGCCAGATAAATCCCCGCCATAATGCCCAGCGGCGTACCGATGACGGTTGCCCACAGAATCAACAAACCGCTGCCCGCCAGGGCGTTCGCCAGACCGCCACCCGCCGTATTCGGCGGCGGCGTCATTTCGGTGAACAGCGCCAAAGACATGCCATCAAAGCCGCGTGACACGGTAGAAAACAGGATCCAGACCAGCCAGAACAGACCAAACACCATGGTCGCCATCGACAGTGTCAGGGCGATACGGTTTTTCATACGACGACGCGCCTGCATTTTGCGGCGCGATTCGGCTAACTGCACCGTGCTTTGCATTTCCAGCGTTGCCATCAGCGCGCCCCCTCGTTTTTCGCCAGTCGCAGGATCATCACTTTAGAAATGGCCAGCACGATAAAGGTGATCACAAACAGGATCAGCCCCAGCTCCATCAGCGCGGCAACATGCAGACCGGATTCCGCTTCGGCGAATTCGTTCGCCAGCGCGGAAGTGATACTGTTGCCCGGCATAAACAGCGAAGCGCTATCGAGCTGGTAGGTGTTACCGATGATAAAGGTTACCGCCATGGTTTCACCCAGTGCGCGGCCCAGACCCAGCATAACGCCGCCAATCACCCCGTTTTTCGTGAACGGCAGCACGATGCGCCAGATCACTTCCCAGGTGGTGCAGCCAATGCCGTACGCCGACTCTTTCATCATCACCGGCGTTTGTTCAAACACATCGCGCATGACTGCCGCAATGTAAGGAATAATCATAATCGCGAGGATCACCCCGGCAGCCAGAATGCCGATACCGAACGCCGGGCCTTCAAACAGCGCGCCAACAAACGGAATGGTGGAGAGCACATTGCCCACCGGCTCCTGGAAATAGGTGGCGAACAGCGGAGCGAAGATAAACAAGCCCCACATGCCATAGACGATACTGGGGATGGCCGCCAGCAGCTCAATCGCAATACCCAGCGGGCGCTTGAGCCAGTTTGGCGCCAGCTCGGTCAAAAACAGCGCGATGCCGAAACTCACCGGAACCGCGATCAGCAGCGCGATAACTGAGGTGACGATAGTGCCGTAAATCGGTACCAGCGCACCGTAAATGTCATTCGGAGCATCCCACTCTTTGGTCCACAAGAATGAGAAACCAAACTTCTGAATGCTTGGCCAGGCGGAGAAAATCAGAGAGACAATAATGCCGCTGAGCAGCAATAACACAATCAGCGCAGCCAGTCTTACCAGTGCGCTGAAAATCATGTCGCCTTTTTTTCCCGGAGGGTTAAATGCCGGCTTGGTTGCAGCCATAAATTACTCTTCAGTTTAACGTCTTACGAATTTGCCCGCAGGCGCATGCTTGTGCTTACGGGCCTACAGAGAATCTGTAAGGCGAGTGGTGTAAGCGCCACTCGCCATATTCTTCAATAATCTGCAATTAGTACAGCGCTTTACCGCTGCTGTCTTTCACATTCGCTTTCCATGCAGCGCGAACCTGAGTCACAACGCTTTCCGGAAGCGTAGCGTAGTCGAGTTCGTTAGCTTGTTTGCCGCCTTTTTTGTAAGCCCAGTCGAAGAATTTCAGGACTTCAGCGCCTTGCTCCGGTTTAGCCTGCTCTTTATGCACCAGGATGAAGGTGGTGGAGGTGATTGGCCACACATCCGCGCCTTTCTGGTTAGTCAGGTCCTGAGCAAAGGATTTGCTCCAGTCGATATTTTTCGCCGCGTTAGAGAAGCTGGTTTCAGTCGGGCTAACCGCTTTACCATCTGCAGACAGCAGTTTGGTGTAGGCCAGGTTGTTCTGCTTAGCGTAAGCATATTCAACATAACCAATGGAACCCGGCAGACGCTGTACGAATGCAGCGATACCGTCGTTGCCTTTACCGCCCAGACCGGTCGGCCAGTTAACAGTGGAGCCAGAGCCTACTTTGGATTTCCACTCTTCGTTGACTTTCGCCAGGTAGCTGGTGAAGACGAAAGAGGTGCCGGAACCATCAGCGCGACGCACAACAGCGATGTTCTGCGCCGGCAGTTTCAGGCCTGGGTTGAGTTTCGCAATCGCTGCGTCATCCCATTTTTTGATGTTGCCCAGGTAGATATCGCCCAGCGTTTTACCGTCCAGCACCAGCTCGCCGGATTTAATGCCCGGGACGTTGATAGCCAGTACGATACCGCCGATTACGGTCGGGAACTGGAACAGGCCTTCCTGAGCCAGTTTGTCATCAGCCAGCGGGGCGTCGGAAGCACCGAAATCAACCGTTTTAGCCGTAATTTGTTTCACGCCGCCAGAAGAACCGATACCCTGGTAGTTAATCTTATTACCCGTTTCTTTCTGGTAGGTATCAGCCCATTTGGCATACACCGGCGCAGGGAAAGTTGCACCAGCACCGGTCAGGCTTGCCGCGGCATTGGCGGCAAAAGCGCTCAGAGATAAGGTCGCGGCGACAACAGTTGCGACAGTGGTACGCATAACGTTCATAATGTCTCCTGCAAGATTCGTAAATCGTTGTTTGAGTTGCTACTCGGAGCAAAATAGGACACTTTGATGACAGTTATATGCAATGATTGTTACTGTTTAATGACAGCGAAGAAATATCATTGCTGAATTATTAAAAATCATTATAAATCAATGAAATAAACTTCATTTACCACATCTTCATTACACGCATATTTTCTTTTTATGACAATCCAAACGTAGCTGAAAATCAGGATTTGTCATAAAGCGTTTCCAGAAAAAACGCAATTATCTCGCCCCCAGCCCGCGATCCCTTTCCCATTGATTTAGCAATCATCCGCCACCGATTTTCGGCGAACAAGGGCTACCAGGAACAGGTAGCAGACAAGCCCCTGGTTTCGTATTTATATAGCTACGACGTCGGACCCTTGTTGATGCAACACGTTAAACCCTAAGGAATGATGATGATTAAATCAGTTGCTGTTGCTATCGGATTGCTTTCGTTTCTTCCAGCCACATACGGGCATGCCGCCGACAGACCCGTGTCTCTTGGATCCTCGGGTTATCAGTCTGATTCGGTAATGGTTTTGCAGGGCACAGAACATGACACGGGTAATGCAACTATCGTCCCCTCGGATTACCTGAGCGTAAGTAAACTCAGAGACATTCAGGAATATATGCCAAAACAAAAAGAAGACATCTCTGATATGAAAAAAACGCTATCGGAAATGGGGCGGGACAGGGAAAACCTGCAAAGACGCAATGATGAATTAAGCCGTAAAGTTGATGACATGCAACGCAGCATCAGTTCGCTGGAAAACAAGCTTGATGATCTGAGCCGTAAGGTTAAATAAGTCAGAAGAGGTTGCCATCGGGCAACCTCTTTTTTTTACGCTGCGGCTAGCTGCCAGGCGCTTGCTGTTTATCAAACATAAACAGAATGTGTTGATCGTCCAGATACTTAATATCCACTTTATTGCCTTTCTGTATTTTTGATGCGTTAAAGGCAGAAATGGTCTCTTTCCCCTCCACGGAACGGGTGGCCGCCCCTTCCGGCAACGCGAGCCGATACTTGATGTTAATGGTGCCATTGTCATTTGAGCTGATGTAGCTGACCTCTTCGACGGTGGCCTGCAATTCACGACCCTGCGTCTGGATCTTATGGTCACGGTTAAACAGATAGACGATATAAGCGACCATACCGACGATAAATACTACCGAAAAAATGATAACAAACTTCATTTAATCAATCCCTTACATAAACATCGTTAAGCCATGAACCGAGGCCATCACCTGACCGTATTGCATCATCGCATGGGTAAACGCCACCCGGCCCTCGCTGGAGGCTAAATCAAAAGCCGACTTGTCGAACTTCAGATTGGTTAATCCTACCTTGCTGATCGCAGTAGCCGTAAACGACGCGCCCTCGGTGACCACCTTCAGGGCGGTAAAATCAAAAGAAAACAGGGAAACCGTCTCTTTATGGTCTTTATATTCAAGCGCTTGTGGCGTTTTAATGTGCACCTTTTCATCACTCGCAATGGTGATCAGTTTAGGGGAAGAGATTGTCGCGCCCTGCGCTATTTTCTGGGTCCACGCCCCTTCGATGGTTGTGATGTTATTGCCGGTGATCGTTTGGCTCAGGTTTTGCGAAATCGTCTCTTGTCGGGAGCCGGTAATAAATGACGAGACGCCGTTATCAAAGGTATAGCTCACCAGACCGGTAATATGTTGCGATGAGGTCCCGTCAATATCCTCCGTGCGGTTGCCTTTTACCGTCACCGTTTCACCACCGCTGGTTACCCGCATCACGCGGCCATTCGTAATGGTGGTTTCCTCTCCATTGCCCACCGTTCGGGTCTCTTTATCCGTCACTTCCGTGGTGCGCGTCGCATGGTATTTGAAGCCTGCGCGTTTCGTCACCTCATCATCAAGCTCACCCAGTACGGTCAGGCTACGGTTACCGTCGACCGTAATTACCTGATTATTTTCGACCGAAACATTCATGTCCTTTTCCGCGTGCAAATCCACCCGCTCAGATCCGAGTTTATCTTCAAACAGCAGATAGCTGGCGTTGTCGCAATTCCCGGTTTTCGATCGCGTCATAAACCCCATTACCGTTGCGGCAGCGGGCAGTGCCCAGGGCGGCATATTCGCCTCGTTATATACGCGCCCGGTCACCATCGGACGGTCGGGATCGCCGTTGATAAAATCAATCACCACTTCATCGCCAACGCGCGGGATCTGAACACCACCAAATCCCTGACCGGCCCACGCACTGGATACACGCACCCAGCATGAGCTGGTTTCATCACTTTTCCCCAGCCTGTCCCAGTGGAATTTCACTTTTACCCGCCCGTATTTATCGGTCCAGATAGGTTCCCCCTCCGGGCCGACTACGCGAGCGGTTTGCGGGCCATATGTTCGCGGCCAGGCGGTTTTTTGCTCCGGTCGCCAGGTCAGAGAAGCCGGGATCACGCTAAAGCTAATCAACCGGGAACTGTCGCCCTCATCACCGCTGGCATAGCGGTTTTCTTCCAACTGCAACCAGGTTTTTGTCACCAGATAGCGGCCATTATCCTGCGTAAAAGGGGCGTTAATGAGCTGAAAGGTATGCCCGGCCGCAATGCCGATCGCAGTGGCTGTTCCCGTGGTCTGCTGGTGATCGACCTGCCAGCGTTCCTGTTTGATGCGGGCATAATATTCCCCGTCGTTTTGCTCAACAAAACGCCCCGGCCATTCATACACATCAATACGGCCAGGCGACGGCGACGCGGGGTTCTGGCGTGCCTGGAAAAGCCAGGCATTCGGTTTACGGAAGTCGTAGTCCTCGGTACTGAAAATACCCGGCGTGACGCGATCTTCCATCAACCACTGACTAATGCCTTCAACATCCGCCACGCCGCCAACCGGGGTCTGTATATAGGGGATGACGTCATAACCATCTGCCGCAGGAAACGCAGAACCGGCGTCGATGAGCACCAGCGTATGGCTATCTGTCGTGTGGCGAAAATACCAGGAGATGCCTTCCAGCTCCATCAAGCGTCGGATGAAATCCAGGCTGCTTTCCTGATACTGCACGCAGTACTCCCAGATTCGATAACTGGCTGTGAGCTGATTATCCAGCTTCACCCCATGTTCCGTCAGCAGGGTCTGAACGATTTGCGGAACCGTCTGCGCCTGAAAAATACGCATGTTTCGCTCCAGCCGCATCGGCCAGAGATCCGACTCAACGGTGAGCTGATAAGCCGCGTAACGCTGCCCGGAAAGCTCTACGGAAGCGACCGCCACGCTGGTGGCTTTTCCGTTGAGATAACGCGTTGCAAGCGCGCCTTGGCCCGGTATTTCAACGCTGACAGATTGCCCCAGTATCTGGCTTCTGTCTGTTCGGGCATCTTCCCCGAGTACAGTGAGCTGATATTCAAAGGGTTCAGAGAGGGATTCACTGCCAGCCATTTTCCAGAAAAGCAGGTCCGGCGCGGCGGTAAGTTTGACGGTTATGCGGGAAGACATTGCTCATCTCCGGGCAGGTTCAACGGTAGGCGAAACAAAGGAGCGGCAAGTGCTCCAGCAGAGATAGCCAGCCGCGGAACATTCCGCGCAATGTCTGATTCCGGTAATGCGTCTCTCGGGCTGACCATAAAAAAAATCCGGTATGCTTTTTAAAAAGCATGACCGGATTTGTTTACAGTACGGTTAAACCGCAGACCGTAACGGCGTCAGCGCCGCATTATCGGATTATTCTACTGTGACGGATTTCGCCAGGTTACGCGGCTGGTCAACGTCAGTGCCTTTGATCAACGCAACGTGGTACGCCAGCAATTGCAGCGGCACGGTGTAGAAAATCGGCGCGATCATCTCTTCAACATGCGGCATCTCAATGATATGCAGGTTGTCGCTGCTGGTGAAACCAGCATCCTGATCGGCAAAGACATACAGCACGCCACCGCGCGCGCGAACCTCTTCGATATTGGACTTCAGTTTTTCCAGCAATTCGTTGTTCGGCGCAACCACAATCACCGGCATATCGGCATCAATCAGCGCCAGAGGGCCATGTTTCAGTTCGCCTGCCGCGTACGCTTCTGCGTGGATATAGGAGATCTCTTTCAGTTTCAGCGCGCCTTCCAGCGCAATCGGATACTGATCGCCACGCCCCAGGAACAGCGCATGGTGTTTGTCGGAGAAATCCTCCGCCAGCGCTTCAATGCGTTTATCCTGCGACAGCATCTGCTCAATACGGCTCGGCAGCGCCTGCAGACCATGAACGATGTCGTGCTCGATAGACGCATCCAGCCCTTTCAGGCGGCTCAGTTTCGCCACCAGCAGCAGCAGAACCGTGAGCTGTGTGGTGAAAGCCTTGGTGGATGCTACGCCAATTTCAGTGCCGGCATTGGTCATCATCGCCAGGTTGGATTCACGCACCAGTGATGAACCCGGAACGTTACAAATCGCCAGCGAACCAAGGTAGCCCAGCTCTTTCGACAGGCGCAGCGCAGCCAGCGTATCCGCCGTTTCGCCGGACTGGGAAAGGGTGATCATCAGGCTGTTGCGACGCACCGCCGATTTGCGGTAGCGGAATTCAGAAGCGATTTCCACATCGCACGGCACACCGGCCAGCGCTTCAAACCAGTAACGGGAGACCATACCGGAGTTATAGGAGGTTCCGCAGGCAACGATCTGGATATGTTCAACTTTCGACAGAAGTTCGTTGGCATTCGCCCCCAGTTCGCTCAGATCCACTTCGCCGTGGCTGATACGACCGGTCAGGGTATTTTTAATGGCATTCGGCTGTTCAAAGATCTCTTTCTGCATGTAGTGACGATAAATGCCTTTATCGCCCGCATCGTATTGCAGACTGGATTCAATATCCGGGCGTTTCACCTGCGCGCCTGATTTATCGAAAACAACAACCGTACGACGGGTTACTTCTGCGATATCTCCCTCTTCCAGGAAGATAAAGCGACGGGTCACCGGCAGGAGCGCCAGCTGGTCGGAGGCGATAAAGTTTTCCCCCATACCGAGGCCGATAACCAGCGGGCTACCGGAGCGTGCGGCCAGCAGCGTACTGGGATCGCGGGTATCCATGATCACCGTACCGTATGCACCGCGCAGCTGCGGAATAGCGCGCAGTACAGCCTCGCGCAGAGTGCCGCCCTGTTCCAGTTCCCAGTGCACCAGGTGTGCGATCACTTCGGTGTCAGTTTCAGACACAAACACATACCCGCGCGCTTTTAACACTTCGCGCAGCGGTTCATGGTTCTCGATGATGCCGTTATGCACCACGACAATATGGTCTGAAACATGCGGATGCGCGTTGCCTTCAGAAGGTTCACCGTGGGTCGCCCAGCGCGTGTGAGCAATACCTGTCCCACCGTGCAACGGGTGTTCTTCCGCTGCCTGAGAGAGCATCTGCACTTTACCGAGACGACGCAGGCGGGTCATGTGACCTTCTGCATCGACCACTGCCAGACCGGCAGAGTCATATCCACGGTATTCCAGACGACGTAAACCTTCGAGAAGGATTTCTGCAACATCACGCTGCGCGACTGCGCCAACAATTCCACACATATTTTTAGATTCCGATTTTGGCATGACGCCTTTTGTTGTCGGTCAACCTGTATGCCCGTTTCCGGACGCCCCGAGCCTTGTAGAGAGTGGGGTTATTTTTATAGGTACTGCTTTGCGGGCGGAGGAATTATCTTTCCCCTCATCCCTGAATGCTTGCCGGATGGCGCTACGCTCATCCGGTCTGGAAATACGGGTTATTTCTTCTTCACCGGGCGACGCCAGCCCGGTTTCTGCACCTGCGGCACGCGGCTTAACACCAGTTCATTTTCGCCCACGTTGCGCGTGACCGTCGTGCCTGCCGCAATGGTAGCGCCTTTGGCCACCGTAACCGGCGCCACTAACTGTGTGTCAGAACCGACGAACACATCATCGCCAATCACGGTTTTGTGCTTATTCGCACCGTCGTAGTTGCAGGTGATTGTCCCGGCGCCGATATTCACGTTATCGCCAATGTCCGCGTCGCCCAGGTAGGTCAGATGACCCGCTTTAGAACCTTTGCCCAGACGCGCCTTTTTCATTTCAACGAAGTTGCCAACATGCGCGCCGGCCAGCAGTTCGGCGCCCGGGCGTAAACGCGCGAAGGGACCGATAGTGCACGCAGCTTCCAGCCGGGCATCTTCCACGACGCTGTAAGGACTGATTTCGCAATCATCGCCAATTTCGCTGTTTTTAATCACGCAGCCTGCGCCAATCTTCACGCGATGGCCGAGTTTGACGCGCCCTTCAATAATGACGTTAGCATCGATCTCCACATCCCGCCCGTGCTCCAGCGCGCCGCGCAGGTCGAAGCGCGCCGGATCGCGCAGCATAACGCCCGCCAGCAGCAGCCGCTCAGCCTGTTCAGCCTGATAAGCACGCTCCAGACGCGACAACTGCAGACGGTTGTTCACCCCTTCCACTTCGCTCAGGCGTTGCGGATGAACGGCGGTAATTTCACGCCCTTCCTGGTGGGCAAAACCGATGATGTCGGTGATGTAGAATTCACCCTGAGCATTGTTGTTGGTGAGTTGACTGAGCCAGCGCTTCAGATCGCCGCCGTTGGCGACCAGAATGCCTGTGTTGATTTCCTGGATTTGACGCTGAGCTTCGCTGGCGTCTTTCTGCTCGATAATTCCGGTAATCACGCCATTTTCACGCGTAATCCGGCCATAACCGGTAGGATCGTCGAGTTTCACCGTCAACAACCCAATACCGCCCTGCGGTTTGGCCTCACGCAGGCGTTGCAGCGTATCAACGGAAATCAGCGGGACATCGCCATAGAGCATCAAAATGTCTTCGTCATCGGCGAAGAACGGAGCGGCCTGCTGCATCGCATGGCCGGTACCCAGTTGCTCGGCTTGCAGCACCCAGTTGAGTTTATCGTCGCGTAGCGTGTCTTTCAGCAGATCGCCGCCATGACCATAAACCAGATGAACGTTATTTGCGCCAAGATTTGTAGCAGCATCAATGACATGCTGGACCATCGACTTCCCTGCAAGGGTATGCAGCACTTTCGGGAGATCGGAATACATGCGTGTGCCTTTGCCCGCGGCAAGGATCACCACACTCATTTTTGTGTTCAACATACGCGTCCTGACTGTCATTTGAGTGAGAAGTTAAACTCTTTAGCGTTGAAAATACTACATATTTTGCAGCATGAAATGGAGTGTTGCTGAAACGCTCAACATCCACCGTTACTGCGCATTTGGAGGCTATTTTAACGGCAGAGTAAATGCGTTTGTCACTGAAAATTAGCGACGTTCCTCTCTGTCACTAATTTATACAAAGGGTTAGCTGTTTTTTTTTATCCTGAATAAAGATTACGCAAAAACAAAACGCCGTTTTGATCATTAAAGAGTGTGACGCACAAAAAAGAAACAGCGTTTCATCCTGGTAATAATGGCGGGCAATGATCAATCAGGAGCATAAAATGAATTATAAAATACCTCTCGCCTTAACCGTTTGCAGCTCACTTATCGCCGCTTCTGTACTGGCCGCACCGGCTCCTGTATGGCGGGCCATTGCTTTCGGGCAATCTACAGATGTGAATTTTTCTTCTAACGTTCTGCCGGAAAAGGTAGGCGTTAATGATGTGACTATCGATGGCAAGACACTTTCCGTTGCGGACCAGGCCGATCTTTCCAAACCCGTCACACTCGAAAGCCGTGGCGGTAAAATTGCGAACTCTCACGATGGCCTGACCTACTTTTACACCACCCTACCCACCAGCGAAAATTTTGTCTTACAGGCCACCGTCACCGTAGACCAATTCGGCCCGGAAAATGGCGCCAAACCGGCGGCGCAAGAAGGGGCTGGCTTACTGGTTCGCGATGTTATCGGCAACCCGCGCCAACAGCCGCTGAAAGAGGGATATGAGGAGTTCCCGGCGGCATCCAATATGGTGATGAACGCCATCATGACGCAGGATAAGAAAGATCATTTCCGCGTGAAAATGCAGGCGATCGCCCGCGAAGGGATCAGCCACCCATGGGGTGACGCGGGTGCAGCAATCACTAAAAAAAGTTACCAGGAAGAGGTGGATCTTCGCCAGACGCCCACCTTCCGCTTAAAACTCGAGCGTACCAATGACGGGTTTATTAGCGCATGGGCGCCCCAGGGAAGCGATAAGTGGGTAAGCCAGACAATCCCTCATGCCGATTTGATTTCGGTACAGAACAGCGAGCAGTATTACGTTGGTTTCTTTGCCTCACGTAACGCCAAAATCACTGTCTCCGACGCCTCTCTGACCACCAGCAAAGCCCGGACCGTGGCATCCAAACCCTGGCAGGCCAAACCATTACCTGTTGTTGTGCAGATAGCCTCGCCTGCGCAAAGTATCAGCGAAAAATACACCGTTCAGGCACGCGCCAACTATGATGGTCTGTTTACTGTGCGGCAAAACGAAGTGGTGATCGGTAATGATAAACCCGTAAAAGCGGGTGAAATGTACACGCTCCCCACCACGCTTTCAGGTGACACATCAGCGTTTGTGTTGACCTTTACCCCCACCAGCGGCGATGACAAAACCCCGGTTACACAGACAATAAACGTAGAGAGAGCAACCGCAACAACCGCTGCAACAATCCATGTCGCAGCCGACGGAAAAACGGATGGTGAAGGTACGGCTGCCTCACCGCTGGATTTAGCCACCGCCATCAATTTGCTGCCGCCAGGCGGCACCCTGGCACTGAAAGCGGGGGATTATGCGCGAACAGAAATCCCGCTTACCGCCAGCGGATTGCAGGGGAAACTGAAGACGCTGCAAGCCGACGGTAAAGTGGTTATTCATGGGTTACTGCTGGATGCCAGCTACTGGCATATCAAGGGAATTGAAATCACAGACAAGAGCCTGCGCGTGCAGGGCAGTCACAACCTGATCGAAAAGGTGGTCGCCTGGCGTAATGACGATACCGGTATCCAAATTTCTTCGCCGGAAAATATTGGTCGTCCATTATGGGCGAGCAACAACCGCGTGATCGATTCCGAGTCCTGGGGTAATGAAGATCCGGGGAAAATAAACGCCGACGGTTTTGCCGTAAAAATGCGCGTAGGTGAGGGGAATAAACTGGAAAGATGCTACTCCCACGACAACATTGACGACGGTTTTGATCTGTTCAACAAGATTGAAGATGGCGGCAACGGTGTTGTGGTGATCGAGAATTCAATTGCCAGCAATAACACCAGCAACGGTTTTAAACTGGGAGGAGAAGGGCAGCCCGTCGCTCATCAGGTTCGCAACAGCAAAGCAACCGGCAACCATCTGGACGGTTTCACCGATAACTTTAACCCTGGCAAGCTGGTGGTGGAAAACAATATTGCTGCGGATAACCAACGCTTTAACTTTATCTTCCGCCCCAGTCCTTACGGTGATGCCTCCACGCAAGGCGTGTTTAAGGGCAACATTTCCGTACGCAGTAACGTCGGGCAGTATGATGATGCGGTGGTGGGGAATATTGACGCGACGAACTACTTTATCGTCAACGGCAAAAGCGTGAATACATTACAGCAAGAAGTGGACAGTAAAGCGGTACTGGCGGAACTGAAGATGTAGCCAGATGGCGCTCGCTTATCACACTACGGTAAGCGCGGCGCCACTCAGCAGGTCAGCAGATTAGTGGTTGAACGTCCCGAAAGAGATGTTCATGTTGCTGAAGAGAGCGATGATTTTGTTGATCAGTTTCATGATGGCTTCCTGATTTTGTCAGAGTTGATTTTTGTGATGAACCTCACAGAAAAGAAGTCTACGCCTCATTTTTTAACCGATCAACATTTTTGTGATATATGTCACAAAATAATAAAACGCGTTTTCAGTTCCATTTTTTCTGAAACGTAACCATAAAAAAAGCCAGCCTGGAAACCAGACTGGCTTTTTAACGTTCAAGCCGGTGTTACATCGCTTTTTTAGTCAACTCGATAACACGCAGTTTCGCGATGGCTTTCGCCAGCTCCGCAGACGCCTGAGCGTAATCCACGTCACCGTGAGAGCTCTTAATGTGCTCTTCTGCTTTACGCTTCGATTCCAGGGCTCGCGCTTCGTCGAGATCCTGGCCACGAATAGCGGTATCAGCCAGAACGGTCACGCTGCTCGGTTGCACTTCAAGAATGCCGCCGGACAGATAGATAAACTCTTCATGACCGAACTGTTTAACGATGCGGATCATACCAGGCTTAATGGCGGTGAGCAGCGGTGCGTGCCCCGGGAAAATCCCCAGTTCACCTTCACTGCCCGTTACCTGGATTTTCTCGACCAGACCAGAGAACATCTGTTTCTCTGCGCTGACGACGTCCAGGTGGTAAGTCATTGCCATATCACCCTCCGATTAAGGCGTTAAAGTTTTTTGGCTTTTTCCACTGCTTCTTCGATGGAACCAACCATGTAGAACGCCTGCTCCGGCAGGTGATCGTATTCGCCTTCCATAATGCCTTTAAAGCCACGGATGGTGTCTTTCAGGGAAACGTATTTACCCGGAGAACCGGTGAACACTTCCGCTACGAAGAACGGCTGGGACAGGAAGCGCTGGATCTTACGTGCGCGTGCTACCACCAGTTTGTCTTCTTCAGACAGCTCATCCATACCGAGGATGGCGATGATGTCTTTCAGTTCCTGATAACGTTGCAGCAGAGACTGTACGCCACGCGCGGTGTCGTAGTGTTCCTGACCCACAACCAGCGGATCCAACTGACGGCTGGTGGAGTCCAGCGGGTCAACGGCCGGGTAGATACCCAGAGACGCGATCTGACGGCTCAGTACCACGGTTGCGTCAAGGTGCGCAAAGGTGGTGGCTGGCGACGGGTCAGTCAGGTCATCCGCAGGTACGTATACCGCCTGCACGGAGGTGATAGAACCGGTTTTGGTGGAAGTGATACGTTCCTGCAGAACACCCATCTCTTCCGCCAGCGTCGGCTGGTAACCTACCGCTGAAGGCATACGGCCCAGCAGTGCGGATACTTCAGTACCGGCGAGGGTATAACGGTAGATGTTGTCGACGAACAGCAGAACGTCACGACCTTCGTCACGGAACTTCTCAGCCATGGTCAGGCCGGTCAGCGCAACGCGCAGACGGTTTCCCGGCGGCTCGTTCATCTGTCCGTAAACCAGGGATACTTTATCCAGAACGTTGGAGTCCGTCATTTCGTGGTAGAAGTCGTTACCCTCACGAGTACGTTCACCCACGCCCGCAAACACAGAGTAACCGGAGTGCTCAATCGCGATGTTACGAATCAGCTCCATCATGTTTACGGTTTTACCCACGCCCGCACCACCGAACAGACCGACTTTACCGCCCTTCGCGAACGGACACATCAGGTCGATAACTTTGATGCCGGTTTCCAGCAGTTCCTGAGAGCTGGACAGCTCTTCATAGGACGGCGCTGCGCGGTGGATAGCCCAACGCTCTTCTTCACCGATGTCGCCTTTCATGTCGATCGGCTGACCGAGCACGTTCATGATACGACCCAGTGTAGCTTTACCTACCGGGACTTCGATCGGGTGCGCAAGGTCGGTAACTTCCAGACCGCGACGCAGACCGTCAGAAGAACCCATGGCGATGGTACGTACGATACCGCCGCCCAGCTGCTGCTGAACTTCCAGCACCAGCGTCTCGTTACCATTCTTAACCTCAAGAGCATCGTACACGCGCGGTACGGCATCCTGAGGGAATTCGACGTCAACTACGGCGCCGATTACCTGGACAATTTTTCCAGTAGCCATCTTGAATCCTCTACGAATTAACCTGGTTATACCGCGGATGCACCACCGACGATTTCGGTGAGTTCCTGAGTAATGCTGGCCTGACGAGCTTTGTTGTATACCAACTGCAGCTCTTTAATCAGGCTGCCGCCATTGTCGGTCGCGGCTTTCATCGCCACCATACGTGCGGCCTGCTCGCTGGCCAGGTTTTCCACAACACCCTGATAAACCTGAGATTCAACGTAACGACGCAGGAGCGTATCCAGCAGCGCTTTCGGATCGGGTTCGTACAGATAATCCCAGGATTTACGCTTCAACTCTTCATCTTCTGCAGCCGGTAACGGCAGCAGCTGAGTGATGGTCGGAGCCTGAGACATGGTGTTGATAAATTTGTTGCTAACAATATAAAGCTTGTCGAGACGACCTTCGTCGTAGGCTTGCAACATGACTTTTACCGGGCCGATCAGTTCGGACAGGGAAGGGTTATCTCCCATGCCGGTTACCTGAGCGACAACGTTGCCACCTACGGAATTAAAGAAAGACACGCCTTTAGAGCCGATCATCGCGAGTTCACTTTGAACGCCTTTATCGGACCATGCTTTCATATCCGCCAGCAGTTTTTTGAACAGGTTAATGTTCAAACCACCGCACAGACCACGGTCGGTCGACACCACCAGGTAGCCCACGCGTTTAACGTCGCGTTCTTCCAGGTAAGGGTGCTTATATTCCAGATTACCGTTCGCAAGGTGACCAATCACTTTGCGCATGGTATCTGCATAAGGACGGCTGGACGCCATGCGATCCTGCGATTTACGCATTTTGGAAGCGGCGACCATCTCCATCGCTTTAGTGATCTTTTGCGTGTTCTGGACGCTTGCGATCTTACTACGTATCTCTTTTGCGCCGGCCATGAGCTTCTCCTCAATGCCTTGCGGCCTGCCCTAAGACAAGCCGCCAGACGTTACCAGGACTGGGTTGCTTTGAAGGAATCGAGGATGCCTTTCAGCTTGCCTTCGATTTCGTCGTTATAGCCACCGGACTGGTTGATCTCTTGCATCAGCGGAGCGTGATCACGGTCAGCGTAAGCCAGCAGAGCGGCTTCGAAGCTACCGATTTTCGCCAGTTCCACATCTTCGAGGTAACCGCGTTCAGCCGCGAACAGCACCAGACCCTGCTGAGCAACAGACATTGGAGCGTACTGTTTTTGCTTCAGCAGCTCGGTCACTTTCTGACCGTGGCTCAGTTGTTTACGGGTTGCTTCATCCAGATCGGAAGCGAACTGAGAGAACGCTGCCAGTTCACGATACTGCGCCAGCGCGGTACGGATACCACCAGACAGTTTCTTGATGATCTTGGTCTGAGCAGCACCGCCCACACGAGATACAGAAATACCCGGGTTAACCGCCGGACGAATACCGGAGTTAAACAGGTTGGTTTCCAGGAAGATCTGACCATCGGTAATAGAAATTACGTTGGTCGGAACGAACGCAGAAACGTCACCCGCCTGGGTTTCAATGATCGGCAGCGCGGTCAGGGAACCGGTTTTACCTTTCACTTCACCTTTGGTGAAGGCTTCAACGTATTCAGCGTTAACGCGGGATGCGCGCTCCAGCAGACGAGAGTGGAGATAGAATACGTCGCCCGGGAATGCTTCACGTCCTGGCGGACGACGGAGCAGCAGGGACACCTGACGATAAGCGACTGCCTGTTTAGACAGGTCATCGTAAACGATCAGCGCATCTTCACCGCGGTCACGGAAGTATTCGCCCATTGCGCAACCGGCATACGGTGCCAGGTATTGCAGTGCGGCAGATTCAGAAGCGGTTGCAACCACAACGATGGTGTTGGACAGCGCGCCGTGCTCTTCCAGTTTACGCACCACGTTGGAAATGGTGGACGCTTTCTGGCCGATAGCAACGTATACGCATTTGATGCCAGAATCGCGCTGGTTGATGATCGCATCGATTGCCATCGCGGTTTTACCGGTCTGACGGTCACCGATGATCAATTCACGCTGACCACGACCGATTGGGATCATGGCATCAACGGATTTATAACCCGTTTGAACCGGCTGATCGACGGACTGACGATCGATAACGCCCGGTGCGATAACTTCGATTGGCGAGAAGCCATCGTTATCAACCGGACCTTTACCGTCGATTGGCGCACCCAGGGTGTTCACCACACGGCCCAACAGGCCACGGCCAACCGGAACTTCGAGGATACGGCCAGTACATTTAACCTTCATGCCTTCGGCAAGGTCAGCGTACGGACCCATCACCACTGCACCCACGGAGTCGCGCTCCAGGTTCAGTGCGATAGCGTAACGGTTACCCGGCAGAGAAATCATCTCGCCCTGCATACAATCGGCAAGGCCGTGAATGCGGATAACACCGTCGCTTACAGAAACAATAGTACCTTCGTTGTGAGCTTCACTCACAACACTGAACTGAGCAATGCGCTGCTTGATCAGTTCGCTGATTTCGGTGGAATTCAGTTGCATGCTCCAGTCCCCTTAAGACTGCAAGACGTCTGCAAGGCGTTCAAGACGGCCGCGAACGCTGCCATCAATCACAGTATCACCCGCTCGGATGATAACGCCTGCCATAACAGACTTATCGATTTTGCAATTCAGCTTCACTTTACGTGACAGTCGTTTTTCCATCGCTGCGCTGATTTTCGTGAGCTGCTCTTCGCTCAATGCGGTTGCGGACGTGACTTCAACGTCTGCTGTAGCCTCGCTGGCTGCACGCAAATGAACAAACTGCTCAAGAACATCAGGGAGCACTTTCAGACGTCCATTTTCAGCCATTACCCGAATCAGGTTCTGACCTTTGGCGTCCAGTTGCTCCCCACAGATGGCGATAAACGACTCAGCGAGCGTTTCCGGTGCTAACGCACCGGAGAGGAGCTCGGCCATTTGCTCGTTTTTAGTTACCTCGGCGGCAAACGCCAGCATATCCTGCCAGCGATCAACACTCTGGTTTTCAACGGCAAAGTCAAAAGCTGCTTTGGCGTAGGGGCGAGCTACCGTTACAAATTCAGACATCAGCCCCTCCTCCTTACAGTTCAGCGACCAGTTTATTCACGATGTCGCTGTTAGCAGCTTCATCCACGGAACGCTCAATGATTTTCTCGGCGCCGGCAACAGCCAGCAGAGCCACTTGTTTACGCAGCTCTTCGCGAGCACGTTTACGCTCGGCGTCAATTTCCGCCTGCGCCTGCGCCACGATTTTGGTACGTTCCTGCTCGGCTTCTGCTTTCGCTTCGTCCAGGATCTGAGAACGGCGTTTGTTCGCCTGTTCGATGATTACCTGAGCTTCTGCTTTCGCTTTTTTCAGCTGGTCGGTCGCATTGGCCTGTGCAAGGTCAAGGTCCTTTTTAGCTCGTTCTGCGGAAGCGAGACCGTCAGCAATTTCTTTCTGACGTTTTTCGATGGCAGCCATTAACGGCGGCCATACATACTTCATGCAGAACAGAACGAACAGGACAAACGCGATGGCCTGGCCGAGGATTGTTGCGTTTAGATTCACAGCACAATGCCTCTTATCTGGTTAACGTTCTAAACAATTGCTTGGAAAGCAACTCTTACTACGCGACAGCAAACATCACGTACAGACCCAGACCCACAGCGATCATTGGGATAGCATCCACCAGACCCATAACGATAAAGAACTGAGTACGCAGCAGAGGAATCAGATCAGGTTGACGCGCTGCGCCTTCCAGGAATTTGCCCCCGAGGATGCCGATACCGATCGCAGCACCGATTGCCGCCAGACCCATCATCACAGCGGCAGCCATGTACAGCAGATCCATATTCAGGTTTTCCATGACAGTCTCCAGTTTGTTTCAGTTAAAACGTAGTAGTGTTGTTAAAAATCAATGCTCTTCAGATGCCATCGACAGATAGACAATCGTCAGAACCATGAAAATAAAGGCTTGCAGCGTAATGATCAGGATGTGGAAAATGGCCCACGGCACATTCAGAATCCACTGTGACCACCACGGCAGAAGACCCGCGATCAGAATGAAAATCAACTCACCCGCGTACATGTTGCCGAACAGTCGCAGACCGAGAGAAACCGGTTTGGACAGCAGGCTCACGCCCTCAAGGATAAGGTTTACCGGAATAAATACCGGATGGTTGAACGGCTGGAGAGTCAGCTCTTTAGCGAAACCGCCAATACCCTTCATTTTGATGCTGTAGAACAGAATCAGGATAAATACGCCCAGCGCCATAGACAGCGTGATGTTGACGTCTGCAGACGGCACCACACGCAGCGCAGGCAGCCCCAGAACTTTCTCACCGATAAGCGGGAGAAAATCGATAGGCAGCAAATCCATCAGGTTCATCAGGAATACCCAGACGAAAATCGTCAGGGCCAACGGAGCGATAAGTTTGCTTTTGCCGTGGTACATGTCTTTGACGCTACCATGGACAAAACCAATCACCAGCTCAATTGCAGTCTGGAATTTTCCCGGGACGCCGCTGGTGGCTTTTTTCGCTACGCTACGGAACATCATCAGGAACAACAGACCCAGTACCACCGAGAAAAACATGGAGTCGATATTGAGCGTCCAGAAGGTGGCCGGGGGGTTATGCGGATCCACCAGCGAGAACGTACGCAGATCGATCTGAAGGTTATTCAGATGGTGACCTATGTACTCCTGCGGTGTTGAGATTTCTCCTGCAGACATGATGCCTCTTACCCTTTGTTGTTAATTACAGCGGGTGCCAGTATCTGAACTACTAGCACCGAAACCCACGTGACTATCAGCGGCAAAAACGCCACCCTGAATACCGCCAGCGCCACCACCAGCAACACGAATGTCACCAACACCTTGATTGCTTCGCCGAGGGCGAAGGTCCAGGCCACTCGGCCTTTAGCAGGTGTAAGCGCCTGATGACGCCAGGCAAAAATCATAAACAACATATTTGGCAATAAGACTGCCATACCTCCGCACACGGCGGAAATGCCCCAGAAGGGGTCTTTGAGGCTAAACAGCAATCCACTTGCCATTACTGCCAGAAACTGAATAAGCAGAAGCTTGCGTGCAATGTTTTGACTAAAGAGCGACACAGACATCACGTTTCTTCACTCCTGCTCCCTTTGAGGTATGCCGCGTGTCGTATAAAACGTTCTTTAAGGCCCGGAGTCAAGCAGCAAAAAGCGGTCAAATTATACGGTTCGGCCTCGTGATTTCAAACAATAAGTAGCGAAAAGGTGAATAAATGTTTAAATAATTTTCCCGACGGCTATTTTTCAACTTTTGGCGAAACTGTGAACCTTCGGGCAAAACTGCAAATAACGCGAAAAACCTGCTACCAAAGCGTGCACTCGGTCACAAAACAAACATTTATGCGCCTGCCATATTAATCATGCCGGTAAATTGCCACTTTTCATCTTTCTGATATTTAAGATGAATTATCACAACTCTTTTTAAAACAGCCGCAAATATAACAAAAACGTTTCATTGACATTTATAATAATTATTTAACATCTGTTTTTGATTATCTGCGCCGACTTTTAGCGCGCTGATATTTTCGCAGTTGACTATTATCCCTGTGAATAATAAAACTGACGTTAAAAGTCGGATAAATCCTGGTAAATGCCAGGTTAAATGTAACTGAACGTATCTCCGCTTTTTATGCCGATTTTTAACATCCACAGAACAGCACGAATTCTACATTTTTTGATAAAAATTAAACTTTATTTGCCTTAACAACCACCAGATGGCGTTCGCCTTCAAGGTGCGGAACATGCAGTTTCTCAATACTTTCCACCGTAAATTCAGCAGGCAACAGAGTAATCTCGTCTTCTGGCACCAGGCCTTTCAGCGCGTAAAAACGACCCTGCTCGCCGGGCAAATGCCGACACCAGCTCACCATGTCATTCAGCGAAGCAAAAGCCCGGCTGATCACCCCATCAAACGGCGGTTCCGCCGGGAAGTCTTCCACACGACTCTGTACCGGCGCGATATTCTCAAGATGCAGTTCATGCTGGACCTGACGCAAAAAGCGCACGCGCTTGCCCAGGCTATCAAGCAGGGTGAAATGCGATTCAGGACGGACGATGGAGAGAGGAATACCGGGTAAACCAGGGCCGGTGCCAACATCGATAAAACGCGTGCCCTGCAGATAAGGCGCCACCACGATACTGTCGAGGATATGGCGGATCAGCATCTCATTCGGATCGCGCACCGACGTCAGGTTGTAGGCTTTGTTCCATTTGTGCAGCAGGTTGACGTAACCCACCAGTTGTTGCTGCTGGTGATCGGACAACGAAATGCCCGCTTCATCCAGCAGACGAGAGAGTTTGTTAAGCACGGTTGATACCCTGGGATTGCTATGCCCGGTAAACCGGGCATACGACTAAGATTATGCGCTGCGGCGCAGCATACCTTGTTTTTTCAGCCATACCAGCAGAATGGAGATGGCTGCGGGGGTGATCCCGGAGATGCGTGACGCCTGACCGATGGAAGACGGTTTATGATCGTTGAGTTTGGCGATCACTTCGTTAGACAGCCCGTTTACCTGACGATAATCCAGCGAGGCAGGCAGTAAGGTGTTCTCATTGCGCTGCTGTTTCTCGATTTCATCCTGCTGACGCGCGATGTATCCCTCGTATTTCACCTGGATTTCCACCTGCTCAGCGGCTTGCGGATCGTCCAGACCCGGCGCAAATGGCGTCAGTTGCACCAGTTGCTGGTAGGTCATTTCAGGGCGACGCAGCAGATCTTCACCGCTGGCTTCGCGAGACAATGGCGCAGTCAGCAGCGTATTGACCGCCGGCGCATGTTCAGAAGCTGGCGATACCCATTGTGATTTCAGGCGTTGACGCTCACGTTCAATGCTTTCCAGTTTCTCATTGAAGCGCGCCCAACGCTCATCGTCCACCAGGCCAAGTTCACGACCGGCTTCCGTCAAACGTAAATCCGCGTTGTCTTCACGCAGCATCAGGCGGTATTCCGCACGAGAGGTAAACATACGGTACGGCTCTTTGGTACCCAGCGTGCAGAGATCATCCACCAGTACGCCGAGATAAGCCTGATCGCGGCGTGGCGCCCAGCCCTCTTTGTCAGCAGAGGCACGCGCGGCGTTCAGACCTGCCAACAGCCCCTGCGCCGCGGCTTCTTCGTAACCGGTCGTGCCGTTGATTTGGCCAGCAAAGAACAGACCGTGAATGAATTTGCTTTCCAGGGTCGGTTTCAGGTCGCGCGGATCGAAGAAATCGTACTCAATGGCGTAGCCAGGACGGACGATTTTGGCGTTTTCCATCCCTTGCATTGAACGGACAATCTGCATTTGCACATCGAACGGCAAGCTGGTGGAGATGCCGTTCGGATAAATTTCGTTAGATGTCAGTCCTTCCGGTTCAAGGAAGATCTGATGCTGGTTGCGATCGGCAAAGCGCATCACTTTGTCTTCGATCGACGGGCAGTAACGAGGACCGATCCCTTCGATCACGCCGGCATACATGGGGCTGCGATCGAGGTTATTGCGGATCACGTCGTGGGTTTTTTCATTGGTGTGCGTAACGTAACACGGCACCTGACGCGGATGCTGAGCAGCATTCCCCATAAACGAGAAGACCGGCATCGGGTTATCGCCATGCTGCTGCGCCAGTACGCTGAAATCGATAGTGCGCGCATCGATACGCGGCGGCGTACCGGTTTTCAGGCGGCTTACGCGTAACGGCAGTTCACGCAAACGGCGTGACAGAGGAATGGACGGCGGATCGCCTGCACGGCCACCGCTGTAGTTATCCAGACCAATATGGATCTTACCGTCAAGGAATGTCCCTACGGTCAGCACAACTGCTTTGGCGCGGAATTTCAGCCCCATCTGGGTGACGGCGCCCACTACACGATCGTTTTCAACGATCAGATCCTCGACCGCCTGCTGGAAGATCATCAGGTTCGGCTGGTTTTCTAACGCGGTACGCACAGCCTGGCGGTAAAGCACGCGATCCGCTTGTGCGCGGGTTGCGCGGACAGCCGGGCCTTTGCTGGCGTTTAGTATCCTAAACTGGATACCTGCCTGATCGATCGCTTTCGCCATCAGTCCGCCCAGGGCATCCACTTCTTTAACCAGGTGTCCTTTCCCAATACCGCCGATCGCCGGATTGCAGCTCATCTGCCCCAGCGTGTCGATATTGTGTGTCAAAAGCAGGGTCTGTTGACCCATACGCGCTGCTGCCATTGCGGCCTCAGTGCCTGCATGACCCCCGCCAATGATAATGACGTCAAAAGGATCCGGATAAAACATGGTGGTATGCCTCGCCTGAGCGGTTAGAAATTGGATTGAAGCCCGGGTCGTGGATTCTACTCAACTTTAGTCCAGTGAGAAAGATCCGGATCCCGGGTATTAAAAAGAAGATCTTTTATGTAGAGAGATCTGTTCTATTGTGATCTCTTATTAGGATCGCGGTCGCTTGTGGATAAGCCGGATCATCACTTTAAGATCAATTCATTAGGCTGGATCATTAGCTGTGAATGATCGGTGATCCTGGACCGTATAAGCTGGGATCAGAATGCGATGTTATACACAACTCAAAAAGTGAACTCACGTTATTCTTTGGATAACTACCGGTTAATAAGACCTTTTAAGCAGAGTTATCCACATCTGATCGCACGATCTTTAATCGTTATTGAGTAAATTTTTCCAGGATCCCAGCCATTCTTCTGCGGGATCTTCCGGAATATCGTGATCAAGAATGTTGATCTTCAGCGTTTCGCCGATCTGTCTGGCGCCGTTTGCCTTTAAAGATGCTTCCAGTTTTTCGATCGCCTGACAGAAGGTGTCATATTCACGGCTGCCAATACCGATCGCGCCAAAGCGAACCCCGGAGAGATCCGGTTTCTGTTCGTTCAAATCATCCAAAAACGGCTGCAGGTTTTCAGGAAGATCGCCCGCACCGTGGGTTGAACTGACCACCAGCCAGATACCCTGCGGCGCAAGATCCTCTAATAGCGGGCCATGTAACGTCTCAGTGCTAAAACCTGCGTCTTCCAGCTTTTCCGCCAGATGTTCCGCAACGTATTCCGCACCGCCAAGCGTGCTGCCGCTAATAAGCGTGATGTCTGCCATGAAGCCCCGCTCCGTTTTATTCGCCATCCGGCGACAAATAGAGGTGCATTGTACGCTGTGAACGGGCTGGGATCTACCTGTGGACAATACGGGTATTACTCAGGGATGAAAACGCCCGGTTAAGGGCGGATGGTACGCATGATCGGGTTTTGCAGGGAAATCAACGTTTCAGTGGACTGAATTTCATCGATTGTTTGGATCTTGTTGATAAGTACTTGCTGGAGGGCATCGATGGATCGGCACATTACCTTAATAAAGATACTGTAGTGACCGGTGGTGTAATACGCCTCGGTCACTTCTTCCAGGCTTTCGAGTTTCGCCAGTGCGGAAGGGTAATCTTTTGCGCTCTTCAGAATGATGCCAATAAAGCAGCACACATCGTAACCCAGTTGCTTCGGGCTAACGTCAATGCGCGCACCGGTGATGATCCCGGCCTGCTTCATCTTCTCTACGCGAACATGAATGGTGCCGGGGCTGACGCCAAATTGTTTAGCCAGTTCGGCGTAAGCAGTACGCGCATTTGCCATTAAGGCGTCGAGGATGCCGCGGTCCAGATTGTCGATCTGATAATTTTCCATAGGATTTTCTTATGAAGAATAGTGATTCTTTCCATTTTAACCTGTGATTTTATCGATTCAAAAGCACTGGTGGCTTTTTAATTGATGATTATTGAGTTGCGATGTCGTTTTGTTGCTTAATTAAAAGCAACAGGACACAGGAGTTAAATAATGAAAACCGCTTACATCGCTAAACAACGCCAGATCGCCTTCGTGAAATCCTTTTTTTCCCGCCAGCTTGAAGAAAAACTGGGCCTGATTGAAGTACAGGCGCCGATCCTCAGCCGCGTTGGGGATGGCACCCAGGATAATCTGTCCGGTAGCGAGAAAGCGGTGCAGGTCAATGTGAAGACATTGCCGGAGGCCCGCTTTGAAGTGGTGCACTCTCTGGCGAAATGGAAACGCCAGACGCTGGGCCAGCACGACTTCAGCGCCGGAGAGGGGCTATACACGCATATGAAAGCCCTGCGTCCGGATGAAGACCGCCTTTCTCCAATCCACTCTGTTTATGTGGATCAGTGGGACTGGGAGCGCGTGCTGGGCGACGGTGAGCGTCATACCGCGACCTTAAAAGAGACTGTCGGGGCGATCTGGGCCGGGATCAAAGCCACGGAAGCAGAAGTAAGCAAACGATTTGGTCTGGTGCCATTCCTGCCTGAACAGATCCATTTTGTGCACAGTGAAACACTGCTCAGCCGCTTCCCGGATCTGGACGCCAAAGGTCGTGAAAGAGCCATCGCCAAAGAGCTGGGCGCGGTATTCCTGATGGGCATCGGCGGTAAGCTGAGCGACGGTAAACGCCACGACGTTCGCGCGCCGGATTATGATGACTGGAGTACCGCGGCAGACGAGGGTTTCAGTGGCCTGAACGGCGATATTCTGGTCTGGAACCCGGTACTGGAAGATGCGCTGGAGCTCTCGTCAATGGGGATTCGCGTTGATGCGGCTGCGTTAACACGTCAGCTGAAACTGACGGGTGATGAAGACCGGCTACAGCTGGAGTGGCACCAGGCGCTGTTGCGCGGAGAGATGCCGCAAACCATTGGCGGCGGCATTGGTCAATCGCGCCTGACCATGCTGTTGCTGCAGTTGCCGCACATTGGCCAGGTTCAGTGCGGTGTGTGGCCCGCACAAGTCCGCGAGCAGGTTTCCGGTCTGCTTTAACGCCGCCAGCGCCGTAGCAGGCGGCTACGCATCCCGGTATCAAAGCGCCAGATATGATCGAAGATGCGCATGATGCCGGGTTTGCCATGCACGGACATCGCCACCGCATGAAAGCGATGCTGATGAACGTGTTGCAGTTCCTTCACTTTATTCACTACATCGTCCGGCAAACGCTGGGCGATAAAGTCAGAAATCACCACTGCATCGGCGTCATACCATTCGCCGCCCTGCATGCGTTCAACGATGGCGCGAAAACAGCTCGCCAGATCGGTTCCGCCGCGAAAACGCTGACTGAGAAAACGGATCGCCTGCTCCAGGCCTTCCGCGCTCGTCAGTTCGTAGCGCACCACTTCACTAGAGAAAAGCATAATGTAGCAGCGGCGCTTATCCGCCAGCGCGACACGCATTAACGCCAGGCAAAATGCCTTTGCACACTGTTCGTTAAACCCGCCCATTGACCCTGAGGTATCGACACAGACGATAAAGGGTCCGCGCGGTTGTTCATCGAATTCCTGATGAATAACCGGCCGTTCGGTCACTTTTTCCCGCCATGCATCGCCGTGCAGCCGGTAGGTGAGTAACTGTTTTTCCACCAGCCGACGATAAAACTCATATTCCAGCTCAGTGATCCCCAGCGTGGCCAGTTCGGGCGGCAACAGCCGCAAAATATCATCGCTCTGATGCAACCCGTCGACTTGCTCCGGTACCGTTGCCGGTTCACGCACCAGCGTACGGAATGTCTCCATTGGCGCATCTTTACGGGGGACGGATTTTGCCTCACGCGAGCGACCAAGCTGTTCGGCCAGATGCTGAAGTTCCGGCTGCTGATTGAGAAACTCACCATATTTAATGATTAACTGATAATCGCCGCGTTTAAGCTGCCCTGCACTCATATCCCATAACCGGCCTGCCGCATTTTCGTTTTCAATCAGCACAGGCTCCAACTGACCGCTCAGGGTCATGCGTTCCTGGACTTCACTGAGCAGCCGATCGCGCTCCTCATCCAGCAGTTGCTGATTAAAGGTGGTGGTCTGCACCACAAGACTCAGGCGCCAGCGCTGTAAAAACAGCGTATGCAGCGCGGGTGTAAAGATGGCGTTATCCGCTACTATCTGCCTGGCCTGGGCGGCATACGGCGAATGAAGCTTATCCAGTAACGTGAGGATTTGCGGCAACTGAACAATGAACTGCGGTGTCGACAGGAGCTGGTTTTGTTGGTAACTCAGTACCTCTTCCGCCAGCTCTGCCGGAACCTCAGTCTCTTTAAGGTGTTTTCTCAGCGCTTCGCGCCAGCGGGGAACATCGTCAGTAATGGCCTGTTTCAGTCGGGGAAACTTTTCAAAAAACAACGCCAGTTGCGGAGAAGCCAGCAGGGCGACGATGAGTTCTTCAATCATCGCCTCCTCGCTGACGGTCATCATGACATTGAGTGTATCCAGCGTTAGCATTGACGCGCCTGTTGGATCTGCGCTCTGACATCCTGCAAGCTGGCTTCAATGCGACCTAACCAGTCGCCGGCGATAAACAGGCATTTCTGCTGTTCGCTAAAACGGGTGTGTTGCTGGTGCCAGGCGTTATCCAGCACTTCAAGCTGTTGTTTGATCTCTTCCGGAACGTTTTCCGGCGTGGCGCCCGGCAGCGCGAGGCGCGATCCCTGCAGGCTGACGTCGCGGATCTGCAGATGCAGACTGGAGTCCACTTCCAGATCCAGCGGTTGCGCAAAACCAATGCCATTGAGCTTACCGCGGATCTCACCGCCTTTTGTCAGCCATTGCGCCAGCGCATTGCGTTCAATGGTGACATGAATAACCTGCATATCGTGCAGTTTCAGCGGTTTTTGCAGTAACAAGGTCAGTACCGGGTCGTCCAGATCTTCCGGCAAGTCATAATGCGGTCGGCGGCTGAACATGCCGCCCTGACGGCTGACTTTGAGCGCTGTTTTATCGCTTTGCTGTTGCTGAAGCCGCATATTCTGCTGAGCAATGCTGCTCAGTTGCGCCAGCATCGATTGCTGCTGCCATGCGTGGCCGGTCATCAAAACATCTAACTGTTGTTGCAGCAGATTCATACTCTGCGCATCGTGCCACAGGCAGTCTTTCAGCAGGATCAAATCTATCGGGGCAACGGCGTCGCGACCGCTGAAAAAGGCGCTGGATTGCAACAGGCGGATGGCCTTTTTCCAGCGACGATCGGAAACATAAGGTGCGTTTGGTAAAGCATCAAGCTGCTGGCGCAGCGTATAAATCAGCTCAAAGACATTGTCCGGCAGTTTGACCTGACCGATCTCGTGCTGCCAGCTGAGGTACTCTTCATCGGTTATCTGTAGCTCTTTCGCCACCGGATTGTCATTTTCATCTTGCTGACTGACCAGCATCGAGCGGAAGTTACCCTTTTCCTGAACCTTGTCCAGCCACAGGCGAATCAGCATTCGGTCATACAGCGCTTCGAGGCTGCTGTCTGCTTCCGGCAGTTCGTTAGAGGCCGCCACCAGCAGGCGCATAGGGATTTTCTCTTCGCTGGCGCCGTTGCGAAAACGCCGTTCATTAATGGCGGTCAGCAGGGTGTTGAGAATGGCCGGACCCGCTTTCCATATCTCATCCAGAAAAACAATTTCAGCTTCTGGCAGATAGCCGCTGGTTAAGCGCTCATAGCGCCCTTCATCTTTTAGTGCCTGGATTGAGAGCGGGCCAAACACTTCCTCTGGCGTAGAGAAGCGGGTCATCAGATATTCGAAGGCGCGGGCATGTTTAAAGGCGAATTTCAGACGACGGGCGATCAGACTCTTGGCGATGCCTGGCGGGCCCAGCAGAAACACGCTCTCTCCGCTCAGAGCTGCCAGCAGGCATAGCCGAATGGCGTGGCTACGCTCAAAGAGACCTTTTTCCAGCGCGCTGCTTAAGCGGGAAATTCTTTCAGCTAATAAATGCGAGTGAGCCATAATAGATTTGCGTCCTTTCGCCGTGTTATCCGGCTTCCAAAAGCGAGTATAGACGTTCCTATAGGGGCTTGTAATAGACTGAAGAACGGCTTTATTTTCTTTGCTCCAGATTAACGTGGCCGCATTTAGGGGTACGATTTCGCAAATAATCGTGCATACTGTGCGCTTTTTGTGGGCCAAGGGACTAAGCACACATTTGTCATTTCAACAAAAGATTAGTCTATGAGCACTGATAATAAGCAATCGTTACCCGCGGTAACACTCGCGGCTATTGGGGTTGTCTACGGTGATATTGGCACCAGCCCGCTTTATACGCTTCGTGAATGTTTGTCTGGTCAGTTCGGTTTCGGCGTTGAGCGTGATGCAGTCTTTGGTTTTTTGTCGCTGATTTTCTGGCTACTGGTTTTTGTCGTCTCCATTAAATATCTGACGTTCGTCATGCGGGCGGATAACGCCGGTGAGGGCGGGATCCTGACGCTGATGTCGCTCGCGGGGCGCAATACGTCCGCCAGAATGACCTCCGTGCTGGTGATTATGGGGCTCATTGGCGGCAGCTTTTTCTATGGTGAAGTGGTCATCACCCCCGCTATCTCTGTTATGTCGGCTATTGAAGGGCTGGAAATTGTCGCGCCATCGCTCGACACATGGATTGTTCCGCTCTCTATCGTCGTCTTAACCTTACTGTTTGCTATCCAAAAACACGGCACCGGGCTTGTGGGGAAGCTGTTTGCACCTATCATGCTGGCGTGGTTTTTGATTCTGGCGGTGCTGGGCGCGCGTGGGATTTTGTCTAATCCGGAAGTGTTGCAGGCGCTGAACCCCATATGGGCGGTCAATTTCTTCGTTCAGTACAAAGCGATCTCGTTTGTTGCGCTGGGTGCGGTGGTGCTTTCCATTACCGGGGTTGAAGCGCTGTATGCGGATATGGGGCACTTTGGCAAACTGCCGATTCGCGTGGCATGGTTTATTGTGGTGCTGCCCTCTCTGGTGCTGAACTACTTTGGCCAGGGCGCATTGCTGCTGAAAACGCCGGAAGCGATCAAAAACCCGTTCTTTTTACTGGCACCGGAATGGGCGCTTATTCCCATGCTGATCATCGCCACCCTGGCGACGGTCATTGCCTCGCAAGCCGTGATTTCAGGTGTTTTCTCGCTGACCCGTCAGGCCGTGCGTTTGGGCTATCTGGCCCCGATGCGCATTATCCATACCTCGGAAATGGAGTCCGGGCAGATCTATATCCCGTTCATTAACTGGCTGCTCTACTTTGCGGTGGTGCTGGTGATCGTCAGCTTTGAGCACTCCAGCAACCTGGCGGCGGCGTATGGTATTGCCGTAACCGGGACTATGGTGCTGACATCGATCCTTTCCACCACGGTGGCGCGTAATAACTGGCACTGGAATAAGCTATTTGTTGCGCTGATCCTGACCTTGTTCCTGTGTATTGATGTGCCGCTGTTCTCGGCGAACCTCGATAAGATTGTTTCCGGCGGTTGGTTGCCGTTAAGCCTGGGTCTGGTGATGTTCCTGGTGATGACCACCTGGAAGAGCGAACGTTTCCGTTTGCTGCGTCGTATGCATGAACACGGCAACTCTCTGGAAGCGATGATTGCATCGCTGGAAAAATCGCCGCCGGTTCGCGTGCCTGGCACCGCGGTGTATATGTCCCGTGCGCTGAATGTTATTCCGTTCGCTATGCTGCATAACCTGAAGCATAACAAGGTGCTGCATGAGCGTGTCATCCTGCTGACGCTGCGTACTGAAGATGCGCCTTATGTGCATAACGTTCGTCGCGTGCAGATAGAGCAGCTCTCGCCGACCTTCTGGCGTGTTGTGGCCAGCTATGGCTGGCGCGAAACGCCGAACGTGGAGGAAGTGTTCCACCGTTGCGGGCTTGAAGGCCTGAATTGCCGCATGATGGAAACCTCCTTCTTTATGTCGCATGAATCGCTGATCGTCGGCAAACGTCCGTGGTATCTGCGGTTACGCGGCAAACTTTACCTGGTGTTGCAGCGAAATGCGCTGCGCGCTCCCGATCAGTTTGAGATCCCGCCTAACAGGGTGATAGAACTGGGAACCCAGGTCGAAATTTAGTTCTTATTAAGCCCCTCGCAATGAGGGGTTTTTGTTATTAATTGCTGTAAATTTTGCTTAAGCAAGAAAAGCTGTTTTTTTCATCATTCCCACAAGCGAAACGTTTCGATATCGATCACACTTCTGTAATGCCGGGATGGTTTTCTGAGCATTCTTAGTACTAAACTGCGTTCAGCGAAACGTTTCGCTAGTGGAGCATAAAATATGAAAAAAGGTCGTGTACTGAACGCTGACATTTCGTCGGTCATCTCTCGTCTTGGTCATACTGATACGCTGGTGGTGTGTGATGCCGGGTTGCCGGTGCCGCGTAGCACACAACGTGTGGATATGGCGTTAACACAGGGCGTTCCTTCCTTTATGCAAGTGCTGGAAGTGGTGACAACGGAAATGCAGGTTGAGGCCGCTATCTTAGCGTCGGAAATTAAACAACATAATCCGCAGCTCCACGAAACGTTGCTCAACCATATTGAGCAACTGCAACAACACCAGGGAAATACCATAGCCGTGCAGTACGTTACGCACGAGCAGTTCAAAAAACACACCGCGGACAGTCATGCGGTTATTCGCAGCGGGGAGTGTTCCCCGTTTGCGAATATCATTCTCTGTGCTGGCGTCACATTCTGAGGCCCTCATGGACGCGTTATTGCAACTCAAGGGAATCGATAAAGCATTCCCCGGCGTAAAAGCCCTCTCCGGCGCGGCGCTGAATGTTTACCCCGGCCGCGTGATGGCACTGGTCGGGGAAAACGGCGCCGGTAAATCCACAATGATGAAAGTGCTGACCGGTATCTACACGCGAGATGCGGGTTCGTTGCTTTGGCTGGGGAAAGAGACCACGTTCACTGGTCCTAAATCATCCCAGGAAGCGGGCATTGGCATCATTCACCAGGAACTGAACCTGATTCCGCAGTTGACCATTGCCGAGAACATCTTCCTTGGCCGTGAGTTTGTGAACCGCTTTGGCAAAATCGACTGGAAAAAGATGTTTGCCGACGCCGACAAACTGCTGGCGAAGCTGAATCTGCGTTTTAAAAGCGACCGCCTGGTTGGCGAGTTATCCATCGGCGATCAGCAAATGGTCGAAATCGCCAAAGTGATGAGCTACGAATCGCAGGTCATCATTATGGATGAACCGACCGATGCCCTGACCGACACCGAAACCGAATCGCTGTTTCGCGTGATCCGCGAACTGAAAGCGCAAGGGCGCGGCATTGTTTATATCTCCCACCGAATGAAAGAGATCTTCGAGATTTGCGATGACGTGACGGTTTTCCGCGACGGGCAATTTATTGCCGAGCGCGAAGTTGCGACGCTGACCGAAGATACGCTGATCGAAATGATGGTCGGCCGTAAGCTGGAAGATCAGTACCCGCGTCTGGATAAAGCGCCGGGTGAAGTGCGTCTCACCGTCGATAATTTGTGTGGCTCGGGTGTGGAAAACGTCAGCTTCACCCTGCGTAAAGGCGAAATTCTTGGGGTGGCCGGGCTGATGGGGGCCGGTCGCACCGAGCTGATGAAAGTGCTGTATGGCGCACTGCCGCGCACCAGCGGCTATGTGACACTCGATGGTCACGAAGTGATCACCCGCAGCCCGCAGGATGGGCTGGCAAACGGCATTGTGTATATCTCTGAAGATCGTAAGCGTGACGGGCTGGTGCTTGGCATGTCGGTTAAAGAGAACATGTCGCTGACCGCGTTGCGCTACTTCAGCCGCACAGGCGGTACGCTGAAGCATAAAGATGAACAGCAGGCGGTGAGTGATTTTATTCGTCTGTTTAATGTGAAAACGCCCTCAATGGAGCAAGCCATTGGGCTGCTCTCCGGGGGGAATCAGCAAAAAGTGGCGATTGCCCGCGGTCTGATGACCCGCCCGAAAGTGCTGATCCTCGACGAACCGACCCGTGGTGTGGACGTCGGGGCGAAGAAAGAGATTTATCAGTTAATTAACCAGTTTAAGGCCGATGGCCTGAGCATCATTCTTGTCTCTTCGGAGATGCCGGAAGTTCTGGGAATGAGCGATCGCATTATGGTGATGCATGAAGGGCGTCTCGGCGGTGAATTCACGCGCGAGCAGGCCACTCAGGAAGTATTGATGGCTGCCGCTGTGGGCAAGCTTAATCGTGTGAATCAGGAGTAAAAAAGATGACTACCCAGGCTGTTTCTGGTCGCCGTTATTTCACCAAAGCATGGCTGATGGAACAAAAATCGTTAATTGCCCTGCTGGTGCTGATTGCGATCGTTTCGACCATGAGCCCGAACTTTTTTACCGTCAATAACCTATTGAATATCCTGCAGCAGACGTCGGTTAACGCCATTATGGCTGTGGGGATGACGCTGGTGATCCTGACATCGGGGATCGACCTGTCCGTGGGTTCTCTGTTGGCGCTAACCGGCGCTGTCGCGGCTTCGCTGGTGGGCATGGAAGTCAATGCGCTGGTGGCTGTTGCTGGTGCGCTGGCACTTGGCGCTGCCGTAGGCGCGCTAACCGGCACCATTGTCGCCAAAGGTCGTGTTCAGGCTTTTATCGCCACGCTGGTGATGATGCTGCTGCTGCGCGGCGTGACGCTGGTTTACACCAACGGCAGCCCGATCAATACCGGCTTTACGGATAATGCCGATGTGTTTGGCTGGTTCGGGATTGGCCGTCCTTTCGGCATCCCAACGCCGGTCTGGCTCATGGCGATTGTCTTTATTGCCGCATGGTATCTGTTGCATCACACCCGTCTGGGTCGTTATATCTATGCTTTAGGCGGTAACGAAGCCGCTACGCGCTTGTCCGGTATCAGCGTAGATAAAGTCAAAGTTATCGTTTACTCGCTGTGCGGCCTGTTGGCCTCTCTGGCGGGCATTATTGAAGTGGCGCGTCTTTCCTCGGCGCAACCTACTGCGGGAGCAGGTTATGAGCTGGATGCTATCGCCGCGGTTGTTTTGGGTGGGACCAGTCTTGCAGGCGGTAAGGGTCGTATCGTCGGGACGTTAATCGGCGCACTGATCCTTGGCTTCCTCAATAATGGATTGAATTTGCTGAGTGTTTCCTCCTATTACCAGATGATCGTTAAAGCAGTGGTGATTCTGCTCGCGGTGCTGGTAGACAACAAAAAGCAGTAATTACCTACACAACAGGACTCATGAAAATGAACATGAAAAAACTGGCCACTCTGGTTTCTGCTGTTGCACTGAGCGCCACCGTAAGTGCGAATGCGATGGCAAAAGACTCTATTGCTCTGGTTATTTCTACGCTGAACAACCCGTTCTTCGTTTCGCTGAAGGAGGGTGCGCAGAAAGAAGCGGACAAACTGGGTTATGACCTGGTGGTTCTGGACTCGCAGAACAACCCGGCTAAAGAGCTGGCTAACGTTCAGGATTTGACCGTACGTGGCACCAAACTGCTGCTGATCAACCCAACAGATTCCGACGCGGTGGGTAACGCCGTGAAGATGGCTAACCAGGCGAAAATCCCGGTGATCACCCTTGACCGTGTGGCATCCAGCGGTGAAGTGGTCAGCCATATCGCTTCCGATAACGTACTGGGCGGCAAAATCGCCGGTGACTATATCGCCAAGAAAGCTGGCGAAGGTGCAAAAGTTATCGAACTGGCAGGCATTGCAGGTACCTCTGCAGCGCGTGAGCGTGGCGAAGGTTTCCAGCAGGCAGTTGCTGCGCATAAATTCAACGTGCTGGCCAGCCAACCGGCAGACTTTGATCGTACTAAAGGTCTGAACGTCATGCAGAACCTGCTGACCGCGCATCCGGACGTGCAGGCAGTGTTCGCACAGAACGATGAAATGGCGCTGGGTGCACTGCGTGCGCTGCAAACAGCCGGTAAATCTGACGTTATGGTCGTGGGTTTTGACGGTACGCCAGACGGTGTGAAAGCGGTAAATGATGGCAAACTGTCAGCGACTATCGCCCAGTTGCCGGAACAGATTGGCGCGAAAGGCGTTGATACTGCTGATAAAGTTCTGAAAGGCGAAAAAGTTTACGCGAAAAACCCGGTTGACCTGAAACTGGTCATCAAGCAGTAATATGGCGTTCTGGCCGCAGCAACACGCTGCGGCTTGTGGGACAACGTAAAAAAAAGAAAAGCATGGCACGCGCCACCTTCACCGGTGGCGCACTTTACGGACAAGCTCATCATGAAAACCGCAGGCAAACTCGTCGTCCTTGGTAGTATCAATGCCGATCACATTCTTAACCTTGAATCCTTCCCCACGCCAGGCGAAACCGTAACCGGTAGCCACTATCAGGTCGCTTTCGGTGGCAAAGGCGCAAACCAGGCGGTCGCCGCCGGACGCAGCGGTGCGGATATTGCGTTTATTGCCTGTACCGGCGATGACGACACCGGCGCGCGGGTGCGCAAGCAGCTGGAAAGCGACAATATTGATGTTGCGCCAGTGAGCGTTGTTGCCGATGAGTCTACCGGCGTGGCGCTGATTTTCGTCAATGGCGAAGGTGAGAATGTTATCGGTATTCATGCGGGAGCGAATGCGGCGCTCTCCGTAGAAAGAGTCGATGCGCAACACGCGCTTATCGCGGGTGCTTCCGCGTTACTGATGCAGTTGGAATCCCCGGTAGAGAGCGTGCTGGCTGCGGCCCGTATTGCTCATCAGCATGATACTCTCGTCGCACTGAACCCGGCGCCGGCGCGTGAGCTCTCTGATGAGCTGCTGGCGCTGGTGGACATCATTACACCGAATGAAACCGAAGCGGAAAAACTCACCGGTATTAACGTCTCCAGCGATGACGATGCCGCCCGCGCCGCGCAGGTACTGCACGGTAAAGGTATTCATACCGTCATTATTACTCTGGGTAGCCGCGGCGTGTGGGCCAGTGTGAAGGGCGAAGGCAAGCGCGTACCCGGTTTCAAAGTGAAAGCCGTGGATACCATTGCCGCGGGCGATACGTTTAATGGCGCGCTGTTAACCGCATTGCTGGAAGATAAACCGCTGGATGCGGCGATTCGCTTTGCTCACGCAGCGGCAGCTATTGCCGTTACGCGTAAAGGTGCGCAACCGTCCGTGCCCTGGCGCAACGAGATTGATGATTTTCTACATCAGCAGGGGTAACGCGTGGCCACGATGAAGGATGTTGCCCGCCTGGCGGGCGTTTCCACCTCTACGGTTTCCCACGTTATCAATAACGATCGCTTTGTCAGTGATGCGATTCGTGAAAAGGTGGACGCGGCGATTAAAACGCTGAACTACGCGCCCTCCGCCCTTGCGCGCAGCCTGAAGATCAATCAGACCCGTACGATTGGCATGCTGATTACCGCCAGTACGAATCCTTTTTATTCAGAACTGGTGCGCGGCGTTGAGCGTAGCTGTTTTGAGCGCGGCTATAGCCTGGTGCTGTGTAACACCGAAGGCGATGAACAGCGGATGAATCGCAACCTGGAGACGCTAATGCAAAAGCGCGTTGATGGGTTACTTTTGCTGTGTACCGAAACGCATCAGCCTTCACAAGAGATCATGCACCGTTATCCTTCTATACCTACCGTTATGATGGACTGGGCGCCGTTTGATGGTGACAGCGATCTGATTCAGGATAACTCTTTGTTTGGCGGCGATATGGCGACGCAGTATCTGATTGATAAAGGCTATACGCGTATTGCCTGCATTACCGGGCCGCTGGATAAAACACCGGCGCGTTTGCGTCTCGAAGGGTATCGCGAAGCGATGATTCGCGCCGGGCTGACCATTCGCGAAGGCGATGAAATTGAAAGTGATTTTGAGTTCGGCGGCGGGTTTGAGGCGATGCAGTCGTTACTGGCGATGAACGCGCGTCCGCAGGCGGTATTTATCGGTAATGATGCGATGGCCGTAGGGGCTTACCAGGCACTGTATCAGGCGGGTCTGAAGATCCCGGAGGATATGGCTATCGTGGGTTATGATGACATTGAGCTGGCGCGCTATATGACACCGCCGCTCACCACCATTCATCAGCCAAAAGATGAACTGGGTGAGCTGGCGATTGATGTGCTGATCCATCGAATGGCAGAACCTGATCTGCAACAGCAACGGTTGCAACTGACGCCGATATTAATGACGCGCGGTTCCGCCTGATTTCCTGTTGCGCTCTTTTATCAGGTTGCGGCCATCTTTCGTTTTCAGCAGCATAAACACCAACGCGGAGACCAGCGTAATCGCTCCCATCGTTATAAACGTATAGTGAAACTGCTCCACCGTATTGGTGCTGTCGAATCCTTCATAAAAACGCAGTACCGCCGCACTGACCGCCACACCCAGGCTTATCGACAGTTGCTGTGTTACCGCTAGCACACTATTGCCGCTGCTGGCGTTGTCATCTGTTAAATCCGCCAGCGTAATGGTGTTCATGGCCGTGAACTGCGTGGACATCGCCATTCCCAGCACGAACAGCGGCAAAATCAGCAGCCATACTGCCATTGATGGCGACTGGAGCGAGAACTGTGCAATCATCAAACCGATAAAAAGCGTGATGCCAACCAGTGTTTTGCGATAACCCAGGCTGCGCAGTATTTGCGTGACGATGGATTTCGCCAGAATCGACCCCAGAGCAGTAGGTGCCATCATACAACCGGCGATCAGCGCCGGATAACCAAAACCAACTTGCAACATCAACGGCATGAGAAAAGGAACGCAGCCGGTTCCCAGGCGTGATGCAATATTGCCCGCAATGCCGACGGAAAAAGTGCGTGTCGTAAACAGATTCAGTGAAATCAGCGGCGTGGGGTGGCGTTTGGCGTGGCGGATGTAGGCCAGCAGTAACAAAATACCGCTCAGGATGATGGCGAGCGCAATCCAGGTGGCAACCAGCTTTTCGCCAAACAGCTCCATCCCGCTGGAAAAGAGCACCAGGCTTAAGCCAAACAGGAAAAAACCGCCCATGTCGAAGCTACGTCGCGGGGTGGTGAAGTTGGGCATATATTTGCGGGCGTAAAACAGTCCGGCAAGGCCAATGGGGATATTAATCAGGAAGATCCAATGCCAGCTTGCCCACGTCACCAGAATGCCACCCATCACCGGGCCCAGGATCGGCCCGACCAGGCCTGGCATCGTGACAAAGTTAAGCACCGGCAATAATTCACTGCGCGGATAGGCGCGCAACAGAGCCAGACGGGCCACTGGCATCATCATTGCTCCGCCGATGCCCTGAATCACACGAAAGATAACCAGCATGGATAATGAGTTGGAGAGCGCGCAGGCCAGAGAGCCAAGCGTGAACAGACTCACGGCCAGCATAAATATCCGCCGCGTACCGAAGCGGTCCGCCAGCCAGCCGCTCATCGGGATGAGCATCGCCACGGTCAGTGTGTAACTGATAATGGCGGACTGCATGGCTAAAGGGGAACGATCAAGGCTGTGCGCGATGGCCGGTAAAGCGGTGTTGAGAATGGTGGCATCCAGCGCCTGCATAAAAAAAGCCATTGCCGCAATCCACGGCAAGCCTGCCATACTGCGTGCTTTCTTCTCTGTCATGCAATATCCCGTTATTTCGCCGTGGGGGCATAAGGCGTGGTCAGCAATATCTGGCATGCCCGGAATGCGCTTTCACCGTCGCTTTCCTGAATGGCATTTACAATCGCCTGATGAAGGTCGAGTTTGACCACTTCGTTTTGCGTTATAGAGGTAAAGTAGGTGTGGTAAATAGAGTGAAAGAGCGAGGAGAACGATATAAGGAAGGGGTTTTCACTCATGGCGTAAATATGTTCATGCCAGGCCATATCCACGTCTATCCAGTGTTCGCGGTTAAAGTTCTTTTTCAGAATCACCATCTCTTCCATTAATGTATTGAGATGTGCTTTTTGTTCCGCGCTGCCCAGTGTTGCCGCCAACAGGCACGCCTGAGGTTCCAGGCTGCTGCGCATCACCAGAAAGTGTTGGATAACGGTTTCAACGTTCTCCTCGCTCATCCACCAGGACAATAATTCCTTATCCAGAAAGTTCCAGTTACCGCGTGGCATGACGCGGGTGCCGATACGCGGACGGGGCAGAACCATTCCTTTTGCTGTTAATGTCTTTACCGCTTCCCTGATGGCGGTGCGGCTTACGCCAAACTGCTCACCCAGCTCCATCTCACCGGGCAGAATAACGCCCGGCGCATATTTGCCTTTCAGGATTTGTCGCGCCAGTTTCTCTGCCAGTACCCATGAGATGTTTTTCTGTGCGGCAAGTTGTTGTGCGTTTAAAGACATTTTCTCACTTCCTTTTTTCTCGTTATCACCTGTTAGTATGCCATTCGATATATGTCAGTGGTGGTAAAAACAGCGAAATCAGCAATTCATGCCGCTTTTTACCGCGCTTTGTTGAAAAAAAACG
>NZ_JBOBHR010000009.1:0-183532 GCF_050587465.1 Kosakonia sp. N21 | reverse complement strand
GCTCAGCGCACGAATAGCATTGGCAAGCTCTTTACGTGAGGACATTTTGACTCCAGATCGGACGATTAAGGGCCGTGCCCGTAACGACTTGACGACAGCGCGTTTTGGGCTACGCCGGAAAAAAGTGCCAACAATGTAACCCAAGCGGCTGGTCATGTATATGGAGCATCCTTTTACCTGTTCAGAAATCTCCGGAAGCTGCTCGCATGTTGCGCAATCTCCTCGCTCGCCTTTCCTGCTCTTCTTTATACTTACGCAGACCACCGGTTCGCATGACCCCGGTGCATAATCAGAAATGACTCACCATTGCGGAAGATGACACATGAAAATTCGCCCAGCATTACTTGCCCTGGGAATGACAACCCTGCTTGCCGGTTGCCAGAATATGGACTCCGGCGGTTTTCTCAGCTCGGGGGCGGAAGCCTTCCAGGCTTACACCCTGAGTGATGCTCAGGTTAAAGCACTGAGCGACGATGCCTGTAAACAGATGGACGGTAAAGCCAGCATTGCGCCGGCCAGCAGCCCATATAGCCAGCGCCTGAGCAAAATAGCCGCCGCCCTCGGCGACAATATCAACGGCCAGCCGGTGAACTATAAGGTTTACGTGGCGAAGGATGTGAACGCCTTTGCAATGGCCAATGGCTGCATCCGTGTCTACAGCGCGCTAATGGACATGATGACCGACAACGAAGTCGAAGCGGTGATTGGCCACGAAATGGGCCACGTTGCGCTGGGGCATGTGAAGAAAGGTATGCAGGTTGCGCTGGGAACCAATGCGTTACGTGCAGCAGCGGCGTCCGCGGGCGGCATTGTCGGCAGTTTGTCACAATCGCAGCTTGGCGCACTGGGCGAACAACTGGTGAATTCACAGTTCTCCCAGCGCCAGGAATCCGAAGCGGATGACTACTCTTACGATTTGTTGCGCAAACGCGGTATCAATCCGTCAGGGCTGGCAACCAGTTTTGAAAAACTGGCGAAAATGGAAGAGGGTCGGCAGAGTTCAATGTTTGACGATCACCCGGCCTCCGCCGAGCGCGCGCAGCATATTCGCGACCGTATGGCGGCAGATGGTATTAAATAACGCAACAGGGAGGCACGAGTGCCTCCCTGTTTTTACGTCGTGCGTTGACAGCCAGCAGTCACCGGAAAACCTTATTCGTCTTCCAGATAAGTGTAGCCATACAGTCCGGCTTCAAACTCTTCGAGGAACTGCTGCTGCAGCGCATCTTCGAGGCCGGTTTGTTTAACCTGATCGCGGAACTGCGTCAGCAGGGTGTTCGGATCGAGCTGCACATACTGCAACATATCCGCGACGGTGTCGCCTTCATCGGAAAGCTCTACTTCCACGCTGCCATCCGGGAAAACGAACACATCAACCGCTTCGGTATCACCGAACAGATTATGCATGTTCCCGAGGATCTCCTGGTACGCGCCAACCATAAAGAAGCCCAGCATCGGCGGGTTATCCGGATCGTATTCCGGCATCGGCATGGTGGTGGCGATCCCATCGCCATCCACATAGTGATCGATAGCGCCGTCGGAGTCGCAGGTAATATCCAGCAGTACCGCACGACGTTCCGGCGCGTGGTTCAGCCCTTCCAGCGGCAATACCGGGAACAGTTGATCGATCCCCCAGGCATCCGGCATCGACTGGAACAGCGAGAAGTTGACGTACATTTTGTCCGCCATACGCTCCTGTAACTCATCGATAATCGGACGATGGGCACGGTTGCTCGGATCCAGCTGTTTCTGCACTTCATGGCACATATTCAGATAGAGCTGCTCAGCCCAGGCGCGCTCTTGCAGGCTATAAGCGCCAGAAGAGTAACCGACATGGATATCGTGCAAGTCCATCTGGCTGTCGTGCAGCCATTCGCGCAGCGAACGACGCGTGCCTGGCTCATGCATCTCCTGCCAGGTTTCCCACATGCTTTGCAAGGCACGCGGTGCGTCATCAGCAGGCGCTGTCGCCTGCGTGTATTCGTTGCGCTCCACGCCGATAATATTGGACACCAGCACTGTGTGGTGCGCAGTCACGGCGCGACCGGATTCCGTGATCACCGTCGGATGCGGCAAGCCATGCTCTTCACACGCATCGCCAATCGCCCAAATGATGTTATTGGCATATTCGTTCAGGCCGTAGTTCACCGAACAGTCCGACTGCGAACGCGTACCTTCATAGTCCACGCCTAAACCGCCGCCAACGTCGAAGCACTGGATATTCACGCCCAGTTTATGCAGTTCAACGTAGAAACGCGCGGATTCACGCACGCCGGTCGCGATATCGCGGATGTTCGCCATCTGCGAACCGAGGTGGAAGTGCAGCAGTTGAATGCTGTCCAGACGTCCGCGCTCGCGCAGAATTTCCACCAGTTGCAGAACCTGGGTGGCTGCCAGACCAAATTTGGATTTCTCGCCGCCGGAAGATTGCCATTTACCGGAACCTTGCGACGCCAGACGCGCACGCACGCCAAGACGCGGCACCACGTTCAAACGCTCTGCTTCTTCCAGTACGATGGCGATTTCGGTCATTTTCTCAATCACCAGATAGACCTTGTGGCCCATCTTCTCGCCAATCAGCGCCAGGCGAATGTATTCGCGGTCTTTATAGCCGTTACACACGATCACCGAGCGGGTCATCCCCGCATGCGCCAGCACCGCCATCAGCTCCGCTTTGGAACCGGCTTCCAGCCCTAGCGGTTCGCCGGAATGGATCAGCGACTCAATCACGCGACGGTGCTGATTCACCTTGATCGGATAGACGAGGAAATAGTCGCCGTTGTAGCCGTAGGATTCACGCGCACGTTTAAAAGCGGCGTTAATCGAGCGCAGGCGGTGTTGCAGGATCTGCGGGAAACAGAACAGCGCAGGCAGGCGCTGCCCTTGCGCTTCGCGCGCTTTTACCAGTTGCGCCAGGTCAACGCGGGCTTCCGGTACGTCCGGGTCCGGGCAAACGCTGATATGCCCCAGCTCATTGACGTCGTAGTAATTATTACCCCACCACGCAATGTTATAAGTACGTAGCATCTTGCTGGCTTCCTGGGAGCTCATCGCCACCTCCTGCATGGAACGTAATACACCGTGTTCGCCTGCTGACGAAGGCGAAACCGAAGACATGTCGTCAGACATAGCGAACCTCAACGTAAGAAAGTGTATACCCTGTTGCTTTCACCGCGCCCGAGGGCTGCCAGGTAAAATGCAACGGATACAAAACAGTTGACTACTATCGCAGTGACACATAGCGATAACAACCCATAAACAGCCTGAATGCTCAGCATGTCATGCTGAAGCGCCGGCTGTGCGACCGGTTTCTTGTTCATATCATTGTAAAACACGTTCCGAACTTAAGTATGACAGTCCGGCGAAACCACGAGAAAACTCCTGATTTATCAGGAGAGCCCTTGTTCAGTTATCGCAACGCCTTACCGGCTCTGGAGTCCTGAGAAGCGCCGAAATGGGTATAACATCGGCTGGTTTGCAGATTAGAAATGCAGGTAGTGGGGAATAAACATGCGTCAGAACGACGCAACAGTTTCTGCGGAAAACAACGGTTCATTATCTCGTATCACCTCCACGCAAGCCTTTTACAACCCGCGACAAGCCCAAGCCATTAAATTCACTGCTTAACCCGGCTGGAAGTGGCGACACAGCGTTTTTGCCGTGCGCTTTTTGTAAGTGAGCCGCGCGCGGCGTTTTATACCGACAACGGGGTGAAAATGCAAAATAAAAAAGCTGTGTTTGACGCATTGCCAGGAAAATTTTCCGTCACTATTTGTGACAGGAAGTGGCGAACATCAAAAAGCGCTGGCAATAGGGTCAAGAAGTAACCTAGAATAGCCATCCAGATGTTAATCCGTCTATATTGATTAACACTTAGACTTTTGCGTCATAACCTGCAGTCCCCGCGGCGCCACCGCGAAGGCATATCCAGACGCAGAATTCGAGCTAACCGTATTACTCCAGGGTGAAAACAACATATGGCAAAACACCTTTTTACGTCCGAGTCCGTCTCCGAAGGGCATCCTGACAAAATCGCTGACCAAATTTCCGACGCCGTGCTGGATGCGATCCTCGAGCAGGATCCGAAAGCGCGCGTTGCGTGTGAAACTTACGTCAAAACCGGCATGGTGCTGGTGGGTGGCGAGATTACCACCAGCGCATGGGTTGATATCGAAGAGATCACTCGTAATACCGTCCGTGAAATTGGCTATGTGCATTCCGACATGGGCTTTGACGCCAACTCTTGCGCCGTACTGAGCGCGATTGGTAAACAATCTCCGGATATCAACCAGGGCGTTGACCGTGCCGATCCGCTGGAACAAGGCGCAGGCGACCAGGGACTGATGTTTGGTTACGCGACCAATGAAACCGACGTGCTGATGCCTGCACCAATCACCTATGCGCACCGTCTGGTTGAGCGTCAGGCTGAAGTGCGTAAAAACGGCACCCTGCCGTGGCTGCGCCCGGACGCGAAAAGCCAGGTCACTTTCCAGTATGAAGACGGCAAAATTGCCGGCATCGATGCGGTCGTGCTGTCCACACAGCATGCAGAGAATATCGACCAGAAATCCCTGCAAGAAGCGGTGATGGAAGAGATCATCAAGCCGATCCTGCCGTCTGAGTGGCTGAATGAATCCACCAAATTCTTTATCAACCCGACTGGCCGTTTCGTTATCGGTGGCCCAATGGGCGACTGTGGCCTGACCGGGCGTAAAATTATCGTTGATACCTACGGCGGCATGGCGCGTCACGGTGGCGGCGCATTCTCCGGTAAGGATCCGTCTAAAGTTGACCGTTCCGCCGCTTATGCTGCACGTTACGTGGCGAAAAACATCGTTGCTGCGGGCCTGGCTGACCGCTGTGAGATCCAGGTCTCCTACGCTATCGGCGTGGCGGAACCGACGTCCATCATGGTGGAAACCTTCGGTACCGAGAAAATCGCCAGCGAGCAGTTGATCCTGCTGGTGCGCGAATTCTTCGATCTGCGTCCGTACGGTCTGATCCAGATGCTGGATCTGCTGCACCCGATCTACAAACAAACCGCCGCATACGGTCACTTTGGTCGCGAAACGTTCCCGTGGGAAAAAACCGACAAAGCGGATGCGCTGCGTGAAGCTGCTGGTCTGAAATAATCCTCTGGCAATTTCGGTTTTAAGGCCAGCCTCGTGCTGGCCTTTTTTATATTCTCCGCCCTTCATCCCAACACGTTTTTTCTCAACGCCGATACCCACTTAGCTCATCGCCCCTCCGAATGAAAGCGATTACATCACACTGTTTCGGTAAAAAATCAGAATTCTCTCTTTGAAAAGCAGAAAACTGATGATTGTTACATAATGCTTCGGTTTAGTCTGAAATCTCGTCAACCACCTCACATTCACTCTTCAGTAATTCTATAATATTTATGACTTTTATTTACATTGCATCCATGCTCGTAATGTAACCGATTACACTCGTGTGATAGTAATCACATATTTTTGCGTATTCCTGACCTACCTTTGACACCGATAAAACCAATGACATCAATGGAGGGCATAATGCCTGACACGAAAAAACAGGGGCGTTCAAACAAGGCAATGACCTTCTTTGTCTGTTTCCTCGCAGCACTGGCGGGATTGCTTTTTGGCCTGGATATTGGCGTGATCGCGGGCGCACTGCCCTTTATCACAGATGATTTTCAAATTAGCTCACATACCCAGGAGTGGGTGGTCAGTTCGATGATGTTCGGCGCCGCCGTGGGCGCTGTCGGCAGCGGATGGCTCTCGTGGCGTCTCGGCCGTAAAAAAAGCCTGATGATCGGCGCCGTACTTTTTGTGATCGGCTCGCTGTGTTCCGCCGCTGCGCCGAACGTTGACGTGCTGATTATCTCCCGCGTACTGCTGGGCCTTGCCGTGGGCGTCGCCTCCTACACCGCACCGCTCTATCTGTCGGAAATTGCCCCGGAAAAAATCCGCGGCAGCATGATCTCCATGTATCAGTTGATGATCACCATCGGTATCCTCGGTGCTTATCTTTCCGATACGGCGTTCAGCTACAGCGGTGAATGGCGCTGGATGCTGGGAGTGATCATTATTCCGGCTATCCTGCTGTTGATTGGCGTTTTCTTCCTGCCAGACAGCCCGCGTTGGTTTGCCGCAAAACGCCGTTTCCACGATGCGGAACGCGTGCTGTTGCGCCTGCGCGACACCAGCGCTGAAGCAAAAAACGAACTCGAAGAGATCCGCGAAAGCCTGCAGGTCAAACAGACCGGCTGGTCGCTGTTCAAAGAGAACAGCAACTTCCGCCGCGCCGTGTTTCTTGGTGTCTTGCTACAGGTGATGCAGCAGTTCACCGGGATGAACGTCATCATGTATTACGCGCCAAAAATCTTCGAACTGGCGGGCTACACCAATACCACCGAGCAGATGTGGGGCACGGTGATTGTTGGTCTGACCAACGTACTGGCGACGTTTATTGCGATCGGCCTTGTGGATCGTTGGGGACGTAAACCGACGCTGGTGCTGGGCTTCCTGGTGATGGCGGCCGGTATGGGCATTCTGGGCACCATGCTGCATCTGGGCATTCACTCGCCGTCGGCGCAGTACTTCGCGGTTGCGATGCTGTTGATGTTCATCATTGGCTTCGCCATGAGCGCCGGTCCGTTGATTTGGGTACTGTGTTCCGAAATCCAGCCGCTGAAAGGCCGCGATTTTGGTATCACCTGCTCAACAGCAACCAACTGGATTGCCAATATGATTGTCGGCGCGACGTTCCTGACCATGCTCAATTCGCTGGGCAATGCCAACACCTTCTGGGTATATGGCGCGCTGAATGTGCTGTTTATCGTCCTGACACTGTGGCTGGTACCGGAAACCAAACACGTTTCTCTGGAGCATATCGAACGCAATCTGATGCGCGGTCGCCCGCTGCGCGAAATTGGTTCCCACAACTAACCCTGAAGGCTTCCTCCCCGGAGGAAGCCTTCCCCCCTTGCACTCCCGCTTCGCCCATCCTATGCTCTGCAACTATGAAAACACCCCGCCTTCCCATCGCCACGCAACAAGCCGTCATGCGCAGCCTGCGAGAAAAACTCGCCCAGGCAAACCAAAAACTGGGGCGCAATTACCCGGAGCCTAAACTCATTTATCAACAGCGCGGTACGGCCGCGGGTACTGCCTGGCTGGCGGATTACGAAATCCGGCTAAATCCGGTGTTATTACTGGAAAACGAACAGGCATTTATTGACGAGGTGGTTCCTCACGAACTGGCGCATCTGCTGGTGTGGAAACACTTTGGCCGTGTCGCACCTCATGGCAAAGAGTGGAAATGGATGATGGAAGGCGTACTGGGTGTTCCCGCCAGACGCACCCATCAGTTCGAGCTGGAATCCGTACGGCGCAATACTTTTCCCTACCGCTGCAAATGCCAGCAGCACCAGTTAACCGTGCGCAGACATAACCGGGTGGTACGCGGCGAAGCCGTTTACCGTTGCGTTCGCTGCGGCGAACCGCTGATTGCCGACGCGAGTAACTGAATCTATTAAGAAGTTTTCTGCTCTTACTGATTGCATCAGGCAACGCCTTCCGTTACGTTGCGGACTCGTTTTGACAGGGAGTTCGCCATGTTTCGTCTTTTCTCACTTTTATTGACTCTTATTGCCGTTCCTGCGCTGGCCGCAGACGGGATCAACAGTTTTGCCCAGGCCAAAGCGGCAGGCGTCAAAGTGAACGCCGATGCGCCGGGAGACTTCTACTGCGGGTGTAAAATTAACTGGCAGGGGAAAAAAGGCGTGGTCGATCTCGCCTCCTGCGGCTATCAGGTGCGGAAGAACGAAAACCGCGCCAGCCGTATCGAGTGGGAGCATGTCATGCCGGCCTGGCAGTTCGGCCACCAGCGCCAGTGCTGGCAGGACGGCGGACGGCAGAACTGCGCGAAAGATCCGGTGTACCGCAAAATCGAAAGCGATATGCATAACCTGCAACCCGCGGTAGGCGAGGTGAACGGCGATCGCGGCAACTTTATGTACAGCCAGTGGAACGGTGGTGAGGGTCAGTACGGCCAGTGCGCCATGAAAATCGATTTTAAAGCCAAACTCGCCGAACCGCCGGTACGCGCCCGCGGCGCGATTGCCCGCACCTATTTCTATATGCGCGACCAGTATCAAATTACGCTTTCACGCCAGCAAACGCAGTTGTTTACCGCCTGGGATAAACAGTACCCGGTGACCGACTGGGAGTGCGAACGCGATGCGCGCATCGCCAGCGTACAGGGCAACCATAATCCGTACGTGCAGCGCGCTTGCATGGCGCGAAAGAGCTAACCTACACTAGCGGCAATTATTTATTTGCAGGCGCGCCCTCCCCCTTCTATGGCGGAGGGAATAGACCGCGCCGCCCCACACATGGAATTTCATACTATGCGCACTCCCCGCATTCATCATCCGGAACGCATCCAGCCTGGCGGCGAAATCGCACTCAGTGAGGACGCGGCAAACCATGTCGGCCGCGTGCTGCGTATGGGACCGGGCCAGGCGATTCAGTTGTTTGATGGTTCGAACCAGGTCTTCGAGGCGGAAATCGTCCATGCGGATAAAAAAAGCGTGCGGGTGAATGTGCTTCGCGCCGATGTGGACGACCGGGAATCGCCGGTGCATATCCACCTCGGGCAGGTAATGTCCCGCGGCGAAAAAATGGAATTCACCATCCAGAAATCCATTGAGCTTGGGGTAAGCCTCATTACGCCACTTTTTTCTGAACGCTGCGGCGTTAAACTGGATGCCGAACGCCTGAGCAAGAAGCTGCAGCAGTGGCAGAAGATTGCGATTGCCGCCTGCGAGCAATGCGGGCGTAACCGCGTTCCGGAAATTCGCCCGGCGATGGATCTGGAGGCCTGGTGCGCCGAAGAGGATACCGGCCTGAAGCTGAACCTGCATCCGCGCGCCAGCCAAAGTATCAATACCCTGCCGTTGCCGGTGGAACGTGTGCGGCTGCTGATTGGTCCGGAGGGCGGGTTAACTGCCGATGAGATTGCCATGACCGCACGCTATCAGTTCACGGATATTTTGTTAGGGCCACGCGTACTACGCACAGAGACCACGGCGCTTACCGCCATCACCGCGCTTCAGGTACGCTTTGGCGACCTGGGTTGAGAGGAGAAGCAAAATGATTAAGCTCGGCATCGTGATGGATCCCATCGCGGACATTAACATCAAAAAAGACACCAGCTTCGCCATGCTGCTGGAAGCACAGCGCCGCGGCTATGAGCTGCACTATATGGAAATGGCCGATCTCTACTTGATCAATGGCGAAGCCCTCGCGCGCACCCGTAAGCTATCCGTCGAGCAAAACTACGACAAATGGTACGAATTCGGCAGCGAGCAGGATATTCCGCTCGCCGATCTGGATACCATTCTGATGCGCAAGGATCCGCCGTTCGATACCGAATACATTTACGCGACCTACATCCTTGAACGTGCTGAAGAGAAAGGCACGCTGATCGTCAACAAGCCGCAAAGCCTGCGCGATTGTAACGAAAAATTGTTCACCGCCTGGTTCGCGGAATTAACCCCGGAAACGCTGGTTACCCGCAACAAAGCGCAGTTGAAAGCGTTCTGGCAGAAGCATGGCGACATTATTCTCAAACCGCTGGATGGGATGGGCGGCACCTCGATTTTCCGCGTGAAAGAAGGTGATCCAAACCTGTCGGTGATTGCCGAAACCCTGACCGAACTGGGCAACCGTTACTGCATGGCGCAGAACTATTTGCCGGCCATTAAAGATGGCGACAAACGTGTGCTGGTTGTGGATGGCGAGCCGGTGCCTTACTGCCTGGCGCGCATCCCGCAAGGGGGGGAAACCCGCGGCAACCTGGCGGCGGGCGGTCGCGGCGAACCTCGCCCACTGAGCGAAAGCGACTGGGCGATTGCCCGTAAAGTCGCCCCGACGCTGAAAGCGAAAGGGCTGATTTTTGTTGGTCTGGATATTATCGGCGATCGTCTGACTGAAATTAACGTCACCAGCCCGACCTGCGTACGTGAAATTGAAGCTGAATTCCCGATCTCGATCACCGGCATGCTGATGGACGCCATCGAGAAACGTCTGGGTAAATAAGCCTCAACGCCCAGGATACGGGAAGGAACCCGTATCCTGCCAGGTTTGGCTAGTGACAGCATTCTGCTTTCACCGCATACTAGACTGTCGCTTTTTTGAACCAGGAAACAGAACCTCTGACAATGAATTTACAGCATCACTTTCTTATTGCCATGCCTGCTCTTCAGGATCCCCTCTTCCGGCGCTCCGTGGTTTATATTTGCGAGTACAACGACGAAGGCGCGATGGGGCTTGTCATCAACAAGCCGTTGGAAAACCTGAAAGTAGATGGCGTGCTGGAAAAACTCAAAATCCAGCCAGAGTCTCGCGATCCGTCGATCCGTCTGGATAAACCGGTGCTGCTCGGCGGCCCGTTGGCGGAAGATCGTGGTTTTATACTGCACACGCCGCCCGCCAGTTTCTCCTCCAGCATCCGCGTCTCTGACAACACCGTCGTGACCACCTCGCGCGATGTCCTCGAAACGCTGGGTACTGCGGAACAGCCGAGCGAAGTGCTGGTCGCGTTGGGCTATGCCTCCTGGGAAAAAGGGCAACTGGAGCAGGAGATCCTCGATAATGCGTGGCTGACCGCCCCGGCGGATCTTAACATCCTGTTTAAAACGCCTATCGCCGATCGCTGGCGTGAAGCGGCAAAACTTATCGGCATTGATATCTCCACCATGCCGGGTGTTGCGGGGCACGCCTGATGAGCGGAACGCTGTTAGCCTTTGATTTTGGCACTAAAAGCATTGGCGTAGCCATTGGGCAGCGCATTACAGGCACCGCCAGGGCGCTGACCGCACTGAAAGCGCAGGATGGCACGCCGAACTGGAGCGCCATCGAAAAGCTGTTAAAAGAGTGGCAACCGGAAGCCGTGATCGTCGGTTTACCGCTGAATATGGACGGCACAGAACAGCCGCTGACGGCCAGGGCGCGTAACTTTGCCAATAAGATACATGGCCGTTTCGGCGTGCAGATCAAGCTGCATGATGAACGGCTCAGCACCGTCGAAGCCCGCTCCGGGTTGTTTGAGCGCGGGGGATTCCGCGCCCTCAATAAAGGCAGTGTGGATTCGGCTTCCGCCGTCATCATCCTCGAAAGCTGGTTCGAACAGAACCTCTGATCCCGTCAGGGGCGGACTCCGCCGTCGATAACGTCTTTACCCCCCTCATCAAGCCGCGCATCATCCGCGGCTTTCTGCCGATCGTGCTCACAAATTCAGCCTGTGCTTTTTGCATTTCTCGCAGCGTTTCTATAAAAGAAACATATCAAGCTATGTGAGTGGCGTCAGGGCTTTTCCGTCAAACGATTTACCAGCGTGTGAAGTTCCTGCAGGCGCGTTTCCACCACCGTTTCGTTTACCTGCCACATTCCGGCGAACGCCAGTGCGGCAGAGTGAGCGCCGAGAGGCTGCGCCATAGAGATTTCGCCGTCGTCATGGTGCCAGACGACATGCCCCTGCTCGCGCTGCTGGGCAACGTGCGGGCCAAGCTGCCGCCATTGCTCATCGGTAAAGCGTTTTCGCAGATCGTCATCGCTTTCCGCCGCCAGCAGAGACATGCCAATCACGGATTGCCAGGCAGGGAGCATATGGAAACCGGCCAACGCCTGGCTAACCTGGCTGCCGGGTTCGGAGTGATAGATATAAATCACCTGGTCCTCCCACAGCACGGCCATTGCGACCACGATATCTTTCGGGGCGTAGCGTTCCAGCAAGGGGAGCGCATGGGAGAACAGTGCCGACCCGCGAATGGCCTGAGCGGCCAGTGCGTGAATACCGGGGCCGGGTAAATAGCGTCGTTGAGCATCCTGCATGGTCAGGCCGATAGAGGCCATGGTCATCAATAACCGGTTTACGCGGGTGGTGTTGATCCCCATCAGGCGCGCCAGCTCGCGACAGCCAATAGCACGGCCGCTGGACACCAGGTACTGCAGGCAGCGAATACCGTCAATCAGGCTTTGGTTCGGTTGTGAAGACATAGCAGGGTTCGCTTCTCAGGTTGCTCAAAGAGTCGATTTTACCGTCAGTAAAGAAGGATACAAGGTTATGAAAATCTTTCCCCAATCCGCCGCCAGAAGCTTTCCGACACAATACCTGCATGCCGACCTGCTGGTCGCAGGCGGCGGGCTGGCAGGGCTGTGCGCAGCCCTCGCCGCCGCGCGTGACGGCTTGCAGGTTGTGCTGATCCAGGACCGGCCGGTGCTGGGCGGCAACGCCTCCAGCGAGGTGCGCCTGTGGGCCAATGGCGCGACGTCGCATATGGGGAATAATAACCGCTGGGCGCGTGAAGGCGGCATTATGGGCGAGATCATGGAGGAGAACCTCTGGCGTAATAAAGAGGGTAACCCGGTGATGTTCGATCTGGTACTGCTGGACCTGGCGAAAACTCAGCGGGGTCTCACGCTCTTGCTGAACACAGCCGTCTATGAGGTGGAAAAAGAGCAACAGCACATAACACAGGTCAGCGCCTTTAACCCGATTAATGAAACGTTTTATATCGTCAGTGCAGACCAGTTTTGCGATGCCACGGGCGATGGCGTGCTGGGTTTTCTCGCCGGGGCGGAATATCGGGAAGGCGCAGAAGAGGCGGAAGAGCTGAATGAAAAGATGGCGCCAGGCGATAACTTCGGTCATAAACTGGGGCACTCGATTTATTTCTATACCAAGCAAACTGCCGGCCCGGTCAATTTCATCCCCCCTTCTTTTGCGCTGAAAGACATTACCGACATCCCGCGTTACAAACGACTTACGTCGACCCTTAACGGCTGCGATCTGTGGTGGCTGGAATGGGGCGGGCGTCTCGATACCGTGCATGAAAGCGAAGAGATCAAATGGGAGCTGTGGAAAATCGTCTGGGGCGTCTGGGATCATATTAAAAATTCGGGCCAGTTTCCGGAGGCCGCGAACATGACCATTGAGTGGGTCGGTGCGATCCCCGGCAAACGGGAAAGCCGCCGCTTTGTGGGCGACCACCTGCTTTGCCAGCAGGACATTATTGAGCAACGCGATCACTATGACGCCGTCGCCTATGGCGGCTGGTCTATTGATTTGCACCCGGCAGATGGCGTTTACAGCACCCATGACGGCTGCCGCCAGTTCCACAGTAAAGGTACTTACACTATTCCCTTTCGTAGTCTCTATAGCCGCACACTGGATAATTTGCTGCTGACCGGGCGGTTGATTTCCGCCTCTCATGTGGCCTTCGGCAGCGCGCGCGTAATGTGCACCTGCGGTCTGCTGGGCGAAGCGGTGGGCCGCGCCGCCGCACTGTGCAAGACGCATAATCTTACCCCGCGCGAGCTGGCCAGGCCTGAGCATATCAGCGCGCTGCAGCAGCAGTTGCAGCGTAATGGCTGTTACATTCCGCGCCACTGGCTGAGCGACCCGGCGCAGGGTGCAACAGTCAGCGCCAGCAGTGAGTACCAACTCACGGAGCTCGCGCCGAATGGCCAGTGGCAACCGCTGGCGGAACGGATGGCGCTGTTGCTACCGGTGCAGGCAGGCGCACCATTGCCGGAGATTACGCTGCGCCTGCGTTCCGCTACCCAGCAGCAACTGGCGGTGTCGCTGCTGGGTAGCAAACGCGCCGGGAATTTCACACCGGACGACCAGTATGACGAGTGCGTACTGCATCTTTCCCCTGGCGAAGGTGAGTACACGCTAACGTTTAACTGGCAAAGCGATCGCGACCAGTACCTGTTCCTCGCGTTTGACGCCCGGGAAAGCGTGGAGATCGCGTTGACCGACACCCATCTGCCTGGAATGATGACGGTGTTTAACAGCCTGAATGCCCGCGTAGCGAAACATACTCGCCAGCTGGCAGACGGCGATTACGGCGTCGATGAGTTCGACTTCTGGTTACCGCGCCGCCACCCGCAACAGATCATGCCCGCCCTGCGAGTCAGCCAGCCGTTAGCACAGTGGGGGGCGCAAAATGTTCTGAATGGTCGCCTGCGCCCGGAACAGCAAATCAATGCCTGGAGCCCGGCAGCAGACGACAATGCGCCTGAAATCATCTGGCGCTGGCGTACGCCGCAGTCGCTGCAACAGCTAACGCTGGTGCAGGATAACGACTTCGACAACGCCATGGAGTCGGTACAAATGGGTCACCCCTATGCCGTGACGCCGCACTGCATTACGCACTACCGCTTGTGGGCAGATGATCGGTTGCTGGCCGAGGTTAAGACGAATCACCACTCCGTGTGCCAACACCGCCTGGCCGAACCGCTCACGGTGACAAGCATCCGGTTGGAGATCCTCGCCACGGCAGGTGCGCTCCCGGCGGTTTACTCCCTGAACGTGAGCTAAAGCCGCCCCGCCTGTTCGCGTTGCTGGCGGCTTTGCGCAAATGTCATCATCCCCGCCTGCTGCCCGGTTTGCATCACACCGGGCAGTTGATGCGTCTTGCCTTCGCGGATCAGGTTCGCCGATGCCGGGGTATTCACCAGCAGTTCAAACAGCGCTACCCGTCCTTCCTGTTTATCGGCTTCCAGTTTTTGCGCCAGCACCGCCAGTAAACTTCCGGCAAGCTGGCTGCGCACCGGGTCTTTTTCCTGCGCCGGGAAAGCATCCACCAGCCGCTCCACCGCCTGCGCCGCACCGCGCGTATGCAGCGTCGCCAGCACGAGATGCCCGGTCTCCGCCGCCGTCAACGCCAGCCGGATCGTCTCACTGTCGCGCAACTCACCAAGCAGGATCACATCCGGATCCTCACGCAATGCCGCACGCAGTCCACTGGCAAATGATGGGCAGTGCAGACCGACCTCCCGCTGCTGGATTAAGCAACGTTCGCTGGTGTGCACACACTCAATCGGATCTTCAAGCGTTACTATATGCCCGTCCAGATGCTGATTAAGGTGATTAACCATTGCAGCAAGCGTTGTCGATTTACCGCTGCCGGTAGCGCCGGTCACCAGAATCAAACCGTGTTCCTGCGCGAGCAACCCGGCAAGCGCCTGAGGCGCATCAAGTTCGCTGAGTTGCGGGCAGCGTTGCGGTAATAACCGCAGCGCCAGTGAGATACCGTCATGACGGGCAAACGCCCCGGCGCGCAAACGCAGACCGCTGGCGGTGGTGAGCGCAAAATCCACCTGCCCCTGCTCCCGCCACTGGCTTTGCAGCGTTTCGCTAAGATGCCTGTTAATGAGCGCGGCGATGTCCGGACAGGGAAAAGGCGCAGGCTCCAGCCGCCCTTGTTGCCGCCAGCGTGGAGAACGCCCACTGCACAGGTGTAGATCCGAGACATTATGCTTTACACTAAGCTCCACTATTTTTTCTATATCCATATAGCCACCCTGGAATCATGAACGATATCGCACATAACCTGGCACAGGTCCGGGACAAAATCTCCGCTGCGGCAACGAGTTGCGGCCGTGCTCCAGAGGACGTTGTTCTACTTGCCGTGAGCAAAACCAAACCTGCGAGCGCCGTCGCAGAGGCTATTGACGCCGGGCAACGCGCCTTTGGCGAAAACTATGTTCAGGAAGGGGTGGATAAAATCCGCCATTTTCAGGAAGCCGGCATTGAAGGTCTGCAATGGCACTTTATCGGTCCATTACAGTCCAACAAAAGTCGTCTGGTTGCCGAGCATTTTGACTGGTGCCATACCGTAGACAGGCTGCGTATCGCCAGTCGGTTAAGCGAGCAGCGCCCGGCAACGCTTGCACCGCTGAACGTGCTGATTCAAATCAACATCAGCGACGAGCAGAGCAAATCCGGCATCGCACTCAGCGAGTTGGATGCGCTGGCGGCGCAGGTCGTGGAATTACCGGGGATCCGCCTGCGCGGGTTGATGGCGATTCCCGCGCCGGAAGCAGAGTATCAGCGACAGTTTGCCGTCGCGCAGCAAATGGCGGTAGCATTTGAGGCGTTGAAAACCCGCTATCCAACGGTGGATACACTGTCGTTGGGCATGACAGACGATATGGCCGCCGCCATTGCGGCTGGCAGCACCATGGTGCGCATCGGAACGGCCATTTTTGGTGCGCGCGATTACACAAAAAATTAAGGAAAACTGAGGAACGCCATGAAGACGTTGACTTTCCTGCTCTCGACGGTCATTGAACTCTATACGATGGTTCTGCTGTTGCGCGTCTGGATGCAGTGGGCACGCTGCGATTTTTACAACCCGTTTTCGCAGTTCGTGGTGAAAGCCACGCAGCCGATTGTCGGGCCGCTGCGCCGCATTCTGCCGTCGCTTGGGCCGATTGACAGCGCATCGCTGTTGATAGCCTTTATTCTTAGCTTTATCAAAGCGATCGTGCTGTTTATGGTGGTGACTTTCCAGCCGATTATCTGGATCTCCGCCCTGCTGATTTTACTGAAGACAGTCGGCCAGATGGTTTTCTGGGTACTGCTGGTGATGGCGATTATGAGCTGGATCAGCCAGGGACGTAGCCCGGTGGAATACGCGTTAATGCAGTTGACCGAACCGTTGCTGCGCCCAATCCGTAACCTGCTGCCAGCAATGGGCGGGATCGATTTCTCGCCAATGGTGCTGGTGCTGCTACTGTATGTCATCAATATGGGGGTTGCCGAAGTGCTGCAATCCACTGGCAATATCCTGCTGCCGGGGCTGTGGATGGCGCTATGAGTGCCGTGCTCGTTTGCGAAGACGGGCTGGTTTTGCGGCTGTACATTCAGCCGAAAGCCAGCCGGGACAGTATCATCGGGTTGCATGGCGACGAACTGAAAGTCGCCATCACCGCCCCGCCAGTGGACGGCCAGGCCAATGCTCACCTGGTTAAGTATCTCGCAAAGCAGTTCCGCGTAGCCAAAAACCAGGTCGTGATTGAAAAAGGCGAACTGGGCCGCCACAAACACATTAAAATCACTCATCCGCAACAGATCCCGACAGAAGTCGCGGCGCTGATAAATTAGGATCCGCTATGCAGAAAGTTGTCCTCGCTACCGGTAATGCCGGTAAAGTGCGCGAGCTTGCCTCGCTGCTCAATGATTTCGGCCTTGATGTGGTGGCGCAAACCACGCTGGGCGTCGAATCAGCAGAAGAAACCGGGCTGACGTTTATTGAAAACGCGATCCTGAAAGCCCGCCACGCGGCGCAACTCACCGGCTTACCGGCGATTGCCGATGACTCCGGGTTGGCGGTTGACGCACTTGGCGGCGCGCCGGGCATCTATTCCGCGCGCTATTCCGGCGTTGACGCCAGCGATCAGCAGAACCTCGAAAAGCTGCTCGAAGCCCTGAAGGATGTCCCGGATGCTCAACGTCAGGCGCAATTCCACTGTGTACTGGTCTATATGCGCCATGCAGACGACCCGACCCCGCTGGTGTGCCACGGTGCCTGGCCGGGCGTCATTGCCCGTCAGCCGGCGGGTAACGGCGGCTTTGGCTACGATCCGGTGTTCTTTGTCCCTTCCGAGGGCAAAACCGCTGCGGAACTGACCCGCGAAGAAAAAAGCGCCATTTCCCACCGCGGGCAGGCGTTGAAACTGTTACTGGAAGCACTGCGTAATGGCTGATTTGCCGCCTCTGAGCCTTTATATTCACATTCCCTGGTGCGTGCAGAAATGCCCGTACTGCGATTTCAATTCCCATGCGCTAAAAGGGGAAGTCCCGCACGATGACTATGTGCAGCATCTGTTGCGCGATCTGGATGCCGATGTTCCCTGGGCGCAGGGACGTGAAATAAAGACCATTTTTATTGGCGGCGGTACGCCGAGCCTGTTGTCCGGCCCGGCAATGCAAACCCTGCTGGATGGCGTGCGCGCCAGGCTTCCGCTGGCTGCCGATGCGGAAATCACCATGGAAGCCAACCCTGGCACCGTCGAAGCGGATCGCTTTGTCGACTACCAGCGCGCCGGGGTCAACCGTATATCCATTGGTGTACAGAGCTTTAGCGAAACCAAACTCCAGCGCCTCGGGCGTATCCACGGGCCGGAAGAAGCCAAACGGGCGGCGCGCCTGGCCAGCGGGCTTGGGTTGCGCAGCTTTAACCTCGACTTAATGCACGGTTTACCGGATCAGTCGCTGGAAGAGGCGCTGGACGATCTGCGCCAGGCCATTGCACTTAACCCACCGCACCTCTCCTGGTATCAGCTCACCATCGAGCCCAATACGCTATTTGGCTCTCGCCCGCCGGTCCTGCCGGATGACGATGCACTGTGGGATATTTTTGAGCAAGGCCATCAGATCCTCACGGCTGCCGGGTATCAGCAATATGAAACCTCGGCCTATGCCAAGCCGGGTTATCAGTGCCAGCACAATCTTAATTACTGGCGTTTTGGCGACTATCTGGGCATTGGTTGCGGCGCGCATGGCAAAGTGACTTTCCCGGACGGGCGCATTCTGCGAACCGCGAAGACGCGCCACCCTCGCGGTTATATGCAGGGAAACTATCTGGATAAGCAGCACGACGTGGAAACAGAGGACAAACCGTTCGAGTTCTTTATGAACCGTTTTCGCCTGCTTGAGCCCGCACCACGCGCTGAGTTTTCTCGTTATACGGGCTTAAGCGAAAGCACTATCCGTCCCCAGTTGGATCGCGCGCTGGCGCTCAATTATCTGACCGAGTGCGATGATAACTGGCAGATAACCGAGCACGGTAAGTTGTTTTTAAACTCGCTCCTTGAGCTTTTCCTTGCTGAATAATCTCTCTGGAAAGCGGTTCGCAAAACGCTGATCACGTTCTGTTAGCGCAAGGAGAGCGCTGACAGAATGGCGGGATGGAAAAGATCACGCATGCCCGCGCCCTTCGCAAAGCATTAACGCCACATGAGCGCCAACTATGGCGGCAGTTACGTAGCCGCCGTTTTGCCTGTTATAAGTTCCGCCGCCAGCATCCGATTGGCCCATGGATCGTGGATTTCGCGTGTTGTGAGGCTCGTCTGGTCATTGAACTGGATGGTGGGCAACATGACGAACAACGTGGTTACGATAGCCGCAGAACACGCTGGCTGGAGGCTGAGGGCTGGCTGGTGCTGCGTTTCTGGAATAATGAGCTGGCGAGGAATGAGGAGGGGGTGTTGATGAGAATTTTGGAAGTATTACAGATGCTTTTACCCTCACCCCGGCCCTCTCCCTGAAAGGGAGAGGGGGAAAACCGCGCTAACTCCCCCCTCTCCCCGGGCAGAAAACCCGCTCCGGACAGTTCCCTCTCCCCTTAGGGAGAAAACCTACTCCGGACAGTCCCCTCTCCCCTTGGGGAGAAAACCCGCTCCGGACAGTTCCCTCTCCCCTTGGGGAGAAAACCCGCTTCGGACAGTTCCCTCTCCCCTCGGGGGAGAGGGTTAGGGTGAGGGGAAAGGTTACTTCAGACCCGCCGTTAACGCTTTGCGGCTCTCTTCCAGTGACACCACACGCTGGCACACATCTTTACCAAATTGCTGGAAATCCGCTTCCTGGTTATTCCACTCATTCTGGATTGCGGTCTGTAAACCACCAAGGCTACCCAGTACACCCTGTAACGGGTTACCGCCGCCTTTCAGCACCGCTTTGGCGCCCATCTCATTAATGCTGTCCTGCAAAATGCCGCCCATCGCCTGGTTCACCAGTTGCTGACCGTTGGCGCGCACCTCGTCAATCGCCTTATAGTGGAACGTGAGCCCGTCGTTACGGTGCTCAATAATGCGATTCATCTGCTCTTTCAGTTGCGCGTCCAGTTTGGTCAGACGGCTGCGCATGCTGCTGCTCTCGCCAACTTCTTTAACGATGATTTTATCCAGCGCCGTACGGCTTTTCTCCACGCGGCTGCGTGCACCTTCATCAATCCACGGCAGAGCATGACGCAGATCGGCCTGATAATCTTTCGCCTGTTCACGCTGAGCAGCGCTCAGCGCGGGCTGTTTACCGTTGAACATGACATTGCCATCCGGCGTAATAACCAGATTGCCGTTTTCCCCTTTTACCTGCACGGATTGCGGGCTGAGGATCACATCGTCACGTGGGGTCACGCTACATTGATAATCCGCCTGAGCGGCAAAAGCGGTAAAAGCGGTAAAGACCAGAGTTGCCGCCAGCAGCGTTTTGCGCATCATAAAAAAACTCCTGTAGAGACAAAACGGGCCAGCTAGTGCTGGCCCCTTATGCTTGCTTAGTCCCACCAAACGTCGAAAAGTTCGCTGATGCGCACCTCATCCAGTTTGCGGTCCTCAAGCCATTTACGCACAATGGCCTGGTGCTCTTCGGTGCACTTGCCCACTTCTTGCAGGCAAATCAGCCCGTCCCAGGCCAGGTAACCGCTGCCGTCAAACGCCAGCTTGTTCGGCTCAATCACTTCCTGAATAAAATCATCGACGGTTTTATCGATTTGCTCTTCACTGGTGCCTTCCGGGAAACGCCACGCGACGGAGAAACCCAGTTCCTGGAATTCGTCGATATGCATTTTTTTACGCAAGCGACGGCTGCGGTTTGTTGCCATTATTTCACCCTCTCGAACATTAAGTCCCATACGCCGTGACCAAGACGATGGCCACGCTGTTCAAATTTCGTCACCGGGCGCGACTCGGGGCGCGGCACGTAGTCACGGGTTTCCGACAGGTTTTTATACCCATCAATAGAAGACATGACCTCGAGCATATGTTGCGCATAGGCTTCCCAGTCGGTCGCCATATGAAACACGCCACCCAGCTTAAGCTTACTTTTCACCAGTTCAGCAAACGGTACCTGAACGATGCGGCGTTTATTATGGCGCGCTTTATGCCACGGGTCAGGGAAAAAGAGCTGCACCATATTTAAAGAATTGTCAGGGATCATTTTATGCAGCACTTCTACCGCGTCATGGCACATCACCCGCAGGTTTTCCACACCCTCTTCGTGGGCGGAGGAGAGACACGCGCCAACGCCTGGCGAGTGCACTTCAATCCCGAGGAAATTCTGCTCCGGGCGGATTTTCGCCATTTCGACCAGCGAAGCGCCCATGCCGAAACCGATCTCCAGCGTCACCGGCGCAGTGCGGCCAAACAGCGCGGTAAAATCCAGTGGCTGCTCAGTGAACTCAACGCCCATCACCGGCCAGTAGTTTTCCAGCGCGTGCTGCTGCCCTTTGGTCAGGCGGCCCTGGCGACGGACAAAGCTGCGAATTCGGCGCAGCGGGCGACCGTTTTCATCAAATTCCGGTGAAATGACGTCGTTATTCATAAAGTTTTCTGCTTGTGAGAGTGTTCAGGAAACGGGCATTATCCAAAGTTCATCGCACGATGCAAGCACCGGAAAGTTCCGGTTTACAGTCTGCTGCCGCTGTGCTGCAATCTTGGCCCCTGATAACGTGATTCTGGTGACCATGCAAGCGTCTCAATTTTCAGCCCAGGTTCTGGACTGGTACGACAAATACGGGCGAAAAACCCTGCCCTGGCAAATTGAAAAAACGCCTTACAAAGTATGGCTGTCGGAAGTGATGTTGCAACAAACACAGGTCGCAACCGTTATTCCCTATTTCCAGCGTTTTATGGCGCGTTTCCCCACGGTAACCGATCTGGCGAACGCGCCGCTCGATGAAGTTCTGCATCTGTGGACCGGCCTGGGTTACTACGCCCGCGCCCGCAATTTGCACAAAGCCGCTCAGCAGGTGGCTAACCAGCACGGCGGTTGTTTTCCGGAAACGTTTGATGAAGTCGCCGCTCTGCCGGGTGTCGGCCGCTCAACAGCGGGCGCGATTCTCTCTTTGTCGCTGGGTAAACACTTTCCTATTCTTGACGGTAACGTAAAACGCGTGCTGGCGCGCTGCTATGCCGTGGAGGGCTGGCCGGGCAAAAAGGACGTGGAAAAACGCCTGTGGGATTTGAGTGACCAGGTGACGCCAGCCCAGGGTGTAGAGCGTTTCAACCAGGCGATGATGGATCTCGGCGCAATGGTCTGTACACGCTCAAAACCGAAGTGCGAGCTCTGCCCGCTGCAAACCGGTTGCGAGGCGTATGCCGCCCATTCATGGGCGCAGTATCCGGGGAAAAAGCCGAAACAGACGCTTCCTGAACGTACCGGTTACTTCCTGTTGATGCAGCACGAAGGTGAGGTCTATCTTGAACAGCGCCCGCCAAGCGGTCTGTGGGGCGGTTTGTTCTGTTTTCCGCAGTTCAGTGACGAAGCGGCCCTGCGTGACTGGCTGGCGCAGAGAAGCATTCCCGCGGATAATCTCAGCCAGCGGATTGCTTTTCGCCATACGTTTAGCCATTTCCATCTGGATATTGTGCCTATGTGGCTTGAGGTGTCCTCGTTCTCGTCTTGCATGGATGAAGGCGCAGGTCTTTGGTATAACTTAGCGCAACCGCCGTCGGTCGGTCTGGCGGCCCCAGTGGAACGCCTGATACAGCAATTACGCGCGGGCGCTTTATAGCGCTGGCGCATGAAAGAGGATGACTTATGAGCAGAACCATTTTTTGTACCTTCCTGCAACGCGAAGCAGAAGGACAAGACTTCCAGCTCTATCCGGGCGATCTGGGTAAACGCATTTATAACGAAATCTCGAAAGAGGCCTGGAAGCAGTGGCAGCAGAAACAAACCATGCTGATCAACGAGAAAAAACTCAACATGATGAATGTGGAGCATCGCAAACTGCTGGAAGAGGAGATGGTGAATTTCCTCTTTGAAGGCAAAGATGTGCACATTGAAGGCTATACGCCGCCAGAAAAACAATAAGCTTCTGAACGCTCACCACGGCTGGCAATGTCGCTAAATCATGGGAAGACATTGCCCGCACGCGAGCGCCACTGGCGCGGTTAAACCAACACAACTGCATCCCGGAATGATGAAAAAATTTTTAGCGCTCGCCCTGATTGCGCCGTTGCTGATTTCGTGTTCCAGCTCAAAAAAAGCAGGCGAAGACTATAACGAAGCCTGGATCAAAGACACCAACGGTTTTGACATTTTGATGGGGCAGTTTGCCCATAATATTGAGAATTTATGGGGGTTTAACGAAGTCCTTATTGCAGGGCCGAAGGACTACGTTAAATACACCGATCAGTATCAGACACGAAGCCATATCAACTTCGACGCCGGGACGATCACCGTCGAAACCATTGCCGGTACCGAACCGGCGGCGCATCTGCGCCAGGCGATCATCAAAACCCTGCTGATGGGCGACGATCCTGGCTCCATCGACCTCTACTCCGACGTTGACGATATCCCCATCTCCAAAGAGCCGTTCCTGTATGGCCAGGTGCTGGATAACAACGGCGAAGCCATTCGCTGGCAGTGGCGCGCAGTGCGCTTTGCCGATTATCTGCTGCAAACCCGCATGAAAAGCCGCAGCAACGGCTTACGCGTGATCTACAGCGTCACCATCAATCTGGTGCCGAACCACCTCGATAAACGTGCGCACAAATACGTGGGCATGGTGCGCCAGGCGGCACGCAAATATGGTGTGGAAGAGTCGCTGATCCTGGCGATTATGCAAACCGAGTCCTCATTTAACCCGTATGCGGTCAGCCGCTCTGATGCGCTGGGACTGATGCAGGTGGTGCAGCACAGCGCCGGGAAAGATGTGTTCCGCGCGCAGGGGAAATCCGGCACGCCAGACAGAAGCTATCTGTTTGATCCGCAAAGCAACATTGATACCGGCACCGCCTACCTGGCAATGCTGAACAATGTTTATCTTTCCGGCATCACGAACCCGACATCGCGCCGTTATGCGGTGATCACCGCCTATAACGGCGGTGCAGGCAGCGTGTTGCGCGTCTTCTCCAGTGATAAAGTGCAGGCGGCGAATATCATTAACACCCTGACGCCGGGGGATGTTTACGAAACCCTGACCAGCCGCCATCCGTCCGCAGAATCCCGCCGATACCTGTATAAAGTGAATACGGCGCAAAAAACGTACCGCCGCAATTAACCCCCCTCACCTTATGCCTCTTTTACACATCACGCGGAAAGAGGCATAAGCGTTACCTTTGAGAGATGCAAACGGTTGCGTTAAATTGTGACATACGTCACCATATGGAATTGCAATCAGAGGAAGTTTGCATTTTTATGTCGGGCATAACAAATTCACCGCCCCGTCGATGATAGAATCCTGACACATAACAAAAGCAATTGTGCCCATTCCAACACCTAACCGTCTCCTTTGTGAGGAAATTAGCATGAATCTTAAGCTGCAGCTGAAAGTCATTATCTTTCTGCAGTTCTGCCTGTGGGGAAGCTGGCTGACTACACTTGGCTCTTATATGTTCGTTACCCTGAAATTTGAGGGTGCGGAAATCGGCGCCGTTTACAGCTCGCTGGGTATTGCCTCTCTGCTGATGCCAACGCTGCTCGGCATCATTGCGGATAAGTGGCTGAGTGCGAAATGGGTTTACGCCCTTTGCCACCTGGTCGGGGCAATCACGCTGTTTATTGCCGCAGGTGTGACGACGCCGGGGGCCATGTTCGCCATTATCCTGCTCAACTCGCTGGCCTATATGCCAACGCTGGGCCTGGTGAACACTATCTCCTACTTCCGTTTGCAATCCGCCGGTCACGACATCGTGACGGATTTCCCGCCAATTCGTATCTGGGGCACCATTGGCTTTATCCTGGCAATGTGGGCGGTGAGCTTCTCAGGTTTCGAACTGAGCCATATGCAGCTCTATATCGGCGCTGCGCTGTCGCTGCTGCTGAGCCTGATCTCCCTGACGTTGCCACATATGCCGGTGGCGAAAAGCAAAGAGAAACAGACCTGGGTGGAAATGCTCGGCCTGAATGCGTTTGCCCTGTTTAAAAACAAACGCATGGCGATTTTCTTTATCTTCTCGATGCTGCTGGGCGCCGAGTTGCAGATCACCAACATGTTTGGCAACACCTTCCTGCACAGCTTCGATGCCAACCCGCTGTTCGCTAACAGCTTTATCGTGACCCATGCATCGGTCATGATGTCGATTTCGCAGATTTCCGAAACCGCCTTCATCCTGGCTATTCCGTTCTTTATGAGCCGTTACGGCATTAAGAACGTCATGATGATCAGTATCTTCGCCTGGGTGCTGCGTTTTGGCCTGTTCGCCTTCGGCGACCCGACGCCGTTCGGCACCGTACTGCTGGTGCTGTCGATGATCGTTTACGGTTGTGCGTTCGACTTCTTCAACATCTCTGGCTCCGTATTTGTGGAGAAAGAAGTCAGCCCGGCAATCCGTGCCAGTGCGCAGGGTATGCTGCTGATGATGACCAACGGTTTCGGTTGCATCCTCGGCGGTATGGTGAGCGGTAAAGTGGTGGAGATTTACACCACCGCAGGCGTGACCGACTGGAAAACCGTCTGGTTGATTTTCGCCGGTTATTCGCTGGTACTGGCGTTCGCGTTCATCACGATGTTTAAGTACAAACACGTGCGCGAACCGGCAGGCGTCGCGCAAAAAGCGTAAGACAAAAAACCCGGCCTGAGCGCCGGGTTTTTTATTGGTCGGTTGCCGGACCTTATTCGCCCGGCGAAAACCGCTTAGGGGAGCGATGCCAGCACATACGCAACGGCCAGCAAGTCCGCGCTACCGCCGGGGCTTAAGCGCCTCGCCATCAACGCGTTATCCATTTCCTGCAGGGAATCGCTATTCCACGATGTCGCCAGCAATCCAGCCGCATAATCCTGCACATAACGCAGCCCTGCCATGCCACCACGCGATACCAGATTGCTGTCGGCGTTAGCGGCCATCAGGCGCAGTAGCGCGTTGTGCAAGCGACGCTCGCCTTGTTCCTGATGCCAGAACGGCAATACCGCGCGTCGCACGGTGATAAAACCCTGTTCAACTTCTCCGCGCGCCCCGGTCAGGCCGTAGGCATGAAACTGCTTCTCACCGGCGGTGGTCGCTTGCGGGCGCGCCATCAGCTCACGCGCCACCAGGCCACGGCAAATTTCACTGACCTGACGGCACAACGCATCGGCGCTGACCACCCGGTTTTGCCCCTGCAAGCGCCCGGCGGCAAAACATAACAACCCCAGCGAAAAGACGCCGCCTTTATGGGTATTCACCCCGTGAGTGGCGCTGAGCATGGCCTGTTCACAGGCGATACCCTGAGGCCGCAACAGACGCAACTGCTCACTGGCGGGTTTATGGGCATGCGCTTGCCCAGCCTGCATAAACGCAGAAAACCAGGGCGTGATAGCGGCAATGCTCTTCACAAACAGAGCATGGTCCATGTCCTGGTGCGAGCCGGTATTCGCTCTGTCCACCAGCCCCGGTTTCGGGGTTAAATCCAGTTCAATACGCAACGCCCGCGCCGCAAGCGTGGGCACATCGTCTTGTTGGGGGTTAGTCGCGAGCAAACCAGCCATCAATCAATCTCTCTACACGCCCGACCACATCCTCAACCGGATGGCGGCGGGAGCGTGCGCAACCGTGTGCAGGCTCGTCGCATACAAGGCAGCGGCGCGTGTTCAGATCCAGCGAATGTCGGCCAACTTGTCCGTTGACCGGGCAAAAAACATCAAAATCCCACAGTCTGCCGAGCGGATGCGTTTGCTCCATCTCCACGCAGTTGGCTTTGATTTCCACCGCCGGATGCTGCACGCACCACAGAGCTTCTGCACCGGTAGGCAGCCACAGCACCTGCCTGTCCAGCACCGTCCAGTGGTTTTGCCACAGCAACTGGTCGCAGGCTTGCAGCGCCACCCCCATGGTATTGCGATAGCGAATGCTGTCTTTCACGGCGCCGGGCGTCACCAGCGTCAGCGAAATAACAGGTTGTTGATAGTGAGCGAGCCAGTCAGCCTGACGCGCCGCGCGGCTATCTTTCGCCGCCAGCAGCGCTTCGAGGCTGACGCCCGCTCTCACGGGCGTCAGTGTGGTCATTGATTTTCCTCTTTAACCTGACGGACAACGTCAATCACGCTGCCGTCGCGGTAGCGGATCACCCCGACGATACGGTCGGTAAAGGCGATCGGTTTCGGTTCACCGGTCAGGGAGATGGCGCGTTGGTAGAGCGCGTCGATATCCACGATTTTCAGTCCAGCCGCCAGCAGGCGTTCGCGAATTTCCGGGCGCGCCGGGTTCACGGCAATCCCGTGGTCGGTCACCAGCACGTCGATACTTTCCCCTGGCGTCAACAGTGTCGTCACGCGTTTTACCACGGTCGGAATACGGCTACGCAGCAGAGGCGCAACCACAATGGTCAGGTTTGCCGCTGCAGCCACATCGCAGTGACCACCGGACGCGCCGCGCATCACACCATCAGAACCGGTGATCACGTTGACGTTAAAATCGACGTCAATTTCCAGCGCGCTGAGGATCACCACATCCAGTTGATCGCAGCTTGCCGCTTTACCGCCGGGGTTGGCGTAGACGTTAGTGGAAATTTCAACATGGTTCGGGTTACGACGCAGCGATGCCGCCGCTTCGCTGTCAAAGCACTGAGTATCCAGCAGTTTTTCGATCAACCCTTTTTCATGCAGATCCACCAGGCTACCGGTGATACCGCCAAGCGCAAAACGGGCTTTCACACCGTGGCGCTCCATTTTCTCTTCCATAAAGCGGGTCGCTGCGGTAGACGCCGCACCGGAACCCGTCTGCATGGAGAAGCCGTCTTTGAAATAGCCGGAGTGTTCAATCACGTCGGCGGCATAGCGGGCGATCATCAGTTCACGCGGGTTACTGGTCACACGCGCTGCACCCACGCTGATTTTGGCCGGATCGCCAACGCTCTCCACCTGGACGATCAGATCGACCTGATTCTGGCTGAGGCTTGCCGGCATATTCGGGAACGGCACCAGTTCTTCGGTCAGCAGCACCACTTTTTTGGCGAACTGTGCATCCACCATCGCGTAACCCAGCGAACCGCAGCAGGATTTACCCTGCGTACCATTGGCATTACCAAATTCGTCGCTGCACGGTACGCCCAGGAAAGCGACATCGATGTTCAGCTCACCGTCCTGCAACAATTTCACGCGACCGCCGTGAGAGTGGATTTGCACCGGCTCGTCCATCAGACCGTGGGAGATGGCATCTGCCAGCTTGCCGCGCATACCGGAGGTATAAATCCGGGTGATCACACCGCTCTGAATATGCTCGATCAGCGCATCGTTGCAGGTCATCAGTGAACTGGAGGCCAGTGTCAGGTTTTTAAAACCCAGACGCGCCAGCGTCGCCACCACGTTATTGATCACGCGGTCGCCTTCACGAAACGCATGATGGAAAGAGATCGTCATACCATCTTTCAGGCCGCTGCGGGCAATGGCATCTTCCAGCGTGGCGCAGAGTTTACGCGTATGTTTGCTGTTAACGTCCGCCAGCCAGGGTGTGGCGGCATGAGCGCTCTCAAAGGGTTTTAAATCACGCAGATGGGGGAAATTAACGTGAAGAAGCTCTGTTTGATTCATTGTTCTGTCCTTAATGACGCACGCCGGACGCAGCCGCACGTTCCAGCACCATCTGCGCGTGATTAATAATGGGGGCGTCGATCATTTTGCCGTTCAGCGAGACGACGCCAAGGCCGTTGCGTTCACCCTCTTCCGCCGCTTCGATAACCCGTTTCGCGTGGTCAACTTCCTGCTGGGTAGGCGCATAGGCGTTATGCAGCAGATCGATCTGACGCGGGTTAATCAACGACTTACCGTTAAAGCCCATTTTGCGGACCAGGTCGACTTCACGCAGGAAACCGGCTTCGTCATTCACGTCTGACCACACCACGTCAAAGGCATCAATGCCGGCGGCACGGGCAGCATGCAATACGGCGCAACGGGCGTAGAACAGCTCGGTGCCGTCGCCACGTTCGGTTTGCATATCCATCACATAGTCAAACGCTGCCAGCGCAATGCCGATCAAACGTTGAGAGCTACGGGCAATGGCCACGGCATTAATGACGCCGATAGCAGACTCAATCGCCGCCATCACGCGGGTGGAGCCCACTTCGCGACCGCACGCCAGCTCAATGCGTTCCAGATGGCGTTCCAGTTCGTAGATATCTTCCGGGGTGTCGGTTTTCGGTAAACGCACCACATCCACCCCGGCGCGGACGACAGCTTCCAGATCCGGCAAACCGAACGGCGTATTCAGTGGGTTAATGCGCACCACGGTTTCCATGTCCTGGTACATCGGGTGTTGCAGCGCATGAAATACCAGCAGACGCGCAGTATCTTTTTCACGCAGAGCGACGGCGTCTTCCAGATCGAACATGATCGAATCCGGGCGGTAGATAAACGCGGTGGAGAGCATGGCGGCGTTAGCGCCTGGCAGGAACAGCATGCTACGACGAAGTTTTTTCACAGCAGTTTCCCCCAGTCGATTTCCGTGCCTTCGGCGGCACGCAGGATGGCGCTTTGCAGACGGGCGCGAATTACACAATCCAGCGCGCCTTTATCTTCAATAATCACCAGCCCTTGATGGACGTCCATCGCGCGCAGTGTGGCATTCACCACCTGGCGGATTTGATCGCCAAACTGCTTGATCACTTCGCTGTGCACAACGACTTCCAGCTCGCCCGCAGTCGGGGCTATTTTCACCATCAGGTCGCTGGACTCCATGGTCCCGGCCAGCGCCTCCCTCACAATTTTCATAATGACATTCCTGATTTTTAAGCGACTTCCGCGCTGTAATGGGATTCGAGATGCGCGAAAGTGGTATCCGGTACGATTTCCCGAATGCGGGAAAACTGGTGTGTTTTGAGTAAACGGCGCACTTCCGAGGCGGAGATGGCATTGCCGGTGGCTTTAATGCGCGGGATTTCCACCACCTCCACGACGCCTGCCAGTAGCTGATGCATGGTCTGGTTGTACTGGCGGGTGATATCGCAAAACGGCTCGCTGCCGATAAAGCGGTGGGTAATACCCAGCGCCGGGGCGATATAGTTACGGAAGATAAGCAGATCGATTTCGCTCCACGCCTGCTGCACTTTGCCGGTCTCTTTCAGGAAGTAGGCCGGGAAGGTAGCGCGGGAAATGATGTACTGAGATCCTTCATGCACGGTGACGTTCGCCAGATGCGACACGCCTGCTTTCACCATTTTTAAGCGTGCGGCGAAGGGAAAGAACGAGGCGTCTTCACGCACCACAAACAGGTGCAGCCAGTCGCACGACTGCGCAGCCTGCTCGACCAGATGGCGATGCCCAAGGGTAAAAGGATTGGCGTTCATGACAATCGCGCCAATACGCTTTCCCGGCATGCGATCTGCCTGCAACGTACGGCAGTAGCGCTGAATACCTGACGGCGTGTTTTCCATCAGAATGGCGTTATTGCCGCTCTGCGCAACAGGCCAGAATCCGCTGTGCTGAAAGCGCTCCCGGTTACAGGGGCGGGTGCACAGAAACAGATGAAAGTGGCCGCGCGCCAGCGCCAGGTGTTCAACTTCTGCCAGGAGTTGCGCGCTGAGGTTCTCACCGCGCATCTCTTCATCTACTGCCACGCACTTGATGACGTTGTCGGCCAGGCCCGCACAACCCACCAGTCGGTTTCCCGACCAGGCTTCAACGAAAGTGGTGATATCGTGGTCCATACCTAAACCGCTGTCAGCGAGCAACGTGCGGATAGAGGCCAGCCGTTGAGTATTGCCGTTGACTTCCGCTACGCGGAAGTCGATGGGGGGTCGTGCTTGCATGGTGTTGCCTTCGTCCTTAGTGCGCCGCCGTCAGCGCATGCGCTGGCGCATCGATAATCACATTGCTGAGGTGACCGATATTCTCGATCTCCACTTCAATGCGATCGCCCGCTTTCATAAACAGCGGCGGGTTACGCTTTTTGCCGACGCCGCCCGGTGAACCGGTGATGATGACGTCGCCTGGCGTCAGGCTGGTGAAGGTACTGATGTACTCGATAAGCTCGGCCACCTTATGGATCATGCTGGCGGTGTTATCGTCCTGTACCATGCGGCCATTCAGCCAGGTACGGATAGCAAGCGCATGCGGATCCGGGATCTCATCGGCGGTGGTCATCCACGGACCGAATGCCCCCGTCTGCCGCCAGTTTTTGCCCGCGGTAAACCAGGTGTGCTGCCAGTCACGTGCGGAACCATCCATATAGCAGCTATAACCCGCCACATGGCTTAACGCCGTCTCGCGGGAAATATCTTCACCGCCTTTACCAATGATCACCGCCAGTTCGCCTTCGTAGTCGAATTCGCTGGAGTGGCGCGGTTTCAGCACCGGGGCGTTATGCCCGGTCTGCGAGTCAGCAAACCGGACAAACAGCGTCGGCGCCGGGTTGTGCTGATCAAATTCTTTGCGTTTTTCGGCGTAGTTCATGCCAACACAGAGAATTTTGCCGGGGTTATCGATCACGGGCAGAAAATCGAGATCATCGAAGCGGAGTTCCGGTGCTTCACCGGCAAACTGCTGTGCCTCGTTCAGCGCGTTGGCGGCGAGCAGCGATTTCAAATCACCGTAACGGTCGCCCAGGCGCTTGCCCAGATTGATGACGCCATCAGCCTTGACGATGCCGTAGCTACGGATCCCCTGATGGACAAAGCTTGCGAGTTTCATATCAGTTCCTGTAATGCTTAATCAAACGAGGAAATTGCCAAGGACCAGCAGTGATACCGACACGTTGATCGCGCCGCCAATACGGGTCGCAATCTGTGCAAACGGCATCAGGCTCATGCGGTTGCCCGCTGTCAGGATGGCAACATCCCCTGTACCGCCCTGGCCGCTCTGGCAGCAGGAAACGATGGCCACATCAATAGGATGCATGCCGATCTTTTTACCCACGAAGAAGCCAGTCGTAACCAGTGCAGAAACGGTACTCACGATCACCAGCAGGTTGTCGATGGTGAAAGCGTGAACCAGTTCTTCCCACGGCGTGATCGCCACGCCAACCGCGAAGAGAATCGGATAGGTGACCGAGGTCTGGAAGAATTTGTACACCACCTGAGAGCCTTCCAGCAGGCGCGGAGAAACGCCGTGCACCAGCTTGATCAAGACAGCAACAAACAGCATGCCGACCGGTGCAGGCAGGCCAATCAGTTTGTGGCCAAGCATGCCGATCATGTACAGCAGTACTGCCAGCAGTGCGCCAGCGGCAATAGTGGTCACATCGGTTTTGCCGGAGAATGCCGGTGCCGCCGGAGCCTGTTCGTCGCCGTTGCTGCGGTTAGGCATCAGTTGACCTTCACCGGTCAGGTGCGGGAAGCGTTTACCGAGCTGGTTCAGGCAACCGGAGATAATGATGGCGGTCAGGCCACCCAGCATCACCATCGGCAGTACGCGACCCAGTGCAACGCCCTGGTCCATATGCAGCAACGTGGCGTAACCAATAGAGAGCGGGATCGCCCCTTCACCCACACCACCGGCCATGATCGGCAGAATAATAAAGAAGAAGATCTGGAACGGCTCCATGCCGAGCATCAGGCCAACGCCCATGCCCACCAGCATGCCAACGATTTCACCGCACAGCATCGGGAAGAAAATACGCAGGAAACCCTGAATCAGGGTGGTGCGGTTCATGCTCATGATGCTGCCAACAATAATGCAGCAGATATAGAGATAGAGAATGTTGGTGGATTTGTAGAACTTGGTGGTGGATTCCACGACCACGTCCGGCAGCAGACCGTAATAGACCATCGCCGAAGGAATAAAGGTTGCGCAAATCGCCGCAGCGCCCAGCTTACCGATGATCGGCAAACGCTTACCGAATTCACCGCAGGCAAAGCCGAAGAACGCCAGTGTGGCGACCATCACGACGATATCGCTGGGAAGCTTGCCGCCCAGACAGTCAATCGCAATCAACGCACCTGCCAGCAGGAATAACGGCAGTGGAATAATCCCTACCTTCCAGGTATCCATAATGTGCCACCACTTATCTTTAAGTGATGTTTTTTGAATCGCCAGCGATTCAGAGGTAACAGAAAATGAATCGTCAGTTGTGCTCATAATTAAGCCCCTTGGTTATTTTGTGCGTACAGACTAAAGGGCTAAACACACACTTTATGTGAGGAGCTGCATAATAAAATTGGAGTTTTAATGGCGCCTATGGTTTTTATGGTTTCTTTTATTTTGTGTGATTTACGCCTTAATAATGCGCGTGGTTTTTATGGTTTTTATATATAGAAATACAACTTAATAACATTTTCCAAAAAGAATATTTAACAGGCCATTTTTCAGCGTCAGCGCTGGCTGTGCAAGGGATCACAAGTTTCCAGTAAACTGCGCACGGCAGCAAAAAAAGATGGTACATTGGCGCATTGTTGGCTGCTGTGCGTACCGTCATGAAAGTATCCTTTCAAATCAAACTTTTTATTTCGCTGGTGCTTTTCTTCTCCGGCCTTTTTGCCCTGCTGGGCGTTTATTATTACAAGGATGTCGGTCGTCAGCTATACCAGGAAATGAGCGCCAGAGCAAAAATACAAGCTGAAGAAATAGCGATTATTCCGAATTTGCGCAAGGCCGTTGCTGAAAAAGATATTCCGGCGATTACCCAATTTATGCATCAGGTTGTTTCCCACAGCGATGCCAGTTTTATTGTTATCGGCGATAATAAGGGCCTGCATTTATTTCACTCGGTCCATGCCAATGTTGTGGGTAAAACGCTGGTGGGCGGCGATAACGAAGAAGTGCTGCGTGGATTAAGCACCACCACGATCCGCAAAGGGGGCTTAGGTATTTCCCTGCGCAGTAAAGCGCCGATATTCGACGATAACGGGCAGGTCGTGGGGATTGTTTCCGTAGGGTATCTGACCAGCTATCTGGATACCATTACGCTTGGCAAAGTGATCAATATTTTTATTGCCGCCGTGTTGCTGCTCGTCGCGCTATTTATCTTTTCCTGGTTTTTCACCCGTGGGATTAAAAAACAGATCTTCTCGCTGGAGCCGCGGGAAATTGGCCTGTTAGTGCGCCAGCAAAAAGCAATGATGGAGTCCATTTATGAAGGGGTGATCGCTGTCGACAGCGAATTGCGCATTGAGGTGGTAAACCAGGCTGCGCGCAAACTGCTGGGCCTGAGTCAACCCACCCGTGCCCTGCGCGGGCAAGCCATTGGCGAGGTGATCGCACCGGTGCCCTTTTTCACCCGCGCGGTGATGCTGGAACACGACACCCACGATGAGATCTGCCGTTTTAACGCCTTAACGGTGATCGCCAGCCGGGTGCGCATTATGCTGGAGGATAAATTACAGGGCTGGGTGATCACCTTCCGCGATCGCAATGAGATAGACAGCCTCAGCGCGCAACTCAGCCAGGTTAAACGCTACGTTGATAACCTGCGCATTATGCGCCACGAGCAATTAAACCGCATGACCACGCTCTCCGGCCTGCTGCATATGGAGCGTTACGACGAAGCGGTGCGTTATATTCAGGCGCAGTCTGAGCACGCGCAGGAATTGCTGGACTTTATCTCGTCGCGTTTTAGCTCGCCGACCTTATGCGGGCTGCTGTTGGGCAAAGCGGCGCGCGCCCGGGAAAAAGGCGTCGAACTGGCGTTTGATCCGCTGTGCAGGATGGATCGCGCCTGTCTCGCACTGGGGGAAGCAGAACTGATCTCGATCATCGGCAATCTGCTGGATAACGCCATTGAGGCAACGCAACGCGCAACGCTGCCTCACGAACCGGTGGAAGTGTTGATCCTGCTGAATGAGCGGGAGCTGATTATTGAAGTGGCGGATCGCGGTATCGGCATCGACCCGATTATCCGCGAGCACATTTTTGAACGCGGGATGACCACCAAGCGCAGTGGCGATCATGGTATTGGCCTCTATTTGATCGCCAGTTATGTGACACAGGTAGGCGGATCGATCGACGTTTCTGATAACGATCCTCGCGGTGCGATTTTTTCTTTGTTTATTCCTGAAACGGGCAACGTACAGCGTCCCGTACCGACCCTGGAAGATCAGAATTATGCGACATGAACTGATAGACGTGCTGATAGTAGAAGATGAAAACGCGCTTGCGCAGCTTCATGCTGAACTGATCAGCAAACATCCGCGTTTACGCCTGGTGGGCATTGCCTCATCCCTTGCCGAAGCGAAGGTGTTGCTGAACAGTACGCAGCCGCAACTGGTTTTACTCGACAATTACCTGCCGGACGGTAAAGGCATTACGCTTATCAGCGATCCGCTGATTACCCGCGCCAACTGTTCGGTGATTTTTATCACTGCCGCCAGCGACATGGACACCTGTAGCCTGGCCATCCGCAATGGTGCTTTTGACTATATCCTCAAACCGGTGTCCTGGAAGCGATTAAGCCAGTCGCTGGAGCGTTTTGTGCAATTCGCCGAACAGCAGCGGGTATGGAAAATCGTCGACCAGCAGAATGTCGACTCACTCTATCAGTTACAGGCCAAGAATTACCGTCAGGATAACGGCAGTAAAGGCATTGAGGAGAATACGCTGGCGCTGGTGCAAAAGCTGTTTGCCGACGAGGCTGAACGCTGCTTTTCCGTTGATGAAGTGGTCAGCGAAACGGGGCTGAGTAAAACCACCACCCGCCGCTACCTGGAACACTGTGTGGAGGCGGGTTTTCTGGTGGTCGAGATGCAGTACGGCAAGATTGGGCACCCGCGGCGTATGTACCGGCGGGTAGCCGCGTGATGTTTGCCCCTCGGAAACAGCGCGATCCTCATCTCCCTCTCCCCTCAGAGGAGAGGATGAAAAACGGTGCCATACTCATCTCCCTCTCCCTCAGAGGAGAGGATGAAAAACGGCGCCATACTCATCTCCCTCTCCCTCAGAGGAGAGGATGAAAAACGGCGCCATACTCATCTCCCTCTCCCCTCAGAGGAGAGGATGAAAAACGGCGCCATACTCATCTCCCTCTCCCCTCAGAGGAGAGGATGAAAAACGGCGCCATGCTCATCTCCCTCTCCCCTCAGAGGAGAGGATGAAAAACGGCGCCATGCTCATCTCCCTCTCCCCTCTGGGGAGAGGATGAAAAACGGCGCCATGCTCATCTCCCTCTCCCCTCTGGGGAGAGGGTTGGGGTGAGGGGAAAAACTACTTCAGCACATACCCGTACAAACGCTTGATCCCGTCCGCATCCGTTTCGGAATAAACGCCCTGCAATTCCGGTGAGAAGCCCGGCAGCAGGTTTACGCCCTCTTCCAGCGCAAGGAAATAACGCTGCACCGCGCCGCCCCAGACTTCCCCCGGCACCACACACAGCACCCCTGGCGGGTACGGGAGCGCGCCTTCAGCGGCAATACGCCCTTCCGCTTCGCTGATACGCACCAGTTCCACATTGCCGCGAATAAACTCGCTGTTGGCATCCTGCGGGTTCATCACCACTGCGGGCAGGCTCTCTTTGCGGAACATCGCTTTTTGCAGATCTTTCACCCCGAAGCTGACATATAAATTATGCATCTCCTGGCACAGTTCACGCAGCGTGTAATCGCGGTAGCGCACCGGGTATTTGTTGAAGATGGTCGGCAGCACATCCGCCAGCGGCGTGTCGTCTTCAATATGCTGTTCAAACTGGCCGAGCATCGCCACCAGTTGCGCCATCTTCTCTTCGCTTTCCGCGGGCGTCAGCAGGAACAAGATCGAATTGAGATCGCACTTCTCCGGCACAATGCCGTTCTCGCGCAGGAAGTGCGCCAGAATGGTCGCCGGAATACCGAACTCCGTGTACTCACCGGTTTCAGCATCAATACCCGGCGTGGTCAGCAGCAGCTTGCAGGGATCGACAAAGTACTGCTCCCGCGCATAGCCCTCAAACCCGTGCCATTTATCGCCCGGTTCAAAACTGAAGAAACGGCGCTCGCGGGCAATGTTCGCCGTAGGATGATCCTGCCACGGTCGCCCGGCGATTTCCGGCGGCACAAACGGTCTGATCATTTTGCAGTTGGCGATGATCGCTTTGCGGGCTTCGATCCCCAGCGCCACGCACTCCGCCCACAGGCGGCGACCGCTCTCGCCCTGGTGGATTTTGGCGTTCACGTCCAGCGCCGCAAACAGCGGGTAAAACGGGCTGGTGGAGGCATGCAGCATAAAGGCGTTGTTGAGCCGCTTATGCGGGCAAAAACGCGCCTGACCGCGCAAGTGGTTATCTTTTTTATGGATCTGCGAGGTTTGCGAGAACCCCGCCTGCTGTTTGTGCACCGACTGGGTGACAAAGATCCCCGGATCATTTTCATTGAGATCCAGCAGCAGCGGCGAGCAATCCGCCATCATCGGAATAAACTGCTCGTAGCCCACCCATGCTGAGTCAAACAGGATGTAATCACACAGGCTGCCGATTTTGTCGATCACCTGGCGGGCGTTGTAAATGGTGCCATCGTATGTGCCGAGCTGGATCACCGCCAGGCGGAACGGGCGCGGCTGGTTAGCTTTTTCCGGGGCGACCTCGCGGATCGCATCGCGCAGGTATTTTTCATCAAAGCAGCGATCGTCGATGCCGCCGATAAAACCAAACGGATTACGCGCGGCTTCGAGGTAGATCGGCGTCGCACCGGCCTGGATCAACGCGCCGTGATGGTTGGATTTGTGGTTATTGCGGTCGAATAACACCAGGTCACCGCGCGTCAGCAACGCGTTAGTCACCACTTTGTTGGCGGCGGAGGTGCCGTTAAGCACAAAATAGGTTTTGTCGGCATTGAACACTTTGGCGGCAAATTTTTGCGCATGCTTGGCGGATCCTTCATGGATCAACAAATCGCCCAATTTGACATCCGCGTTGCACATGTCGGCGCGAAAGACGTTTTCACCAAAGAAATCATAGAACTGTCGCCCGGCCGGGTGCTTTTTAAAAAACGCGCCGTGCTGATGTCCGGGGCAGGCAAAGGTGCTGTTATCCATCTCAACGTACTGGCGCAGCGTATCGAAAAAGGGTGGCAACAGATTGTCTTCGTAATCGCAGGCGGCGGTTTCCAGCTCCAGCCAGTCCTGCGCTTTGCCGCCGATCACTGCCGTTACACCATCCGGCATCTCAACAGGTTCGTTAGCAAACAAGAACACCGGCAGATGAAAGCCAGTCCGTTTCAGCAACGCCAGAATGCCGCTATGACTCTCCGCGACCGTAATGACGACTGCCGCCACATCCGTAAAATCGGTACTGTCCAGCGTCACGGCTTCGCGGTGAGTGGAAAGCAGGGACACCAGCTCACGGCTGACGGCAATTTTCATTGATTTCATAAGCACGAATACCCGTTTCAGGGGAGTAAAAGACCCCGGGCAAAGCGGTGGCTTCACCCAACGAACGTGTCTGACTGGAACCAGCTCCGACCGCCAGACATCAGTAAAAGCAGACAGCTTCTGATCTTACTGTTGTCCTACAGTGAGCGTACGATACCCTCACCGCATGGTGAGAGAAGTATGGGACAAAACGATACGGGCGCCCATTCGCATGCTGGCGTAAAGCGTGTGACAAACAGTGTTAATGTACGTCATCAGGCGGCCCCGTGAAGGTAGAGGAAAATTCGCGCAATCATGGCATCTTTCCCCTGGTGGCGCAACCAACGGGGCGGCTCAACCGCATAAAAATGCTATTCTGTGCGTTATCTTATTCAGTTTTATGAACATCAGGGAGAGAGTGTGTGTTAACGGGTCCCTTTATTAATGCTGCTGCCGTTTTAATCGGTGGCAGCCTCGGTGCGCTGCTCAGCCACCGCCTGCCGGAGCGCGTACGCTCCTCCATGCCATCGATATTCGGCCTCGCATCATTGGGGATCGGTGTCTTGCTGGTGATCAAGTGCGTCAACCTCCCGGTGATGGTGCTTGCCACGCTGGTCGGCACACTGATTGGCGAGCTGTGCTACGTTGAGCGCGGGATCAGCGGCGGCGTCAACGCCCTGCGTAACCTGGTGCAAAAGCGCAAAAGCGGCGAAGCCAATAGCGCCCATGAATCGTTTATCCAGAGTCTGGTGGCCATCATTATTCTGTTCTGCGCCAGCGGTACCGGGATTTTTGGTGCAATGCGTGAAGGGATGACCGGCGATCCGAGCATTCTTATCGCCAAGGCGTTTCTGGATTTCTTTACTGCGGTTATCTTCGCCACCTCGCTCGGGTTTGCTGTGGCGATTATTTGCGTACCGATGCTGATTATTCAGCTTACGCTCGCCACCTGCGCGACCCTGATCCTGCCGCTGACAACGCCCGCGATGATGGGGGATTTCACCGCCGTGGGCGGGATTTTGCTGCTGGCAACCGGGCTGCGCATTTGCGGAATTAAGATGTTTGCTGTGGCGAATATGCTGCCTGCACTGGTAATCGCCATGCCGATTTCTGCCCTGTGGACGGCGTTTTTTGCCTGACCTGACGTGCGTTTTCAACAAAGTGGTGATAGATTGTGCAGTCTGCAACGATTTAAAGAAATTTCGTTGACGGAGCGCGGTGAATCAGGTTTAATGCGCCCCGTTGCCCGGATAGCTCAGTCGGTAGAGCAGGGGATTGAAAATCCCCGTGTCCTTGGTTCGATTCCGAGTCCGGGCACCACTTATTCAGAGAACCCAGCCTATGGCTGGGTTTTTGCTTTCTGAGTCAACAACTTGTTGGTTTACCAGTAGTTACCGCCCTTATCTCTCCTCCGGCCCCGCTTCCCGGTGGTACAAAATGGGCATTATGATAAACGCCGGGACAGGTACTTTCGACGAGCAAAACTAAGGTCATACGGCATCTAGTTGCTAAAGTTACAAAAAAGTTACATCAAAACCTGAGGGATTAGGCTTTTTAAGGATTTATACGTTGTAACTTTTCAAACTCACCTCAACACACCCTTATAGGGAACAATCTGGTTTTATTAACTTTTACTACTCAAATTCATATTACTCATAGCATCCTACAGATAATTATCCTTAAGATATCAACACAACACGCATTAACCAAAAGTGCAAAGTTCCCGTCTTATCAATACGGAGCTCTGAGCGACAGCTTAATGATTTTGTCCCCTCCCCTCCCCAAAAGTTCTTTTCACGTCAGAAGCAACTAGAGGCTCTGTCAGCTTCTCCCGATCATTCAAGATGCATCCCCACTGAACGCAGCTCACAGGCCCATACAGATCGTCTGGCAAGCATTCATAACGACAATCACCGATGCACTAAACTGAACATTTCTCACCCTGCCAGATTTGGCTTTAGTCACCTTTTGGGTATTATGCCTACGATATCAATATGATTCATGAGGGATTATGACCAGAGCACTGGTAAGGTTTGGAGACAAGACCACAAGCGGTGGGGAGGTGATTTCAGCTTCCTCGACGATTATTGAAGGCCGGAATATTGCCCTGAATGGCGATATGGCATGGTGCCCGAAAGAAACCTGCAACGGGCCATTTCAGATCAATGGCACAGCGTATTACTTTGCAGAAGACAAACCCTGCGTTGCCACTGGTGATCGGGTGCTTTGTAACTGCGAAAACAATCAGGTACTGGGCAGTACGACACTTTGGGTGGAAGACAGTCCCGGCGATCCTTTTGAGGAACACCGTAACCGGGCAGCGGAATGGCCCATTACCAAAATGGCTGCTGCCGCCGCTATCGCTGTAACTCCTGTATTCGCAAAGTCTGTCCTCCGTGGGGCGGGTAATATCGATGCCGGGGCAACGGAAGAGCCGCAGGCCAACATTGCGGAGATGAGCTTTTATCAGTCACTACCCACTCAGCCAGACCCTGAGCCAGAACAACACGCACAGGCCGCGAAGAAGAAAACTGCACCGCCACCAGAGCCACCGAAGAAATCACTGTTCGATAAAGTCACAGGCTTTTTCTTTGGTGAAGCGGAAGCAATGCCCCTCCCCCCGCCGCCAGTCATGGCTGGGACCGCCGAAGCCGGGATGGCTGCCTCTGCCGGAGGAGCAACCGCTAAAGCCAGTCAGGACGCCGCTACAGCATTAACCCACACCATGAAACGCCTCTCCGGTCCCGAAGTCTGGAGCGGTCGGCTGGCGATGAATCTGCCGTTCGTGGTCATGGGTGCAATCATTCAGTCACAGCTAAAGGGCGAGAAGAGTGATCTACTCACCCCAGAGAAGCTGGCTGAAGTAGCTCAGAGCAAGGGAGCCGTTCCGACCCGCGTTCGTTATAACTGGGTGACGGACGAGGAAAGCGGGCGATTGAAAGCCGTTGGCTATCACACAAGTGCCGCCAGCGGTCGCGATCAGGTCCGCGTCCGAATGCTCGAGAAGCAAACTGATGGCAGCTATGAATTCTGGGGGGACGAACGAAGCGACAAACCGCTAATCACGTGGTCGCCAGCAAATACTCCGGGTTCACAGGCTGGCTGGAACACCGGGAACCAAAGCCCACAGGCCGGAACCATTACGATACCGGGGCTTGAGCATCCTGACATTCAGGGTGTGACCATCACCACAACGCCACCATCGGAAGAGAAAGACTTCCGGGACTACATTCTGGTGTTTCCGGGTAACGCCCATCCGCCGATTTACATCTACCTCAGCAAACCTCCGGTAGAATTGCTGGAAGTCGATTTATACAGCAATTTCACAGGTAGACCACGAAATGGTACTCATGCTGATCACATGCCATCAGCAGCAGCAGTACGAGCCTACTTACGGCGTGAGTTCCCAGACGCAAAACCGGCCGAAATTGACCGTATGGCGAAAGACGTTGCTTCTATCATCATTCCTGCTGATATCCACCAAAAACTCAGCGCCACCTATGGTCGCAGAAATAACCCGACGCAAATACAGCAAGACTCCAGAGATTTGCGAGCAGCAGTAGAACGTGACATTGAGACTATACGCTCAGCGCTGAAGGAACGTGGCGTGACAGATAGTCAAATCGATGAAGCCAAGGCTAAGATGCATCAATTAAATCAGGAACAGGGATTATACCAATGACCGTTAATGTCGAAGCATTGATTCGCTGCTTAGGTAAGACGTATCAGGAAATTTTTGATGCAGGATTGATTCCCTACAAGACCAAACCGACAGGTTACCCGGGAGATCCTGACCTCACGTTAAGCATGATGAATGAAGGGCTTTACTTAGCCTTTAAGCGAGAAGGTACAACGCTTTTTTCCATTGAGCTTTTTTTGCAAAATGAGAAGAAAGCGAACTATAAATTTCCGAATGAACTGCCATCCCCCCTACAACCTGAGATGGTGCGATCCTGGGTTCATACACAATTTGGTCCTCCTGACAGGTTCTTGCCTCCCCGGAAGCGGTTACGCCAAGAGATTGGCTACACTGATTTGTTTACAGTGATGGATTTCCATATCCCTATTAGCATGCAAGTGGATTACGACTTACAAGAACGGGTCAAAGAGGTTGCATTCATAGCAACATCAGAAATCCGCTGGTAACAACCACAACGGCTCCTTTCGGGGCCGTTTCCAACATCTCCAGCCCTACTCGGTACAAGAAACGTGCAGATCAACACCGGAGATTGAATCATGCACGATGAAATCATTAATCAGGCCCGCGAAATCCTCACTCAACGGCTGTACCGCACCGACTCTCTGACTTCACCACGCGGCACCAAAGCTATCTGGCTCTCAAGCCTGGCGAGCGGGAGCAGGAAATGTTCAGCGTTATCTTCCTCAACAACCAAAATCACGTAATCAAGTATCAATAGATGTTCTTCGGCAGCACCTCGACAGTTGGCGTTCATCCTCGTGAGATTGCCCGTCAGGCCCTCAAACTGAACGCCGCAGCCGTCATATGCTCCCACAACCACCCATCCGGTAAAGCTGAACCTTCACAGCAAGATAAAGCTATCACACTGAAAATAAAGAACGTTATGGAACTCATCGACGTTCGGCTGGTGGATCACATCGTTGTCGGTGGTGGTCAGTTTTAGTTGACCACTACAAATGTTGAAATGTTGTTCTTCTTCAATCCCATACATATAGTAAGGAGGCCCATTGATGATGGGTATGGCTACGGAGATTCCTGGTCATCTTCTAATGGAGATAATAAACATGGCAACATGTCAAAAACCCCACCGTAATGATCCTTACTTTTCTCAGTTCCCTAAGGATCAGGGGGATTTCAGCCGCCATAAATGTGCTGGTTGTGCATACGAGTTGGGATATCAAGCTGGCTACATTAAGCAGACAGTTCTGGATATGAAGGGGGCTATTGATTCCATTCAAGAAAGCCAGGCAAGTGAAGTTCGTCACATTAGCCCGCTAGCTGCATATGCCCAAGGATATGTGAATGGTCTTATGCATTACTATCGTGAGCACCCGGAAAAAAGTAGCTAATTACGTTGGTAGTAGTACAAAAGAGTGGTACGTTCGGAATCGAAGCGTAAAGGTAACTTACTGTTATTCGGTGATTTCATTGTCGTGTCAATGAATCCCTGGTTCGATTATTCGCCGCAAGCGGCTCACCCCTTCGGGGTCAGCGCGGCAAGCGCGCTGTTCAATGCCTGCGGCGTTAGTCTGGGTCCGGGCACCACTATTTAAAGAACCCGCCCAAAAGGCGGGTTTTTGCTTTTCTGTTCCCGGACGCTCCATTGAACGCTGTTCGGTTATTCGCCTGATGTGGATTGCCCCGCGTTTCCCCTACTCTACCGCCCCCACCACGCCACGATTCGCCCCTATCCCGTGCGCCTGCAGTTTCCTCACCACCGTGGGTTGCGCCACGCCAAGGCGATCGGCAATGGCATAGGTCGTTTTATGCTGCGCCTGCGCCAGCCGCAACACATCGCTCTCGACCTGCGCCAGCATGGTTTTCAGCGTCGCGCCTGCCCGTAACTGCGCACGGCACCAGCCGAGTAAGGCGTCTTCGGCTGGCATACTGACGGGCGGTTGCGCCTCCGGAACAGGCTCAACATCGTTTTGCCTCAACCAGCTATTAATGGTCGCCATATCGACGTAATTATCGTCCTGGCAGACGTACATATACTCAAGAAAATTGCGTAATTCCCGAACGTTACCGGGCCAGTCATAGGCGGCAAGCCGGGCGACGCCCGCATCGTCAAAACGGATAATGCGCCGGTAGTGTTTGTCGAATTGCCGGGAATAAAAGTCCAGCAGCAGCGGAATATCATCACGGCGCTGACGCAGTGGCGGTGTCTGCATCGGGATCAGATTAAGGCGGTAATAGAGATCTTTGCGGAACGTCCCCTTGCGGATCTGCCCTTGCAGATCGGCGTTGGTGGCGGCGATTATCCGCACGTCCAGTTGCAGAGTTCCCATCCCGCCCACGCGCTGCACCACTTTATCCTGCAGCACGCGCAACAGTTTCGATTGCGCTTCCCATGGCATGTCGCCAATTTCATCAAGAAACAGCGTGCCGCCGTTCGCCTGTTCAAACACGCCGGGTTTACCCCGCGCCAGCGCCCCGGTAAAGGCCCCTTTTTCATAACCGAACAGCTCACTCTCCAGCAAATTGGCGGGAATAGCGGCGCAATTGATTTTTACGAATGGTTTATCGCGGCGTGGGCTTAACTGTTGCAACAGGGTGGCGACCACATCTTTACCCGTGCCGGACTCACCGGTGATCAGCACTGAGGCGTCAATCGGCGCCACTTTCATGATCAGTCGTTTTAACGTCGTCATCGCTTCACTGGCGCCAATCAGCGGCACCGGCGGCATCGAAGCCGCAAGCGGCGCACTCCCGATAACCGGCGGTCGGACAAAAGAAGAGAGGGGGCGCAACGGGTAATCAAAATGGCGATTCAGGCGTTGAAAAAAGGAGTCGACGTACATAATGGACACAACGTTTTTCACGCTGCGCTTGGCATCATAAATTGGGCGGCCAGAGACAAAGGCGCTTTTGTCGGGCAGAAGATGATGACTCAATACTTCAATGGCCTCCCGCTGTTCATGCAATACGCGCATGGTGATCGCCTGGTTGAAATATTTCCCCTCCTGGATAATGTCACCCACGCTCCGGCCAATCAGTTTATCCCGGTCAACAATAGGATTTTCGGCAAGGTAAGCGAGATTGACATAACGCGTCACACCGTTGGCATCCGTAACGTAGATAGGGCATTCGAGGTGGTCGAGAATTTCTTTGTAATTGATGTCATTTGCGTTGTCGTCCAGCGTTAAGTTCATCCTTTTCCCCCTCGCGTTGCCCGCCATAAACCAGAACGGTATGACTGATAGCTCACTGTATCGTTGATAGCGCCATCAGAAATGTTAAGTGCTGCATGAAATAACCACATAAACCTCACCGTTAAACAAACCGTCATGACCGACTGATGCAAAAGCGCATCACCGGATTCGCACGTTGTCCTTCCCGACGCCGAGACATCCGAAAAACAAAACCAACATATTGATTTTATTGTTTTTATTTTCTTTATGCATAAACGGCATAGGGATTGCTTATACCGCTAAAACAGAGGAAGGCCACGCCAGGCAGGAGGAAAGCATGACAGATACACCGCGGTCGCTGATTGGGCGCATATCCGTGATGACAGCGCTCACTTTTCTGATCCAGTCCAGCGACACGTCCCTGCTCTATTTGTCCTTACCCACTATCGCGCAGTCGTTGCACGCGCCGCTTCGCGCAATGGATGGTGTGGCGTTGAGTTACCTCGCTGCCGTGGTGCTGGCGACACCGTTCACGCCCTGGCTGATGACGCGCTATGGCGAACGCGTGGTCTATCAGGGCGCATTATGCCTTTTTATGCTGGCAGCGCTCGGGTGCGCACGCGCGAACAGTCTGCCTGAACTGTGCCTGTGGCGTCTGGTGCAGGGCAGCGGCGGCGCACTGATGCTGGCCGCCGCGCGCGTGCTACTGCTTAAAACCGTACCCGACGATCAGCAAGCGCGTCAGCTCAACCGCGTTACCGCCATCGGCCTGTTGGGAACCTTGCTCGGGCCTGCCCTTGGCGGGATTAGCCTGGCCTTCATGCCCTGGCGCGGACTGTTTTTATTGCCGCTGCCGCTGTGCCTGCTGTGTCTGCCACTCAGCCGGGCCTTCATCACCCCCACCGTCACCTGCACGCAGCGCTTCGATACCGGCGGCTATCTGCTGGCCGCGCCCGTGCTGCTGCTCTGTCTTGGCGTTAGCACGCCGGTGGGACGCAGCCTGCTGTCGCCGCTCGGTCTGGCACCCGTGGGGGTGCTGATGGCAGGACTGATCGCCATTTTGGCATGGCGACGGGTGAAGCAACCGGATAGCGGGCTGTTTGACGCCTCCCTGTTGGCGCGTCCCGACTTTCGCATCAGCTTGGCGGGTCAGGCGCTGGTACGGATCTGCCTTTCGTCAACGCCGCTGCTGTTGTCGATGCAGCTACAGACGCCGCAACACCATGCGGCTTCCGCCACCGCGGCGTCACTGGCCCTGCTGAGCTTCGCCTCAGGCGCGTTGAGCGTGCGCCTGTTTCTCAACCAGGCGCTGGAGCGGCTCGGTTATCGGCGCTTGCTTACCCACGGCTGTTTGCTGGGTGCGCTGTTGCTGGCGGTCATGTCGGCGTCCGGCATTGACCAGCCATCCTGGTCAGTAACGGGCCTCGCCTTTGGCCTGGGGCTGACCAGTTCGGCAATTTACTGCTGTTTGAACACACTGGCGTTTTCCGCACTCAACGATGACAGCTACGGCGCAGGCAACAGTCTGCTCACGCTGGTGCAACTGCTCTCAATGATGCTCGGCATCGCCATCAGTTTTGCTTTTCTCACCCACTGCGTCTCCTGGCCGGAACAGGCCGTGGAGCGTTTTGGCGCGCTGTTCCGGCTGATGGGCTGCGGCCTGCTGGTGAGCGCCGCGTTGTTCAGTCGGTTGGGAAAAGCGCAAGGGATCCGCCGTCAGGCCGCTGGCCGACGGTGAGTAATAGGGTTTCGAGTCTCTGGAATCACTTATAAAGGTAGGTCTATGGAACATCATAACGTAATACAAAAACGGCGACCTGGCGTGGCAGGCATCTGGCTGGGGCTTTCACTGCTGGTCACCACCAGCATGGCGTGGGCAGATGTTACACCGGGAGAATACAGCGCCTCGGCGCAGGGCAAAGAGAGCCCGGTCAGCGTCACACTCAGCGTCGACAAGGACGGCAAAATCACCCAGCTTAGCGTTGACGCCTCGCACGAAACGCCGGAGCTGGGCGGTGTGGCAGGGAAGGAAGTCGGCCAGGCCATTCTCGAACAGCAAAGTCTGAACGTGGATGGCATGACCGGCGCAACGGAGACCAGCAACGCGGTGAAAAAAGCCGCCGCCGCCGCGCTGTCGAAGGCGGGCGCGGACCCGAACGCCTATAGCCAGGCAAAAGCGAAAACCGCCAGCGCCGCGCAAACTCTCACCACCGACGTGGTCGTGGTCGGTGGCGGCGCGTCCGGCACCGCCGCGGCGCTGGCGGCTGCTGAAGCCGGTGCAAAAGTGCTGGTGGTGGAAAAAGCCCCTGCGGTGGGCGGCGCAGGTAAGATTGCCAGCGGCCTGTTTGCAGTAGGGTCATCGCTGGAACGGCAGAAAAAACTCACCTTTACCGCCGATGAGCTGTTTCACCGGCTGGTGGATTATAACCACTATCTGACCAACGGCCCGCTGACGCGCACCGTGGTGGACAAATCCGCCTCCACCGTCGACTGGTTGATGAAATACGGCGTGGAGCTGTATCTCTCTGACGACAACACCCAGCAGGCGCATAACGCCGACCCCATCAAGTGGCGCATCTATCATCACTACAAAGACAGCGGCGCGGCGTTCACCAATATGTACAAGCATCTGGCGGAGATGGGTGGGCAACTGATGACGCGCACCACCGGCAAGGCGTTGATCAAAGATGAGCAAGGCCGGGTTGTGGGACTGGTCGCCGAAACCGCCGATGGCGGCACGCTAACGGTGCATGCCAAAGCGGTGATTGTCGCCACCGGCGGCTATGGCGCGAACATGAAGATGCTGACCGGTAACATGCTGACCACCAATATCTCCTCGCTGGCGTGGGCCAACCAGGGCGAAGGCGTGAAGATGGCCTGGGACGCAGGCGCAGCAAAATGGGAAACCCAGTCAGCATTACTGCATGCCACCAAATTGGTGGGGGTTGACCCGACCAAAGCCACCGGTTTCAACGACAGTCTGCTGATCCGCATCCTGAAAACGCCGCTGCTGTGGCTGGATCGTTCCGGGGAGCGTTTTGCTGATGAGTCGCTGGTGTATGACACTGCGCTGTGGGCCAACGCCGCCTATTCCGTGGGCGGTAACTATTTCATCGTTGTGGATACCCCCACGCTGCAAACATTCAGCAAAGGGAAGCTGCCGTTTGAAGTTTCCGGCGCTGGCGCGCCAAACCCCACCGGCAATGGCGACTTCGTGGCACTGGTGGAAGAAGGAGTGAAAAACGGTACCGTTTATAAAGGGGCAACGCTGGATGAATTAGCCACCAACAGCGGGATGAATGCCGCCCGCCTGAAAGCATCGGTTGAGCGCTATAACGCCGCCATCAAAGCCAAAAAAGATACCGAGTTTGGTAAGAAACCTGCGTTCCTTGCGCTCAACGTGGCGAATGGCCCCTATTACGCGCTGGCCTCCGAAGTGGTTAGCCTCAGCTCCACGGGTGGGGTGCGGGTGAATGAGCAACTCGAAGCCACCGATCAGAATATGCAGGCCATCCCGGGGCTGTATGTGGTGGGCAACAACGCTGGCGGCTTCTTCGGTTCTCCGGCCTATCCCCCTTATCAGGGGCTGGCGCTGGGCTTTGCCTATAACTCCGGGCGAATTGCCGGCGAACATGCCGCGCAGTACATCAAACAGCCTTAACAATAAACAGGCGGCGTCCGCGATGACGCCGCCACCCTAATTTCTCAGAGACGGAAACCAGCGCCAAAGGCGGCGAATGTGGTTATCGAAATGAGTTTTAATTTTTTTTCAACCTCTGCTCTATGCTGTGTGGTCTGCTTTCGCGAAAAAAGATTGAAGAAGCACTCAGATGTTTTCGGTCAACGCTGACCGGCTGTTTTGCGTCTCATTGTTGGTGATGAGACTGAACAATGAAAATTACACCGCGCAATATCTGGACAAGAATGCTGTTTTCCGGCGCGCTGCTCAGTAGCTTGATGAGCGGCAACCTACAGGCAGCAGACAAGGACGACGCCGCTCTGCCATTATCGGACGTCGGATCATGGTTAAAAGAGCATGGCGTGACGCCGCACATCATGGCGACGCAATTCTGGCTGGGCAATCCCAGCGCAGGTACCAGCACCAATGAGCAACAGAGCTATACCATGCTGTTCGCCGGGGCAGATTTTGATTTCGATAAGATGGGGGCGATCCCCGGCGGCAGCATCCACTTTATGCAACTGTGGGTGCCGTTTAGCAGCAATCTTGATTACGGCAACAGCGCAGGCGGCATGCTGGCGGGGGATCCGCCGCCTTACATCCCTAAAGTCGCGCATTTGCTGCGTTTCAGTTATCAGCAGAAGTTATTCGATGACCGCTTATCGCTCGAAATCGGCAAGAGCAACCCCGGCCAGTTTATGGGGTTCACCAACTGCAACGTGGCGGAGAGTTGCGTTAACACAGTACTGAACAAAACCGCCGTGTTTGGTCCTGCGCCCTATGCAGGATGGGGCGCAAGTGCCAGCTGGCATTTTACCCCGCAGATCGAGTCCAATGTCGGCGCATGGCGCACCTACCATGCGTTCCCCTTCACCAATGGCTGGGAACGTTGGGACGACGATTACGACAGCGGCAGCACGCTGTGGGTCGCCAACCTGGCGCGCCGCGTCTCCTGGCAGCAGGAGACCTGGCCACTCACCTGGGAAATACTGGGCTTCTATAACGACCTCGACTATGACGACGCCTATTACACCGTCAACGGCACCTCCAAAGTCACGGATACCCAGTCGGCAGTGCGTAGCCACCATGGCGTGTCCGGTTTTTACCTGACGGCGAAAAAAGCCATCTGGCGGCGCGACGGCGGCGCGGAGAGCAACAACCCGAATCCCAGCGCCATCAGCCTGCACGGCAGCGTAACGCAAACTCTGCAATCGGATGCCTACACGGGCATCTCCACCCTCGCCGACGTCGGGCTTATCTGGCAAGGGCCATGGCAGAGCCGTCCACTGGACAGCTACGGCCTGACCTTCCGCTGGGGCAGGTTCACCGATGGCGAGCAACGTTATTTGCAGGAGATGTACAACACCCAGGGCGGCAGCGGCTGGCAGGTTCCGCGCAACGAGTATCAACTGAGCATTGACGCTGCCTTTGCGGTAACGCCGGAGCTCAGCGTCAAACTGAGCGGCGCACGCACCTGGAACAACACCAACTGGCAATATGCTTATAGCGGCGTCAAACCGGAAAATGGCTATACCTTCTGGCTACAGGCGAATGTGTTACTGGATAAATTACTCGGACTGTAAACCGATCTGATGACGGCGGGGCCCTGCCCCGCCTTTTTTACGCAACCACCATCTGCCCGGCGTAAAGGATAAAGAAGCGAAACAGCAGCACACTCACCAGCGCCACACACGCCAACGCCACGCTGCCGCCACGCGAGTGAACGGGGCGCAGGGCCATCAACAACGGCACCACAATCCCCAACCCCACCACGCCTGACCAGAATACCCCGCCCCAGAAACCGCTTAACGCAGTGAGCGCCGCCTGCGTCTGCGCACCGCCTCCAACATAGAGGCTGAAAAAGAAGGCCGTCAGCAGCAGAACCTCCAGCAGCACGCAGCCGATTTCGCCACGGTGCATCAGGTGGACAGCCTGCGGCGCAGATCGGGTTAACGACGGGCACAGCGACAGGACCGCCAGCGCCGATACCAGACCGGAATTGAGAAACAGCAGCGGCAACACACCATTGTTAAGCAACGGATACCCTTTCAGCGTAGAGAGCAGAAAGCCGGTATAAACCCCCAACAGTACTGCCAGCACGCCCAGCACGGCGTTATGCCCGCGGTGATGATGCGCCAGCCACTGACCCTGGCGGGCCAGCAGACGCATCACCGCCCGTTCTCCCACGCGCGGGCTATGCTGCGCGCGTTCATGCAGCCACACGTAGCCAAGCCGCAGCCACCACAATGCCAGCGCCAGGAAGAAGAGCTGAAACAGCATCACCCCCAGCGACATCACCGAATGCGGGTTATAAAACACCATCACGTACCAGAAAGAGAGCGGGTGCGTCAGGTGAAAAACCAGCACCAGAAGACCGGCGGACACCATTACCGGCGCGCCGATCGCCGCCCGCCAGGCAAACCAGCGGCGTTGCGGCCCTGGTAAAGCGGGTTGCAGGCTGAGCGCCACCAGCACCAGCCCGGAGGCAATGCCCAACACAAAAAGGTACAGCGCAATAGGCCAGTCCCAGACCAGCGTGTCGAATTGAAAAGGATGGATTGTCATGATCGCCTCACTGACATGTTGGTCTCAACTGCGGTTGGGATTGATTTCACCCTGTTTGCCTGCCACGCGGTAGACATTAGGGCCGGTGCCGAGATAGAGCTTGCTGCGATAGACCACCTTGCTGCGAATGGCCTGTGAAATGGCGCTATCCGGATCGTTAAGGTTGCCGAAGGTGAGCGCTTTCATCGGGCAAATTTGCACGCAGGCAGGCAACCGCCCCGCCGCCAGCTCTGTATCCCGGCAGAAGTTGCATTTATCGGCGGTCAGACTGACCGGGTGGATAAAACGCACATGGTACGGGCACGCCGCCAGGCAGTAACGGCAACCGATGCAGCGCTCTTGGTTAACATCAACGATGCCGGTGGCCGGATCTTTATACGAAGCGCCCGTCGGGCAGGCCGTTACACAGGGCGGGTTATCGCAATGCTGGCATGAACGGCGGAAAAACTGTCGCGTCTTGCCATCATCGCCGGGTGACGGGTTGGGGACGACGGCCAGACGGCTGACGCCTTCCGGCACCTTATTGGTCTTCCGGCAGGCCGCCACGCACGCCTGGCAGCCAATACAGCGGGTTTCGTCATGCAACATGGCGTAACGTACGCCGGTCGCGATGTTCTCGCTGGCCAGCAACAAACGCAGGGGGGGATCGGTAAGCAGTAATACTGTGCAGGCGCCAAGGCGCTGAATCAATTTACGTCGCGTATAACTCATGACATTGCCTTTTTAGAAGAATGAACCGGGTGATGCCTGCAACACATAGCAATTAGCGCGCCAGCGGCAATATCGAGATAATTAATTGATTTTACGCGATTTTCATATTCCCCGTACGCCCGGTGCGGGCCAGTGACGAAGCGGTAATACAGCGCGCTATCACCGTGATGCATCGGCGTATCACTCCCGCGTTTTTCTCACGCCCGCGCGCGGCAATCGCGGGTCATCGCTCGCCTGGCGGGCTGGCCTGGATCCTGCATTCGTCACCCCATGCGGATCAGTGGACTAAGCGAGAAGCGTGATGAAAATACAACTGCTGCGAGAGTTTCTGTTGCTTTCCGAACGGCTCAATTTCACCCGGGCGGCGCAAAAGCTGCATATCACCCAACCGGTGCTCAGCCGTCATATGAAAGAGCTGGAGGAGTATGTCGGCGCAGCGCTGTTCCTGCGCGATACTCACCAGGTCACGCTCACCAGCGCGGGTCACCGCCTGGCAAGCGAGGTGCGGAAAATCCTCCACCAATACGATGAAAGCATGACCGCGGTGCGCACGTTCACCGGTAGCAGCCGACGGCGTTTGTCCATCGCCTTTCTCGGCGAGGCCATCCGCCAGACATTGGTGGCAAGGGTCGAGGATTTTCGCCAGCAACATAACGATGTGGTGGTGGAGTGCCGCGATTGCGAGCTGGAGGAAGTGCTGGCATTGCTGGATGCTGGCGAGTGCGATATTGGCTTTTTGATCCGCCCCAATTTCATGCCGCAACGGGCCGGGTATGCCGCCCTCTCATTTCAGACCGATCCGTTATGCGTGGCGGTCAATCGCCAGCATCCGCTGGTGCAACACGCAACGGTGTCTTTACGTGACGCCGCGCGCTGGCCGGTTATCCGCGTCGATCCCCGCGAGTTCGCGCTCTCCGAGCAGTACAGCACCCGATTTTTAAGCGCGCGCGGCATCGATTTTACGCTGTGCAAAGAGTTTCCTAATCTCAAATCCTGCTGCTTTGATCTGGAGTTGAACGCCCGGGAAGTGCTGTTTATGCCGCGCCATCGCGGTTATTTACTCGGCGAAAATAGCGTGTTGTTGCCGCTCACCGAACAGGATTGCTGGTTCAGCCTTGAGCTGGTCTGGTCGCTGCGTAATCGCAACCCCTGTGTGGAATTATTCAGCCATACGTTTAGCCGGAATATGCGCTGCCAGGCCACAACAGCATAATCGTTATGCCTTTATTATTTTCGCAATAATAAAGGCTATTTATGAATGCGGTTATGCACAAATAACATAGCCGAAAAAATAAAAAGAATTTCTACCCGATAGCCACGAATTATAGGCTAACGATTAACGAGGACACATCCCCGGAATATCACCCTTTTATATTAAGGAGCACGTCATGGTGATTAAAGCGAACTTTGAATCCGATCACGATAAACGCAAAGAAATGTCCCATAAAGAATTGGGCACTATTCCGCATATGCCGTTTGAAGAATATTCAGAACGGTTAAAACATTGCTTCACCATGAAGCGTAAAAACGGCATTCTCGAAGCCCGTTTGCACACCAACGGCGGCAGCCTGCAATGGGGTGCGCCTGCGCATCAGGGGCTGCACTACTTTTTCGACTGGGCAGGACGCGACCCGGAAAACGAGGTGATTATCCTCGGCGGCAGCGGTGACGATTTTATGGAAGGCATTGGCCGCCTGGATGAAAATGGCCGCTGGCAGCCCGCTACCGAATTTGCTTCTGCGCCGTCTGAAGCGTGGAAAATGTACGAATATCAATACTATGATGGCACCAACGATATTGAAGGTCAGGTGTTTGATGTCGAAGTGCCGACCATCGGCGTGTGGAATGGCGCAGCTTTCCATACCGATCTGGTGTTGTTCAGCGATATCACGCTCTGTACCGAAGACGCCTGGACCACTGAGATGCACTACCGCGTCAATATGGTGCCGGGCGACGGGATTCAAATCGCATGGCGTGAACTGATGGGCCGCAAACGCTACGCTTACGCTGAGCTGACCGGGGAGATCATCACCGCGCGCAAAGCACTGGCGCTGGGAATGGTCAATGAAATTTGTGATGACACCGAGTCCTGCTACCAGCGCGCCTGGGAAATTGCCGAACTGATTATGCGCACCGGCACCCGCGTGACCCGCCGCATTACCACGCAACAACTGCGTAAACCGTGGAAAGAGGATATTGCCAACGAATTGCGTAACTCCTTCGCCACCGAAATGTACGTCACCGCCACTGAACATTCGCCGCATGAGATTAATTACTGGAATTGGGCGCATGAAGAAGCCGAATTAGTCAAAGCCGCAGAGAAAAAAGGCAAAGTGGTGCGACCGCGTATTGGCGGAGGAAATGAAGAAACGGAAATTAAATAATTCACCGCCGCTTTTTGACTATTTATCCGCATGACACATCAATGTGACGCGTCGCCAACGGGCGCGTCGCAATATATCCATTGCGCCGTTCATTTGAGTGGCGAAAAAGGAAATAGCGAAACGGAGGTTGGTTCATGAATACCGCAGACGACGTAATTATTTCTGCTGCGCTTACCGGTGCGGTAACACCGAAAGATATTAACGAACATATTCCCCTGACCCCACAGGAAATTGCCGACGATGCGTATCGCTGCTGGCAGGCGGGCGCAGCGGTGGTGCACCTGCATATGCGCGATGAAAACGGACAGGGCACCATGTCCAGTGAACGCTTCGCGGAAACCCTGCGTCTGCTGCGCGCGCATCGCGATTGCGACGTGATTATCAATTGCACCACCTCAGGCGACAGTCGGGCCAGCGACGCGCAACGCATGGCGCACGTCTCCACGCTCGATGGCATTGAAATGGCATCCTGGGATGCCGGTTCCTTTAACTGGATGCCGGCGGGCGTTTTTGTCAACTCTCCGGCCTTTCTCGGCCAGTTAGGCGAGATCCTGACAGCACGCGGCATCAAGCCGGAAATTGAAATTTTCGACAGCGGCATGCTCGGCGTCGCCGACTATTTCGTCGAGCAAGGCAAACTGCATACGCCGCTGCATTACCAGTTCTGTCTCGGTATTCCCGGCGGTATGCCCGCCACGGTGGCAAACCTGGTGTACCTCACGCAGCACCTGCCCGCGGGATCCACCTGGTCAGCCTTCGGCGTCGGTAAATACCATCTGCCGATCCTCTTCGCCTCGCTGGCGTTAAATGGCCATATCCGCGTCGGTCTGGAAGACAACGTCTACTTCAGTCGGGGCGTGAAGGCCAGCAACCGCCAACTGGTGGAACGCGCAGCGCAGGCGGTAAACCTGTACGGCAAACGGGTTGCCACACCGGCCGTCGCCAGACACATTCTCGGCCTGCCGCCGCTGGGAGGCTCACGATGAAAGAAGCTGTGATTGTTGCCGCCGCACGCACCCCGATTGGCCGCTGTCGCGGCGCGCTGGCTTCCGTCCCCGCGCATCAACTGGGCGCACTGGCAGTGCGGGAAGCGGTGCGGCGTTCCGGCATCGACCCGGAGCGGATTGACGATGTGATCTTCGCCAATCTGATGAACCATGAAATCAACAACATGGGGCGAATGGTCGCCCTTGAAGCCGGGCTGCCAACATCGGTACCGGGCATCACGCTGGACAGACAGTGCTCCGCCTCACTCAATGCGCTGGCTTACGGCGCGATCCAGATTATGGCCGGTTTCGCCGATGTGATTGTCGCCGGTGGCGTGGAGAGCGATTCCCGTCGCACCTGGACACTGGAGAAAACCGACACGGCGTGGTCCGTACACCCCCCGCGCTTTGCGGAGATCCATACCGCGCCCGATGCCGTGGGCAACCCACCGATGGGCATCACCGCGGAAAACATCGCCGCCCGTTACGACCTTAGCCGCCAGCAACTGGACGCCTTTGCACTACGCAGCCATCGACTGGCAAGCGCCGCCTGGCAGGCCGGGCGGTTTGCTCAGCAGATCGTCCCGGTGCCGCTACGAGGGAAAAAAGGCCAGATAAGCCAGTGGGATCATGACGAGTCGGTGCGTGCGGACTGCTCTGCCGAAGGACTGGCCGCGCTGCGTCCCAGTTTTCTTGCGGATGGTCGCGTTACCGCGGGCAACAGCTCGCCCATGAGCGACGGTGCTGGCGCGCTGGTGGTGATGGAGCGCGGACTGGCGCAACAGCAAGGATTGAAGCCGCTGGCGGTGTTTCGCGGCTATGCGGTCGCGGGCGTCGATCCGAACTATATGGGCCTCGGGCCAATCCCCGCCTGCGCCAAATTGTTGCGTCAGACCGGGTTACGCGTAGAAGACATCGCGCTGTGGGAGCTTAACGAAGCCTTCGCTGCCCAGTCGCTGGCCTGCATCCAGGAGATCGGCATGGATCCGCAACGGGTTAACCCCAACGGCGGTGCTATCGCGCTCGGTCATCCGTTAGCCGGTAGCGGCGCCATTCTGGCCACCAAAGCCGTGTATGACATGCAGCAACGCCACCTGGATAACGCCGTGATCACCTTCTGTGTCGGCGGCGGCCAGGGTGTGGCGGTACTGCTGACGAGGGAATAAACCATGGCCAGTAAATTCGCGTTACCGGACGACATTATCGCGCTGTTTCACGACGGGCAGACGCTGATGTGCGGCGGCTTCGCCAATCACGGCGTCCCCAACCGCTTGATTGATTGCGTGATCGCCAGCGGCGCGCGCCATCTGACATTGATTTCTAACGACAGCGGCGATGCCGACCTGACGATAGGCCGCCTGATCCACCACGGTCTGGTGGACAAACTCATCGCCTCTCATATCGGGCGCAACACCGAAACCGTGGCGCTGGTGGCGGAAGGAAAAATCGAACTGGAACTGGTGCCGCAAGGCAGCCTGGCGGAGCGGATGCGCTGTGGTGGCGCGGGGCTGGGCGGCGTGCTGACGCGCACCGGCCTCGGCACGCTGGTGGACAAAGATAAGCCGCATATGGTGGTGAATGGCGAGGAGTGGCTGCTGGAAACGCCGCTACGCGCCGACATCGGCCTGGTGCGCGCGCGTACCGCCGATCCGCTGGGCAACCTCACCTATCGCGGCACGATGCGCAACTTTAACCCGCTGGTGGCGAAAGCCGCCCGCCTGACGCTGGTGGATGCCGACAGCCTGGTGGATGTGGACGAGCTGGCGCTCGACAGCATCATCACCCCGGGGGTTTTCGTCGACAAGATCCTGGTGCGGCAAGGAGAACAACGATGAACGCACGCGAACGCATCGCCCGTCGTGCGGCGGGCTATTTTACCGACGGTGACGTGATCAATCTGGGGATCGGCATTCCCAGCCTGTGCAGCGATTACGCCCCGCCGGGGGTGATGTTTCATACCGAAAACGGGTTAGTCGGCATGGGCCCGCTGGTGGAAGGCATGCTGGCCGTCGAAGGGTTTTCCAACGCCACGGCGCTGCGTTTTGCCCCTGTTCCGGGTGCCAGCGCTTTCGACAGTGCGGACTCTTTTGCCCTTGTGCGCAGCGGCAAGCTGGCGGCGACGGTGCTCGGCGGTTTGCAGGTGGCGGAGAATGGCGACCTCGCGAACTGGGCGCAACCGGGGCGCGTATTTGGTATGGGCGGCGCGATGGATCTGGTCAGCGGCGCACGCAAAGTGATTGTCACCATGGAGCTGTGCACCAAAGACGGCAAGCCGAAGGTGGTCAATCACTGCAGTTATCCGCTGACCGGCAAGCACTGCGTCGATCACATTGTGACCGAGCAGTGCGTGATTGATGTCACGCCCGATGGGCTGGTGCTCGCCGAACTGCTGGAAGGACTGACGCCGCAGGATATTCAGCGCCAGGTCGAACCCACGCTGATTGTGCTTGCTCCACCGAAGGTCATGCCAGCCTGAATGGCTGGCATGTTCCCCTAACCTGCCGCAGAACCTGCCGGAGATGTCACATTATGATCGAACAGCAAAGCCGCTCGCTGCTGAACAACCACGCTGATCTCGCCGCTAACCCACGCGGCAGGCATGATTTTGGCGCTCAGGGATGGAACGTTATCGTCTTTCAGGGGCTGTTGTTCTGGGTTGCCGCAGGCACGGTCACCCATGGCCTTAACGTGGTGTTGCCGACCCTGTCCGGGTTGTATGGTCTGGATTACAGCACGTTGCTGGCGCTGGCCACGCCCGCGTCATGGGCCTCTATTTTCGCCAGTCCGGCCTGCGCCTGGCTGTGTGAAAAGCGAGGCGTCAAATTCAACATCATTGTTTGCTTGCTGGCCTGTGGCCTCAGCTTTGGCGCACTGGGTTACAGCACCTCTTATCTCAGTTTTGTGCTGTTGTTTGGCGCGGTGAGTTTTTTCGGCACCGGCTTTGCCTACGTCGGTGGAACGGCGCTGATTGCCAACTGGTTTGTTCGTAAACAGGGGCTGGCGCTGGGCTGGTGCACCATCGGGCAAACGCTCTCAAGCGCGTTTTACGTGCCGACGCTGGCGGCGCTATTTGCCTGGTTGGGCGTGCGCTACGGGTTCTGGGGGATCTCGGTGATCATGCTGGTCATGGCCGTGTGGGCCTGGCTGTTTATCGCCAACAAGCCGGAAGATATTGGCCGGGCGCCAGACAATGACGCGCCCGGCATTGACGTGCGTCCCCTGTCAACAAACGGTAACAACGACTACATCAGCCGCATCCGCATTCGCCATTTATTGAAAATGCGCGACGTCTGGCTGATCGGCATCGCCACTGGCGGCATCTATATCATGCTGGTCGGGGTGGTGGGGCAGTTTGTGCCGCGGATCATGGAAATGGGCTACCCGCAAAGCACCGCCATTTTCTATATGACCGTGGCTGCGCTGATCGGCGCACCTGGCGCGTATGGCTGGGGCTGGCTCAACCATCGTCTGGGGATTAAGCGCGCCATCCTGCTCTATACCCTGAGCTGGATAGTCGCCATCATCGTCAATATGTTCGCGCACCACGAAGTGATGCTGTGGGTGTCGCTGGTGATGATTGGTCTGTGCATGCCAGGCGCAACCAACCTCAGCACTGCGCTGATTGCCGCCAAGTTTCCCCGTCAAAATTACATCCGCGCCATTGCGATTGTGCTGCCGGTCCAGTCGGTGGTGCGCTGCTGCGCCTTCTCGATTCTGGCTTTTGGTCTCTCCTGGCTCGGCGGCTATACCGGAGCTTACCAGTTACTGGTGGGCGTTGGCGTCATCACGCTGGTGTTGTTGTGGTGTACCGACATCACGCCAGTGAATGTGTAAGGAGAAAAAAATGAATACAGAGGTTGTGATTGTCAGCGCTGTGCGTACCGCGATTGGCAAGTTTGGCGGTAGCCTGAGCACCCTCGCCGCACCAGTGCTTGGCGCACAGGTGATGACCGCTGCGCTCCAACGTGGCGGCATCTCCCCTGCCGCCGTGGATCAGGTGGTTTTTGGCAACGTGCTACAGGCCGGGCTGGGGCAAAACCCCGCGCGCCAGGCAATGCTCGATGCCGGAATCGCGCAGGAGACCCCGGCAACCAGCATCAATATGGTGTGCGGCTCCGGGTTGCAGAGCGTGATTTTCGCCGCCGAAACCCTTGCAGCAGGCAGTGCAGAAGTGGTACTGGCGGGGGGAATGGAAAACATGTCGGCCGCGCCTTATTTGCTGGACAACGCACGCTGGGGTTACCGCATGGGCGACCAGCGCGTAGTGGATAGCGTGGTCAACGATGGGCTCTCCTGCGCGATCAATCATTATCATATGGGAATGACGGCGGAAAACGTCGCGCGCCAGTGCGGCGTCAGCCGTCAGCACCAGGATCAACTGGCACTGCTTTCCCAACAGCGTGCCGCCGCGGCAATTGAGCGGGGTGATTTCCACCAGGAGATCGTGCCGGTCACCGTGCGCAGTAAGAAAGGCGATCAGATCTTCGCCGTGGATGAGCATCCGCGCCGGGGAACCACGTTAGAAGATTTATCCCGACTGGCACCAGCATTTACTGCTGATGGCTCCGTCACTGCGGGCAATGCCTCGGGCATTAACGACGGCGCTGCCGCGTTGCTGTTAATGAGCCGGCAGCGGGCGCACGCGCTGGGCGTAAAACCCCTTGCCCGTCTGCGCAGTTATGCGACGTGCGGCGTCGACCCGGCACTGATGGGGTTGGGCCCGGTACCCGCCACCCGACTGGCGCTGCGGCGTGCGGGCATGACCGTTGCCGATCTGGATCTGATCGAGGCCAATGAAGCCTTTGCCGCACAATGTATTGCGGTGGGCCGCGAGCTGGATCTCGACTGGGAGCGCACCAATGTCAACGGCGGTGCTATCGCGCTGGGTCATCCAATTGGCGCCTCCGGCGCGCGCATTCTGGTCACGCTACTGCATGCGCTGGCAAGCCGGGATAAAACGCTGGGGCTGGCGACCTTGTGCGTCGGCGGTGGCCAGGGTGTAGCGATGATCGTCGAGCGTTGTTAACCAAAAACCAGGTGATCTTGCCTGGCGATTTCATCTGGCCTTATCGTTACTGCTTATAATTCAGCCACCTGCCATACACCCGCATTGGTCCAGATGGTGAAACCATTGGAGAATGAGCGTGAGGCTGGCGTGATGCCGCCGCTCTTTTTGTCGACGGATTCAAGCATAAAAGAGACCCGATAGCCGCGTCCTGGCTGGAATGTATAACCGTAAGTCGGCAGGCATTTCTGCGCAGAAACAGCAACATCAACAATGTCGTATTTCTGTAATTGATGCTCCGGATTGCCCATCTCCTCAATCCAGAGACTGCTCATCCGCTCGTTGCCATCGGGCTGCACCTGGATGCACAACGAATTCGCCACCATGAGCAGCTTTGCGGAATAGACCATGGGCACGCGATCGCCCATCGGGCAACCGGTTAAAAAAAGGGGTAAAAAAATCACGGGGAAAATCCGTTTCACACGCTGTCACTCCGGTCTGGATAAACACCGGGTGAGTATAAGCCCGAACCGTTTGTGCAGACAGCGCCCATAAAAAAACCCGCCTGTTTTCAGACGGGTTCTACATTAGCGCGCACAGTTCGTTCCAGTAGCTGTAGCGCATGACCTGATGGAAGCGCTCATTTTTCATCGTAAATCCATACCGACGGATGGTAATCAAGGCCATAGAGCAGGCCGAACGGGATCAGCAACGCCACATGGCGACCTGAATCATACTCTCCGTCTTCCACCTGCACAGGCAGCGCCAGCGTGAGGCGATTAAGCCACTGTTGCAGCATTGTCTTCATCAGCGCGTTCTCCGGTTAAAATTCACCCTGTCAGTTAAGCGCAAACAGTTCCATAACCCAAACGAGAATTTTTGCGCTGGTTTGCCGAAAAACGCATATGCCCGGTCTTTACGCGCCAGGCATCCCTTTGCGCGAACAACAGGCAATGTAATTGAGCTGATGCCGGTTACGGCGGAAAAAGCGAAACATGCCGAGAAAGCGGCTGCGGTTTTCACGGCTGCGCAGGCCGTTAAACACAATGCGCAGCGCGCGGGCAACGCCCTCATCGCGAATAAGCCCAAGCGGTGACATCAACGACATGCTGCCGTTGTGCGTCTCCACGTCATCAAAGCCATTGGCCAGAAACAGATCTTTCCATGCCTGGTGCGTCATGGGGCTGACATTGGATTTCACCACCTGCTCCAGCAGGGTTTGCTTATTTGCCGCCAGTTCGCTGCGGGTGTACATGATGTCATGCGTCAGCAGGCGACCACCGGGTTTCAGCACGCGGTAATATTCGGCGATAAGTTTCGCCTTCGCTTTATCCACATACATGGTCAGCATCGCTTCGTTAATCACCACATCGAAACTGGCGTCGTCAAACGGTAGCTTGCTGGCATTGGCTTCGAGGAACTGGATCTGACTCTCCAGCCCGGCCGCCGCGACGTTGGCCCGTGCTTTCGCCAGCGCGTTTTTATCCATGTCGATGGCGCAGACGGTGCAACCAAAACGCTGCGCCAGTTCAATAGAGGTCGTCCCCATGTTACAGGCGACTTCCAGCACCTTGCACTCCGGCGTGAGCTGCGCCTGGCGAAAAAGCCATTCGGTGGCTTCCACACCGCCCGGTCGCAACCGCGTTTTCCCAAGGCTGGCTAAAAAGGTGTGCCCTGCTTTCTCGTTTTCGGCCATGACGCGCTCCTCGCTAAAACATGTATTTTATATGCAACTTATCATAACAACAGCGCGATGAGAATGATTTTCATCAGTACTGCGGAATAAAAAAAGCCCCCGGCGCAAGCGCAGGAGGCAAGGCTGTGTCCGAGCCAAAAACCGTTAGTTAAACACCATACCGCCATCAATCAGCAGCGACTGGCCTGTCATATAATCCGAGTCCGGTCCGGCAAGGTATGAGACGCAGGCCGCCACATCTTCCGGTTCCGACAAGCGCCCCAGCGTAATGCGTTTGGCAAATTGCTCCGTACCGTAGCCCGGTTGTTTGCCTGCCGCTTCTGACACCTGACGATCGATTTCCGCCCACATCGGCGTTTTAACAATTCCCGGGCAGTAGCCGTTAACGGTAATCCCCAATGGCGCCAGATCCCGCGCCGCGGTTTGTGTCAGGCCGCGCACGGCGAACTTACTGGAGCTGTAGACCGCCAGTTCCGGGTTACCCACATGCCCGGCCTGCGAGCAGGCATTGATAATTTTGCCGCCGTGTTTTTCCGCTTTAAAGGCGCTGACAGCCGCCTGGATCCCCCAAATCACGCCTTTCACGTTGATGTTGTAAACCTTATCCACCACCGCTTCAGTAATGGACTCAATCGGGGTAGAAGGCGCGACGCCCGCATTGTTGACGATCACGTCAAAGCCTTGCAGTTTTGTCCTGGCCTCTTCCACTGCAGCAAAAACGCGCTCGCGATCGGCAACATCCACCGTTACGGCAATTGCGCTGCCCTTGCCATGCGCATGATTGATCTCGTCCGCGAGCGCATGGGCGGTTTCCGCGTTGTAATCCGCCACGGCAACAGCAAACCCGTCATTAGCCAGACGCAGGGCAATGGCTTTGCCAATCCCCTGGCCTGCGCCGGTTACAAATGCGACTTTTTTCATAGCATTTTCCTGGTTATTTACAGAATTTGATTAAGATTGAGCTGGCTCATCAGCAGCGGGTTGTCACTATAGTCCACCGGAATGGCGACCACTGACGGGCCATCGATGTCCATGGCGGCGCGCAGCGTTGGTTCCAGCTCCGCAGTACTCTCCACAGCAAAACCGGCTGCGCCAAATGCCTGGGCATAGGCTTTAAAATCCACCGGGCCGAAATTCACGCCGGAGAGCCGCTGGTATTTTTTCTCTTCCTGGATTGCCACCATGTTGTAGGCGTTATCCACCCAGATGATGTGCAGGATATTCGCGCCCAGACGTACTGCGGTTTCCAGCTCCATGCTGGATTGCAGGAAACCGCCGTCGCCAGAGACGGAGACCACTTTCCGATCGGGGTTAACCAGCCAGGCGCCGATGGCCCATGGCAGCGAAACGCCCATGGTCTGTTGACCGTTGGAAATCATCATCTGACGGGCGCGAAAACTGTAGAGGTAGCGGGCGATCCAGATATGGAAACTCCCCATATCCACGGTTAGCGTCACGTCGTTATTCACGATGTCCTGCATTGCCCGCACAATACGCAACGGGTGAATCGCGAACTGGCTAAGCTGCGCGCCCCGGCGGCTGAGCAACTCGCGCTGGTTGCGCCGCTCGATAAGAATTTCCGAGGCGCGCGGCGAGAGAACCAGCGGTTTTTCGATGCGCGCCGCCAGTCTGCTCAGGGTGGCGGAAATATCGCCGACCAGTTCAATGTCCGGCACGTAGTGGCGCTCTTCATAGGCCGGGAGCACATCGATGTGCACCAGTTTTGCCTCACCGGTATTCCACATTGCCGGTTCATATTCCACCGGGCTGTAACCAATGCAGATAATCAGGTCCGCCAGTCGCAGCAGCCGATCTCCCGCCTGGTTATTGAACAGGCCCACGCGCCCGGCAAAACGCGTGAAGTGCTGTTGATTCACCGCCCCGGCGGCCTGGTAGGTACTGGTGATAGGGATATGGCTCTTTTCCAGTAACTGGTGCAGTGCGCTAATGTTCTCCTGCCGACTGGCCATCAGCCCGAGCAAAAATACCGGGTTTTGCGCGGCGGCGATGCGTTTTGCCACCTCATCAATGGCGGCGTCCGGCGCGGCGCCAAGTTGCAGAACGCCGCTGGCGGGAAGAATATCGCCGGTGGCCGGTTGGTCAGAGATATCCTGCGGCACACTGATAAATGCGCTGCCAGGCCTTCCCTGTTCGGCTGCGCGAAACGCGTTTGACACCACTTCGCTGATGGCATCCGGCGACGAAATTTCCACGGCGTATTTGGTGACGGGGTTAAACATTGCCACGGTGTCCATGCTCTGATGCACCAGTTTGGCTTTGTCCGCGCGTTTGACCGCACCGCCAATCGCCACCAGCGGATCTCCTTCGGTATTGGCGGTCGCCATCCCGGTAATCAGGTTCGAGCACCCCGGTCCAGAGGTGACCAGCGCCACGCCCGCTTTACCGGTGATTCGCCCGACCGCCGCCGCCATAAAAGCGGCATTGGCTTCATGGCGAACCGGGATAATGCGGATGGTTGAATCGAGGAGGGAGTCAAAAACCTTATCGATTTTGGCACCGGGAATGCCAAAGATCTGTTTGACGCCCTGAGCTTCCAGTTGACCTACGACCATATCAGCGCCGTGCGCCCATTGGTGTGTACGGTTTTCACTGCTCATCAGTCTCTCCTTGAAATGGGCTTAACTCTCCACGGAACGAATGGCAGCATCCAGGTTGTCCGGATGCAGATCGGCGTTCAGGAAGGCATCATCCGCAGGCAGATCGATCATCAGCTTGTAGATGGCGCCAAACGCCAACGTGCCGTGCTCCAGTTGGTAGTCCAGCAGATGACCGCCACCGTGGCGATCGTCGGTAATAAAGTGCTCGTGGTAACCCGCCACGTTGATGCCCTGCATATGCTGCGGCGTACGAAATCCCACCAGTACGCCGCTACGCTGGTTGAAGCGGAACACCGGTTGATCGTCGAGCACGTCGGTCATCGCACGGTAGGGCGGCGTCTGGCGCGGCACGGTGCGGGTATGGGCATGACAAAAATGGCCATCAATGCGCAGCGCACAAAAGAGATTGTCGGACGGGATCTGTTTATCAATGATGTCGTGCAGTTGCTGCCGACTGACGGGTTTATCAAACTGCTGGCGATACTGCGGTAAAAACCAGGTCATGACCGCGAACGGCGTTTTCTGCTGTGGGTTCGCCTCCCGCGCACTGCCATCGGCCCGCAACTGATAAACTTCGCTGTTGAAGGCAATCAGCTCACCGTCCAGTTCGTTAAAGGTGCCCAGCCCAAAATCGCCGTGCTCGAGCAACGCCTTGATGGTGGTATTTCCCTCATACACCCCGCTAAGCAGGGCACTCATTAGCGATGTTTGATATATCACGCCATTTGGATTGTTTCTGGAAAAAGCACGAAATGTTTCTCGTAGATTTTCCTCACAACAACAATCGTTTACATGAGTCATCCTCTTTTCCCTCGCTGAGTAGTCGTTCAGAAAAGCTGATTAAATATTGACTCGTTTCAGCCGGGGATTCCAATATACAAAGCATCAGGGTTTGAGATGTTTTCGATATGGAACTTCGTTATCTACGCTATTTTGTTGCCGTCGCGCAGGCGCAACACTTCACCCGCGCCGCCGAAATGCTGGGTATTTCCCAGCCGCCGCTGAGCCAGCAAATCCGTCGTCTGGAGGAGGAAGTGGGCACGCCGTTGTTCTACCGATTGACGCGCGGCGTGGAGCTGACCGAGGCCGGAGAGGCATTCTATGAAGATGCCTGCCAGATCCTGGCACTCAGCGATGCCGCGCTGGAAAAAGCCAAAGGCATTGCCCGGGGCATCAATGGCAAACTCTATTTGGGGGTGACCAGCTCTAACGCTTTCCACGGCAAAATATTTTCCGTGCTGCAAAGGTTCAGAGACGACTACCCGCAGGTGTCGCTCTACCAGAAAGAGGACAACATGGCGACGCTGATGCAGGAGCTGGATGAGGGGTTAATCGATGTGGCGTTTGTCCGCTTGCCCTGCGAGAACAGCAAGTCGTTCAATCTGAAGCTTATCGATGAAGAGCCGATGGTTATTGCGCTGCACCGCACGCACCCGCTCTCCGCCAAAGCGGAATTGTCGCTGTTTGAACTGCAAAAAACGCCGGTGGTGATCTTTCCGCAGGAGGTAGCGCCGGGGCTTTACGAACTGGTGTATAACGCTTGCCTGCGCGCGGGGATCAATATGGACGGCCAGCAGCAGGCATCGCAATTCGCCTCGTCTTTGAGCATGGTGGCAGCAGGTTTCGGCTTTGCCATCATTCCCCAGTCAATGGCGTGCATCAGCCATCCGCAGGTGACATTTCACCAAATGGAAGAAGCGCTGAAGACCGATATTGCGCTGGCATGGCGGAAGTTCGAGCGCTCCCCCGCCGTGCGACGCTTTATCGACAACTTTTAACCCCGGCGCATTAGCCGTGCCGGGTGTTCACCACCTGCCCGATGCCTTTGCCTTCTAAGGCTTCGTTGGGATCGGCAAAGAAATCGATATTGAAGTAGGTATCTTCCGTCAGCAGTTCAATGTGGTGCCAGTACTGCGGCGGACTGATGCCAAAATGCCCGGCTTCGATCACCACTTCGGTTTCCGGCGTGGTGTCATGCTCATTCGCGAAACCGAAATATTTCACCGCCCCCTGCATCACCGACAGCCGACCGTACACGCCTTTTTTGGTGTTGTGGTGGGTTAACAGCGCGTGCGGCACCGTCTCTTTGGTCCAGAACGGGGTGGAGCGGGTATGACGAAAATGCACAGGAATGCCAGATGCCATGGGAATCTCCTCGGTATTACCAACCGCAGACGTTGGTTTCTTCATCGGATTCGTAGCCGCGCACGATATTAATCAGCTCTTTAACCGAGTCGGCAGCGTTTAGCGGGTCTTTTAATTCATCAATACCAGTAAAATCTTTATCTACGGATACACCGTTATTGTTATTGGTTACCGTCAGAACGATCTCACTGGCATTATTTTTGGCATCAGAAAGCCGGGCCACCAGTTCCGTTACGGCCTGTACGGCAACGTCCGGAACATATAACGACATCGGTTTCAGATACACTTTCTCTTCGGTTTCATTGTTGCTGCGGTTAGATACCGCTAAAGAATAACCTTTATTTTCAATGGTCATAATGAATACCTCAGCCTTCAATCAAAATTTTCGGGTCAACATAGAAATCCACGCTGAATATCGTGTCATCGGATAACGCTTCAATGTTGTGCCATTTCTCCGGCGGGAACACAGCAAATTCCCCGGCGTTAATGGTCAGCGTTTCCACGGGCTCGGGGCTGGTTTCATCGGCATAGCCGTAATAGCGGATCGCCCCTTGCAGAACACTGAGACGCGGGTAGACGCCCTGCCGGGTACCGGCATCAAGATGGCGTTTCCAGATGGACGCCGGTGCGGTCTCGTTGGTCCAGAACGGGGTGGTGCGGGTGTGAACATAGTTCGCGGGTATCGCAATACGTTGCATGTTTCATCCTCATGGTTCTCAGCAAACGGTGCCTGCCGGGAAGGTAAAAAACATATGTTGCATATCATATGCCTGTTTTGGAAATTTGTGGACCACTTTTTTTAGTGGCTATTTTCATGGGTTTTCAGTACTCAAAAAGGGTTATTGAAAAACACGTTAACGAGGGGGAAAAATAGTCATTAGACTCTTTAAACAAGGCATCAAAGAAACCATGAAAAACAAATCAAAATTGAATTCATTTTATTATGGCTTCCCGGTATTTTTAGTTACCACGCAAGATAGCAGTGGCAACACAAATATTTCCGCCGCTTCATCTTCTATTTCCCTTGGGGAAAAACTGATTATTGGCATCAGCAAAGGGAGTAAAACCTGGAGTAATTTGCTGGCAGGTTCCGATGCCGTGATCAATATTCCCGACCACACCCAATGGGAGAAAGTCGAGCAAATTGGCCGACTGACCGGCGGGGATACGTTGTCGGACGCGCAGACCAAATGGGGCGTTGAGATTTGCCACGATAAATTCAGTAAAAGCGGACTGCACGCCGAAGCATCCGTGGACGTCGCACCGCCGCGCATCACAGAATGCCCTATTCAGGCCGAATGTCGGTTAGTGAGCACCAGCGATAAAGGGCGCTTTATCCTCGCCGAGCTGGATATTGTTAACCTGTGGGTTGACGATCATCTGTTGGGCGAAAACGGCATTGTGGATTCCGCCAAATGGAAGCCGCTGATTTTCAATTTCCGTGAATACGACACCGTCGGCAGCGCGCTGGGTTTTAATGTGAAATACGGTAACTGACCCGGCTCAATGCCCCCGCAACCGGGGGCATTAACGCGTTTACTCCAGCAGCCCTTTATCCCAATCGGCGAAGATGGCGGCGAGAGAATATTGCGCGGCATCGGCAGCGCTAAGCTGGTATTTTTCACCTCCCTGACCGGCCCCTGGCCCACGGTTTGCGGACTCGTAAAAGCGGCTATCTTCGGGATAAAACCAGATCTTCTCCCCCGCTTTGTCTTTGCCGGACATTTTGTCCCAACCGTAGATATGATCGTCAATGTCGCAGTTGATAAAGGCCGCCAGACCGATCGCGTTCGGATCGGCGTAACGCCCGTCGCTAAATTGCGTCGTTGGGTGCCATGGTCGCCCAAGTGCAAAGCTTTTCGCCGGTACGCCCGCCTCTTTGCTCAGCTTACTGTTGATGATAAACAGGCCAAACTTCTCATCCGCCTGTGTGGCCGGAGCGGTGATGTAGCCATACGGCGGGGCAATGTCGCTACGGTTACGGGCAATGATCTCGCAGCGATCGAACACAGCGATACCAGGGCCAAAGATAAAATCGACATGCCCGCTGACCTCGCAATCAGTGAAATAGCTGCGGCTGCCGCTCTTGCTGTAAAACGTATCCTGGTACCCTTCCAGCCGGACATGGCGGAAGCGCGCTTTGTCGACATTTTCCGACACCATTAACGCCACGGCCTGGGTATCCTTCAGCTTCTTCGCATCGCCATCCGGCAGTGCCGCATTGGCCGGGAAATCGAAGCTATTGCGGATGGTCAGATTCTCAATCGTCACGTTATTGGCGCGTATCTCGACGGTGCTGGTGCGCCCGGTACCTAACTTCTGCCCGCTGTCATCTAACGCCCCGGCCGGCGTGTTGGCTTCAATCTGGGTTTGCGTTTTCGACTCCCCCACCAGCGTGACCGGTTTTTCAATCACCAGGCGCTCATTCCAGCGCCCCTCTTTCACCAGAATTCGCCACGGCGTACCGCTGTCCGGCGCGGCCGCCAGCGCCTGGCGAATGGTGGCGAACTCACCCGCTTTGGGTGACACAGAGACAACGGCGTTCCACTCCGCCGCCTGGACGGAAACGCTTATGCAGGCCAATAACAGCGCGGAACAGTGCAGTGTTTTCATCAGACTCTCCTTAGTGTTTTAACATGTCAGCAAGCGCGCTCAATTCAGGCGTCTGACGGATCTGCCCGGCGACAATCGATGCGACGGCTTCCGCGCCTTTTTCCTGGAAATGCGTGGTATCAGGATTACTGCGAATGCCCGATGTTTGCGTTTTATACCAGGGGTAGCGCGGGTCGTTAGGGTCAACCGCCAGCCAGTAATCCATCCAGTCGCTTGCATGCGCATTGGCGAAGTCGATGGTCTGTTGCTCCAGGTCGATAAGCGGCACATGGTTGCGCCGGGCGGTCTGCTTAATGGTGTCGATGTAATTGCCGTAATAGCGGTAGCCCGGCTTGTCGACGGTGTAATGGCTGCTCACCACCCCATCACCGGCCCCCTGCTGGAAGGCGGTTTTCCCGGCGCGATTTTTTACGCGGGTCGTGGGCGTAAACAGGACCGGCGTCGCGCCTGCCGCCCGCGCCAGTGTGATATAGCGCTCCAGAGAGTGCTGGAATGCGGTCTCCGGTTTTCCGGGCGGGAATTGCGGTGTGCCGCTGGCATCATTCGGCCAGGTGCAGAGGTTTTGCACATCGGCTGCGCCGCGAATGGCTTTGTCGCTATCGCAGTTCTGATCGTTATGCCCGTGCGCGATAAACACGTAATCGCCAGGACGCAGATCGCGCGCCATCTGCTGATACCAGCCTTCGTTATAAAAATCCCGGCTGGAGCGCCCGGAACGTGCGCCATTGAGCACCACGACACCGCTGTCGGCGCGAAATTGCTGCTGGAAAACCTGCCCCCAGCCCATTCGCGGCAGGCGGCTCACCTCGTACGTGGCGGCAGTGGAATCACTGACCACTAAAATGCGGGTTTTCGCCCGACTGATGGCCTGCCTGTCAGCCAGCGCCCTGCGCAGATCAAACGGCTCCCATGGCCCTGAATTTTGCAGACCGACAATCGGGCGAAACGCGCTGTCGGTCAGCACCGTGCTACCGGCCTCGCCGCTGTTGTTGTCGTAATTACGGTTGTGATGAATCACCGACAGGATGCGTGTCATCCCGTCATCGTGATGCACAGGCGTTGTCACCGGATCCAGCGTGTCAGGATCGAAACCGGACTGGCGCAGCGCGTCGCCCATTCCCGTGCGGAACCTGGCCAGCGGCGTCGCCAGTAGCCCGGCATTCAGTTTGCCGGGATCGCCACGCTCCACCCACTGTTGCGGGCCGATATACCCCAATTCGCCCGCCACTTCCGAGACCAGTCGGTCGGTAAACGGGGTGATATTCGCGGTATTTACGCGATCTTTTTGCAGGGTAAGCCGCAGTGAAGCCATGCAACGGGCGCGGGGAACATCGCTGCGCAAACATGACGATGATGCGCCATTCGGTTGTACCGCCGACAAGGTTAAGGGAGCGCGTAACCCCTCCACGTGAAGTGAATAGCGGCCATCGCTGCGCGTGCGGGTGGTCAGGTGTTTTCCGCGGCTGTCGGTGACGGTTACCGTCGCCCCGCTGAGCGGCGTATCGGCGATTACCGTGCCTTCAAGCAGCGTGGCTGAACCCGCGATTGCTGGCAGGCAAGATAACAGCGCGCTTAATCCCAAGAGGTATTGCATTGTCATTCTCCCGAAACAGGTGATCCCGGCGATAGATCGCCGATGTAATCCTGAGTGTCTGTTCCTGGAAAATGAGGCTCAATAAAATGCCGGATGACGCTAAGCGGATCCGGCCAGAAGTCCGACCAACAAAATGTGCTTATTTTTATAGAGATACAAAACGAAACGAAGTTTTACACATCTAGAAACATAGTTTTGAGATCGAATTCAAAAATATCACAATCGAAAAAAACCCGGCGAACGCCGGGCTTCAGATTAGCGGGCAAACACGCGTGCAGGTCCTGTGATCTGCACATTGACCTGCATACCTGGCGACCAGGCGGCATCCGTCACGGTTTGCAAACTGAGGGATTCGCCACTCTGTGCGAAGCGCAGCGTCAGCGAAGAGAGGTAACCGGCAAAGTCGATCCCGACAATCTGCGCCTGTGGCGCAGCCTGCGGATCGTCACAAGGCAGAACGCGGATCTGCTCCGGGCGCAACATGATCCGTTTCGCCCCGCTCGCGGCGGCACTGTCGACCGCCACCTCACCTAACAGGCAACGCGCCTTACCCTGAGCGACCTCCGCGGGGAGGATCAACGCATCCCCTAAAAACAGCGCGGTTTCTTCATCCGTGGGTTGCGAATAGACCTCAAACGGTGATCCCACCTGAGTAAAGCGCCCGTGGCGGATAACCGCAATCTGGCTGGCAAAGGAGAGCGCCTCTTTCTGGTCGTGCGTCACCAGAATCGACGCCACGCCTGCCTGCGTCAGCAGTTCCGCCGTGGCCTTACGGGTCGACGCCCGCAGGCCGGTATCCAGTGCCGAAAAAGGTTCATCCAGCAGCATCACCGCCGGTTGCTGCGCCAGTGCACGGGCCAGCGCCACGCGCTGTTGTTGCCCGCCGGAAATCTCATGCGGCCAGCGCCGGGCCAGTTTCGCGTCCAGCGAGACCATTGCCATCAAGGCCGCCACGCGATCGCGCTTTGCGTGGCGCGCGCCACGCAACCCCCAGGCAATGTTTTCTCCCACGCGAAGATGGGGAAACAACGCCCCTTCCTGCGGTACAAAACCAATGCGGCGCTGATGGGCAGGAACAAACTGCCCGTCGGCGAATAACGGCTTTCCCTGCATCATAATCTGGCCGCTGTCCGGCGCATCAAACCCGGCAATCAGGCGCAGCAACGTGGTTTTACCGGAGCCGGACGGCCCGACAATCGCCGTACGGCTGCCAGGTGGAATAGTCAGGCTGACATCGTCCAGTACCCGTACAGCGCCAAATGTTTTGGAAATATGCGTGAGTTCTAACATCTTAAAGACCTGAAAGTTTTTGTGATTGCTTGTACAGCAGGCCGGTCAGCGGCAGTGAAATCAGGATCATCAGCGCGGCATAAGGCGCCGCTGCAACATAATCAATCTCGCTGGTTAGCGCCCAGAACCCCGTCGCCAGTGTGCGGGTGCCAAGCGGCGAAAGCAGCAACGTCGCGGTAAGCTCATTGCTCGCGCCCAGGAACACCAGCGCCGCAGCGGCCGCCGCCCCCGGCGCTGCCAGCCGTAGCGTTACGCTGAGCAGTGCTCTGGCGGGTGTTGTACCCAGGCTTTGCGCCACACGTTCCAGCTCAACCGGCGCTTGCGCAATACCGGCGCGAAGATTCACCAGCGCTCTGGGCATAAACATCAGCGCGTAGGCAAGAAACAGCGTCACCTCGGTCTGATAAATCGGCCGGGCATAATGGATGGTCACCGTCACCAGCGCCAGGGCGACAACAATTCCCGGCAGCGAGCTGGCAATGTAATTACAGCCTTCGAGCAGGCGAAATGCAGGACGCGGATGACGTACGCTTAGCCAGGCCGTCGGGAGCGCAAAAGCGGTGGTGATCGCCGCGCCGCAGAGCGCCAGAAAAACCGTCTGGTGCAGAGAAAGCCACAGATCGGCATTATCCCAGCTGGCAACGCCACCCAACCATAACCAACGGGCAAGCACGACAAGCGGCGTGCCCAGCGACAGGATCACCGCGCAGAGGCACACGAACAGCCCCAACGTACGTCCCCATCTGCCCAGTGTATGTTGCTGCTGCTTACGCGCCGCGCCCGCGCCAACACGGGCATAGCGCGCGTTGCCACGCGCAGCGTTTTCCAGTAACAGCAGCCCGAGGCAGCAGATGGCCAGCACGCCCGCCAGCATATTCGCCGCCGGGCCGCTAAAGGTGGACTGAAACTGGTCGTAAATGGCGGTGGTGAAGGTGTCGAAACGGATCATCACAAACAGGCCATATTCCGCCAGCAAGTGCAACGCTACCAGCAGCGCACCGCCGCAAAGCGCCAGTTTAAGCTGGGGCAGCACTACGCGGAAAAAGATAAGCCAGGGCGGGGTTCCCAGCGAGGCGGCCACATCTTCCAGCCCCGGATCCAGGCGGCGCAACACGGCGGCCACCGGCATGGTAATAAACGGGAAATAGGCCAGCACGGAGATAAATACCGCCGCCCAAAGCCCATTGAATGCAGGCGCAACGCTGACCCACGCATAGCTTTGCACAAACGCAGGAATGGCCAGCGGCGCGACCGCCAGAACCGACCATAGCCGTCGGCCTGGCAGCGAGGTTCTTTCGGTTAACCACGCGATCGCCGTGCCAAGGATCACGCAGGCAGGTACGGCAATCGCGACCAGCAAAAAGGTATTGCTCACCAGTTCGCCCACGCGGGGGCGAAAAATGAGCGCCTTAACACTCTCCCATCCGGTATCGATTCCCACAGCGATAACAAACCCCACGGGAAGTAAAGCAAGCAACGCGACAAAAAGGGCTAACACCACTAACACCACCGGGGGACGGTGACGCGTGGTCTGGCTGGCCGCGGCGGTTGCCGCCGGAAGCGTTAAACTGGACATAAGGCGCTCATGGTTATGCAATCAATTACAGCAGACCGGCTTCGGTCATTAACTCTGTGACTTTTTGGCTGTTCAGGGCGGACGGCTCAACAGCAGGTGCATCTAACTGATTCAGCGGCACCAGTTTTTCGTTGGAAGCGGCATGCTCACCTACAGCATATTCAAATGCGGTGTTGGTGCGCAGCATATCCTGGCCGGTTTTGCCGGTGATCCATTTGATAAACGCCTGCGCCTGTTTCGGGTGCTTGCTGGATGCCAGCACGCCACCGCCAGAAATGCTGACAAATGCGCCAGGATCCTGGTGTTTGAAGTAGTGAAGCTGGGTGTTTTTACTGTTTTCGCCGGTTTTGGACTGATCAACAAAGTAGTAATAGTGATAGATCACGCCGCCATCGATCTGCCCGGCGTTCACGGCTTTCATCACCGTGCTGTTGCCTTTGTACGGCGTAAAGTTGGTTTTCATGGCTTTCAGCCAGTCGAGCGTGGCTTTTTCACCTTTCAGCGACAGCATGGCGCTGACAATGGCCTGGAAGTCCGCGCCTGACGGGGAAGCCGCCCAGCGCCCTTTCCATTCCGGTTTCGCCAGATCCATCAGCGATGCCGGGAGTTGCGCGCTGCTAATTTTGGCCGGGTTGTAAACAAACACCGTGCTACGCGCGGCGATGCCAATCCAGCGACCATGCGCAGGACGGAAACGGGCAGGCACCTGCTTCAGCGTGTCGGCATCCAGCGGGGCGAACAGCTTCGCATTATCCACCAGCGTCATCGCCGGGGAGTTTTCCGTCAGAAACACATCCGCCGGAGAGACATTCCCCTCCTGCACCAACTGGTTACCCAGCTCGGTATCGCCGCCGTTGCGCAACGTGACTTTAATACCGGTTTCTTTGGTGAACTCATCAACCCAGCTTTTGGTCAGGTTTTCATGTTGCGCGTTATAAACAACAATACCGTCATCGTTATTTGCCGCTAATACAGCGGGGGCGGTTAAAACTGAAGAGATGACCAGTGCAAGCGAACAGAAAGGCAAAAAGCGATTCTTCATCATCATTCCTTTTTTCATTGGTTTAATAGCGAACGTCTACAGACGAAGCTGGAGTGTAATCGTAGCGGAAATGAAATGAGAATCAAAACTATTATCACCAGAGAAGTTTGAAATTTAATATCAGTAAAAAGAGAAAAATAAATGAATCTTTCAGTTATCATTTGCAAGGCACTGTTAATATTAAGATAACCTTAAGATAACGAAAAATATTTCATCTATTATTAATAGCCACTATCTGGCACCCTCTTCTTTCCTTTTTGAGGATAACAAATTAACATCATACAGAGTGAGCTTAATATCAGACATCGCGAAGCAGCCTGCACAGGTAAGTAAAATAATTATGAAAAATAAAAAGATAGATACATTAGCAAAAGTGGCTATGCGTAACAGGGGTTTGTCGGTTAAAGAAAAACGCGTGCGTTATCAGGGAAAAGTATTCACCTTTAAATACGTCTCAGGCCATTATGAGGTGTTTTTTGAAGGCCAGCAGGTTGACTCCATCGCCACAGACAGTATCAACGACGCCATTGCTGAATATAAAGAGAAGCATAACAAAACGAAGCGTTAACACCTGCGTCAATCGCTCCCCCCTCTTGTCGTTAAATACGCTTAAACCTGCTCCCATCCGGATGAAAGCGATGCCACGTTAACCCTCTTCATGTGCGCAGGCATACCTTTGGTTTGCATTACCCGGCGTTGCTGAGTCTTTCTGCCCTGTGCAAAAGGGAGGCAGATTTTATGCCCTGCGCCAGATAACCAGGCAAAAGATAGCCGATATCCTCAGCTAAAAAACCGCTGAAAATTCACCGTATCGTTAACGCACTTAAGCCAAACAGATATCAGGATGGCGACGTTATTTTCAAACAACCCATATAAGATATATTTTTCTCGCAAACGCCTTGCAAAACAAACCGATAAGTAAATGACTCCGTTGCCTGCAAAAAAGAGAAAATACCCTTAAAAATAAAGCGTGTATTATTCCGGAAATTTATTGCATATCGGTCAGTTGAGATTCTCCAGGCATTGCATCGGGAAGCGTCTCCACGCCAGGTTTGCTTTCCAGTTGCTGCTGCGCGAGCTGGCTATTTTTTTTCGCCATCTGCGCCTGCTCTAAATCCTGCTGGGTGACTTTTTTCCCGGAAAACGCATCGATCATTTCCGTTCGGCCATCAGGATATTTAACGATCGTGACCAGTCGCCCGCCATATTGCGGAATACCGGACATCGCCAGGGAATAATCAATCTCATGATTTTCCACTTTTTTCTTTTCCTGGGCCTCTTGCTCAGCCTGAACTTCTTTTAAAGATTTGTGGTTTTCTGCACGAGAGGAGAGCGTCACTTTGGTGCTGTCATCCTGATACGACTGCTTGCCAGCGCCATGTTCAGTACTGGTACTGGTACTGATGCCGGTGCTATTCGCCGTTTCAATCTTATGCGTGATAGTCTCTTTTGTGCTGGCAAGGTGCGCGCTTGCCTGAATCGCCTGAATCTCCTGCATCATTATCTCCGCTACTCGTTAACCAGATAATCTGCGACGAATGACTCATCCTGATGAGTCGAGAAAGATCCTCATAACGATTATCGACAGGCGGTTAAAACATATTAATAACAAATAATGCTGACGAAAGATGATTCACATAAGAAATTAAAATAAGCAACCGTCCATTATATATCATATTAATTTTAGTTAAATCAGATACTCCATGAAAAATATTATTTAAGTCAGATTAATTCATTTATCGCGATGCAAGGTGCGGCGTTAATGGCTGATTGTTACAGGCGATCAGAGCGTGATTTTCACGACGGCGAGTACATTTTCACGCGGTTACGGCCCTGTTTTTTTGCCTCATACAGCGCCTCATCGGCCCGGTTAATCGCCAGATGGATGTTTTCACCCAGCCCGCAGCGAAAGGCGCTGATGCCCACACTGGTGGTAAAGCTTAGCGGCGCAGCGCCAGGCACTTTAACCGGCGTTAACGCGACCCAGGCTCGCATCCGCTCGCCAAGTAACAGCGCGTCAGGAGGATTGAGATCCAGCGCAGCGATAATAAATTCCTCGCCTCCCCAGCGGCAGATCAGGTCATGTTGCCGCATCTGCTTTTTCAACAGGGCAACAAAATGGCGAATAACATCATCACCCGCCGAGTGACCGTAAATATCATTGATCTTTTTAAAGTTATCGATATCAAGAAACAGGATGGCCACCTCGCGGGGGTGCAGCCCTTCACGCTCGGTACAGAGCCGGGAAAGCTGCGCCAGAAAAGCGCGGCGGTTCAATGCACCGGACAGCACATCGCGGCGGCTGCCGGACTCAATACGTTTAAGCAGAATTTTGTTGGCGGAAACAACCCGGGAAACCATCAGTATGGCCATGATCAGTATCGAGAGATTGATGCGAAACGCGTTGAGCATGGCATCAAGATCCGCCTGGGTGACGCCCGCGCCTGGCTCGAGCAGCCTGACAGCATAGAGATAATTCAGCGCCACACCGGTGAGCATGCAGAGTACCACGGTCGTTTTAAAGGAGTAACGCAGGGCGAACCACGCCAGCGGGAAGAGGATCAACGCCACCATCTCGGTGCCGGAAAACAGGACGCAGAGCAGCACAAACACTAAAAAAGCGATCACGAATACCTGCGGGCGTAGCTGTTGCCACCCACGGTGTAATTGCCGCCTCACTGTGCGGAAAATAGTCTTTAACTGAATGAAAAAACAAACAAAAATGATGCCTGTGCTGAGTTGTTCGCTGAACCAGCCGCGCATGAGTTGATAGATATCGGCGCTGTTTGTCGCCCATAGCCAAAGCCCGAACACCGCCGCCGAGCAGAATGCGCCCACCACCACCGGGATAGTCATCACCAGAACGGCATTGCCGGTGAACTTGCTCCGCTGCAAAAAACGGCTGTGGAAACAGTAAATAAAACAGAGCCAGGCAGGCAGATAAAAGCCGATATTAAACGCGCAGTAGATCACCTTTTGCTCAATACCCGACCCATCCTCAAAACTGAGAGCCGCCAGCAGCATCGCGCAATAGCTGATAACCATCAGCAACCCATTGTGCAACAGTCGCCAGCCCACATGACGGCAACGTAAACGGAAATGAATAAACAGGCTGAAGGCCAGTACGTTAGCGGGCCAGAACAGAGAGACATTGTTGCCGGGGCGAAAGTTTAACCCCCAGTCACTGACGAGAAATACCGCGAAAAAGAGCACGCACAGTCTGACGAGGTAACGACACATAATCTCCGCCCTCTTTAGTTCCTTTTCATCATTGCCTGTTAACGTTAGTAAACCGAATACCTCAGTCATTTCAATAAGAAAGTGCATCAAGAGGCGTTAACCGCATCCAGCGCAAAGCGTACTCCCCGCGTCTATCGCATCCTGATATTCTCAGACACGATAAAAACATCACATACCAGGAGTGACAATGAGCCAACAACCTTTACACGCCGATCCGCTTAGCTGGGGCCACGGTCCACGCACGTTCGAGGTGTTCCTCGAGCCGACCTGCCCTTTCTCCGTCCGCGCCTTTAACAAGCTGGACGCCTTGCTCAACGAGGTGGGCGAAGAGAAGGTCACCGTCAAAATCCGTCTGCAATCGCAACCGTGGCATATGTTCTCCGGTGTGATTGTGCGCTGCATCCTTGCTGCTTCCACACTGCCGGAAGGCAAAGCCGCTGCACGAAGCGTGCTGAAAGCGGTGGCGGACCATCGTGAAGAGTTCGAATTCACGGACCACTGTAGCGGCCCGAATATGGACGCCACGCCGCAGCAAATTATTGAACGTATTGAGCAGTATAGCGGAGTGAAACTTGCGGCGGCGTTTGCCAGGCCGGAATTGCAAACCGAAATCAAATGGCACAGCAAATATGCGCGGCAGAACGGCATTCACGTATCGCCGACTTTTATGGTCAACGGGCTGGTGCAGGCCGATCTCGGCAGCGGCGATGACATCGGCGTCTGGGCGCAGCGCATCCTCGCCTGAGACGCTGCTACACTGATGAGCAACCCGTTCCTATAACGCTTCAACAGATCAACCAAAAGGCAGACCAATATGTCAGACAACTATCAGCCCCCTAAAGTCTGGACGTGGGATAAATCCGGCGGCGGTGCATTTGCCAATATTAACCGTCCGATCTCCGGCCCGACGCATGAGAAAACCTTGCCGGTGGGCAAACATCCGTTGCAACTCTATTCGCTGGGCACGCCGAACGGCCAGAAAGTAACCATCATGCTGGAAGAGCTGCTGGAGAAAGGGGTTACGGCGGCCGAGTATGACGCCTGGTTAATTCGCATTGGCGAAGGCGATCAGTTCTCCAGCGGTTTTGTTGAAGTGAACCCAAACTCGAAGATCCCGGCGCTGCGCGATCACTCCACCACGCCGCCCACCCGCGTATTTGAATCCGGGGCGATCTTGCTGTATCTGGCGGAGAAGTTTGGCCATTTCCTGCCCAACGATCCGGCCGGGCGCACCGAAACCCTGAACTGGCTGTTCTGGTTGCAGGGCTCTGCGCCTTTCCTCGGTGGCGGTTTCGGTCACTTCTATAACTATGCGCCGGTGAAAATCGAGTACGCGATTAATCGCTTTACCATGGAAGCCAAGCGCCAACTGGATGTGCTGGATAAGCAACTGGCTGACCATCCGTTTGTCGCCGGTGATGAGTACACCATTGCCGATATGGCGATTTGGCCGTGGTACGGCAATGTGGTGCTGGGTAATGTCTACAACGCCGCAGAGTTCCTCGACGCAGGCATCTACACCCATGTGCAACGCTGGGCGAAAGCGATCCTTGCGCGCCCGGCTGTGCAACGTGGGCGGATCGTTAACCGTACGTTCGGCGAGCCGCATGAGCAGCTGCATGAGCGCCACGACGCCAGCGACTTCGACACCAACACGGAAGATAAACGTCAGGCGTAATCTTCTGCGCCGGGCGGTATTCCGCCCGGTTTATTCCCGCCCTTCATTACCTTCCACTGTTTTTTTCACACCATATTTACACGACCTGAATAACTGGTAAGAATGCGTTTTATTTACCTGTAGCCGGCCCCATGTCCGACATCGCGCTCAAACAGCAGATCCAGAATCTGAAAAAGCATAACGCCAGGCTGGTGCGGATAGCGCGCGACGCGCGCAATAAACTCAGCGCTGCACTGGACGGCACCGGGCTGTGCCTGTGGCAGCTTGATGTCCCCAGCGGCAAACTGATCATCTACAACCGCCGTTGGGGTTCGATGCTTGGCTATCAACCCAAAGAGCTGAGCGCCCATTTTGATGTCTGGCGTGAGCACCTGCATGAAGATGATCGCCAGCGCGTGCTGGACGCGTTTTACGATCATTTGCACGGCAAGACCCCGTTTTATGAAGCCCTGCACCGCATGCAGCATAAAAACGGCACCGTCACCTGGGTGCTCGACAGAGGCCGCGTAACGGAGTGGGATGCCAACGGTTCACCGCTAAAAGTGACCGGCACGCACATCGACATGACCAAAGAGAAGCAGTATGAGGAGCAACTCTCGGCGCTGGCGAACCACGATCCGCTTACCGGGCTGGCTAATCGCCACGCGCTGTTGCAGCACTTTGATGAGCTGAAGCTTGCCGGACCCGTGTGCGTGGCCTTTATCGATCTGGATGATTTTAAAGCGGTCAACGATACTTTCGGTCACCGTAGCGGCGACGAACTGCTGATCCAGTTGAGCCAGCGTCTGCGCAATGCCTGCCCGCAAGGAACGATTGTCGGCCGTCTCGGCGGCGATGAGTTCGTTCTGCTGTTACCGTTTCCGCTTACCAGCCTGCTGATTAACAGCACCGCCCATACTTGCCTGCGCGCGGCGCTGACGCCCTTCGAACTGGATAACGGCGAGGCGTCGGTTGGAGCATCGATTGGCATTGATGAGGCGCAGGATGACGACGATTTCGTCAACGCGCTGAAACGCGCCGATCGGGCGATGTATCACATCAAACACACCGGGAAAAACGGCGCAGCTCTCGGCCAGACGCTGATTTCCCTCTCCGCCTGCGCCGGGGCATAGCTGATGAAAACCGCACGCCAGCAGACGATTGTGCAACTCCTCACCCGGTATGACACCCTGACGACCGCAGCGCTGTCTGCACAATTGGGCGTGAGTATTGAAACCATCCGCCGGGATCTGAATGCGCTGCAAACGCAGGGGAAAATCGTGCGCCGCCATGGTCGCGCACGGATGCTGCATTCACCGCAGCAGGAAAGCAGCGAGCCGTTTCGCAACCGGCTGAAAAGCCATTATGCGGACAAAGCCGATATCGCCCGCCATGCGCTGAACTGGATTGATGAGGGGATGACGCTGGCGCTGGATGCCAGCTCCACCTGTTTTCACCTTGCGCGGCAGTTGCCGGATATCGACCTTACCGTCTTTACCAACAGCGTGCCGGTATGCCAGGAGATCGTCCGTCGGCAAAACATCACGCTGGTCTGTTCGGGCGGGCGGCTGGATCGCGCCGAGTGTTGTTATGTTAATCCGGCGCTGCCTGGCCTGTTGAAATCGCTGGAGATCGATCTGTTTATCTTCTCCTGCGAGGGGGTGGATGCGGCGGGCGAGATGTGGGACTCCACCCGCCATAACGCCGTGTTTAAAGCGCAGTTATTACGGCGGGCGCAGCAATCGCTATTGCTTATCGATAAGAGCAAATTCTACCGCGCCAGCGAAGTAAAAATCGGCAACCTGTCACTGGTGACGCAAATGATCACCGATATAAAAACCGACACGCCTCACCGCTGAGGAGCAAAATCCTCCAGCTCCATATTGCGCAGCGCCGCAAGCGTCTCCTGCGCTTCGTTTTCATCAATCAGGCTCATGGCAAATCCCACGTGCACCAGCACCCACTGCCCGAGTAACGCACGCGGATCATCTTCGCACACCAGGGCGATATTGACCTCGCGGCGCACACCGCAAACGTCCACCTGCGCCAGTTGATGAAAATCGTCGCCCACGGCCACCACCTGGCCCGGTACGCCTATACACATCTTGCTTACTCCACTTCAATACTTTTGATCTGTACGCCCTCGCTGTGCTCAATATGCAGCGTTGGGCAGTGGCAGAGTGGGCACTCATCATGGCGGGTAATTTCCACCGACTGGCTGCAATTCCAGCACCATGCCTGCGCAGGTTTATGGAGGATATGCAACGCGCACCCTTCGGCAAGGGTATCGCGACAGGCGATATCAAAGCCGAAACGCAGCGCACTCTCCTCCACACAGGCCAGCGCGCCCACTTCCAGCCACACGCCAGTCACCTTACTGGCGCCGTTTTGCCTGGCCTGCTGTTCGATGATCTCCACCGCGTTCTGGCATAGCGATAACTCATGCATGCCGGGCGTCCTTCAGCCGGGTGAGCAACGCACGACGACTCACCGACTCGCTCACCGGCAGGGAGAGCGCCATTTTCAGGCAATCATGCGCCAGCGACGCCCCCTGTTCTGCACGCAGCTCCCGCGCTAATGGCGACATTAACGAACAGCTCAGATATTGCGCAAGGGCGGGCATTTCGCCAACGGTAAAGGTCATCTCACCATAGGGTAATCGCAGCCCAATACGCTCGCCGACGTTACGCCGCACCCAGCACTGCTGTGGGCCGGGAAAGATCAGTAAACTCAGCATCCACGGCGTTATCACACAACCTATCCACTGCCCTTCAAACAGCGTGAAGGGCGTCACCGAGATCGGCATGTGCGGATGTACAAACGGTAAATCGTGCATCTCGCCTGCGGCCACTGCAGCAAAAGCAGCCTGCACCTCGCCGTGCGGCGAGGCGTCAAAGCCGGTTAACTCATCCTGCATGCTGAACCTCCCTTGGCGTCAGCACCACGCCGGATTCCGCCAGCGCATCCAGCACCGCCTGCAAAGCCGTATCGATACTTGCCGCCACGATCGGCGTCAAACCAATATGCGGCTCCAGCGAGGCTGGAATGACGCCGACCAGCGTCAGCTTCGCCGGGAACTCCCCGGTAAAGCGCAGCGCGGACAGCACGTCAGACAAACCCAGTTGGTGCGGAGAAATTTTGTTGCTGAACAGCGTGGGCACTTCATCGTCACGCAGGCAGATGACGCTGCCTGGCTCGCTTTTACGCGTGACGATGGCGTCTGCAATGATCAGATGATCGCGGCTCGCCATCGCGCTCAGCAACTCCATGCCGGCGGTGCCGCCATCCAGCACTTCGACCTGTTCCGGCAGGTGGAAACGCTGCTCCAGCGCTTCCACCACCCGTACGCCGATTGCTTCATCGGTGAGCAAAATATTGCCCACCCCCAACACTAAAATCGACATTACAGCACCTTCACCGACACCACATCGTTACCGTCTGCGTCCAGCACGTGTACAGCGCAGGACATACAAGGGTCGAAAGAGTGAATGGTGCGCACCACTTCCAGCGGTTTTTGCGGATCGGCAATCGGCGTGCCCACCAGCGACTGCTCGTAGGGACCGGCTTCGTCGTTCACGTTGCGCGGCCCGGCGTTCCACGTCGATGGCACGACGGCCTGGTAGTTGCTGATGGTGCCGTCTTTGATCACGATCCAGTGTGAGAGCATGCCGCGCGGCGCTTCGAGGAAGCCTACGCCTTTAAACTCGCCGCTGGCGGGAATGTCCGGCTTCACAAAGGTGGTCATGTCGCCTTTGCCGATGTTGTCGACCAGCGCCTGATACTGCTGGCTGGCAACCTGATGCAATTCGCAGGCATGCACGGTGCGACCAATAATGCGGCCCAGCGTGGAGTGCAGTTGCTCAACGCCCAGCGTTTTACCGGTGAGTTTGTGGTAAATCGCCACAATTTCATTGAGTTTGCTGGTCGTGGATTCGCGCTTCGCCGCCAGTTTACAGAGCATATTGGCCAGCGGCCCCACTTCCACGGTTTTGCCGTAGAACGTCGGTGATTTGACCCACGAATATTTCCCGTCTTCCTGCCAGCCGGTGTAGTTTGGCACTGTTGTCCCTTGCCACGGCTCTTGCGGCGCTTCGTCTTTATACCAGGCGTGTTTCGCGCCCTCCTGAATGCCTTTCACCATAAACGGATCGTTGTACGCGGTGATGGACCGATAGGTGCTGAGATCGGCGTTTTCAATGTAACCGCCAGGGAACAGGAAGCTGCCATTTTCACCGTCGGTCGGAAACTCCGGCGTGCTCAGGTAATTGACGCTGCCTTTACCGCGCTCCAGCCACTCCGGATAGAACGCCGCAATCACGGCGGTATCGACCTTGTAAACCTGTTCGATAAAGCCCTGCAGCTTGTCGATAAACGACTTGAGGTACATCAGCCGTTCCAGGTTCAACACTTCGATGCCGTCAAGATTGATCGGGTTGGCAACACCGCCCACCGCCATGTTCTGAATATGCGGCGATTTCCCGCCAAGCAAGGCGACGATGCGGTTGGCATCACGCTGACACTCCAGCGCCTGTAAATAGTGCGCGACGGCAATCAGGTTCACTTCCGGCGGCAGCTTCATGGCCGGATGTCCCCAGTAGCCGTTGGCGAAAATCCCCAACTGACCGCTGGCGACCAACGCTTTGATTTTGTCCTGCACCTCTTTAAACGTGTTTTCGCTGTTCAGCGGCCAGTCAGAGAGCCCTTTCAGCAGGTTCGCCGCTTTTGCCGGATCAGCATTGAGCGCGGACGTGATATCAACCCAGTCCAGCGCCGAGAGCTGGTAAAAGTGCACAATATGATCGTGGATGGTGTGCGCGGCCAGAATAATGTTGCGAATATACTGGGCGTTGACCGGGACTTTCATCTCCAGTGCGCTTTCCACGGCACGGACAGAGGCAATAGCGTGAATCGTCGTACAGACACCACAGATGCGCTGCATAATGATCCACGCATCCCGCGGGTCGCGGTTCTTCACAATCTCTTCCATACCGCGCCACATCGTGCCTGATGCCCAGGCTTTGGATACAACACCGTTTTCAATTTCGCAGTCAATGCGTAAATGACCCTCAATACGGGTCACCGGATCGATGGTAATTCGTTGACTCATGCTTCACTCGCCTCATGACGTTCTTGTCGTTGTAACGGAGGAATAATCGGCAACAGACGTATGAGTAAGATGTACGCACAGACTTCAATTGCCACAAAACCGATAGAAATCAATATCTCTTCCCAGGCCGGGAAGTAGTGATAGCCGTTGCCGGGATTAAACGCTAACAGCGAATAGGAGAGTCGCCACAGAGCGCATCCCAACAGCATGCTTAACGCGCCGATAAACAGAACACGGGAATCGGTGCGCAGGCGCGCCGAGCGCAGCACCAACAGCGGAAACAGCAGCAGCGCGATTTCCAGCCAGAACATCAGGCTGTAAAAATCCCCTGCAAAGGCGTAGCTCCACTTGTCGCGCCAGGTGATTTCCCCTACGCGCAGCAGCAAAAACAGCGCCAGTAGAACGCTTAACGTCCCGGTTAACCTGGTAAACAGCCGCTTTTCATCCGGCCCGTTACCGCGCAGGCTGGCCTGCAACAGCGAACCTTCAAAGATGACAATCGAAAAGCCCATGATAAATGCGGTCAGCAAGGAGAACAGCGGCAGCATTTCGTAGCTTTGCCACAGCGGGTAGACCTTGTACCCGGCCGCGATCATCAAAGAGCCCATCGAAGACTGGTGCATAGTGGGCAGCAGCGCGCCAAGGGCGATAATAAAAAACATCACCTTATTCAGCCGCCGCAGCGACACTTTCCAGCCCAACCGCTCCAGCAGCGCGGGCGCGAACTCCAGCGCCATCACACCGATGTAAATCGTCATACAGACGGCGGTTTCAAACAGGACAGAGTTCACGTTGAAGTGCCCCGGAATGTAAAAATAGGGCAGATTCCAGTAACGCCCGACGTCAATGGTGATGGACAAACCACCCAGCGAATAACCGAACAGACTGGCCAGTAATGCCGGACGCACCAGCGGATGGTAGTCGCCACGGTTAAAGGCATATACAGCCCAGGCCAGCGCCCAGCCGCCGCAAGCGAAACCGGTGCCGATGAGCAAGTCGAAAGCGATCCAGATCCCCCACGGATAACCGCCGTTAAGATCCGAGACCGATCCCAGGCCGAAGATCAGACGCTTGAGGATAAAGATCCCGCACAGCACGATCAGCGGGGCAAAAAGCCGTATTGGCTTGCTGAACAGCTTGCCGCCCAACGGTTGCGGATCATGACTCATGATCGTCGCCTCCTTCATGGTGCTCATTCTTCGTATGGCGACGCACCAGCGCCGTCAGCCCCACCAGCACAGCCAGCGGCAACATCATGCCTTTGTACACCGTATGCTGAACATGTTCAGAACGGGCGCCGGTCGCCAGGTCATCCAGCTCCGGCAAACCCAGCACCTCGTAAGGCACGCCGGTCAGCACCAGCACCTGCGTGCCGCCACCCTCTTTTTCACCGTACAGGTGCGGGTAGTAGCTGGCGACAGTGTGTTGATAGGTGTCGACGGAGGTGAGCGTTTGCCGGGGATAGTGATACTCGGTTCCGGGTTTTAGCGAGAGGCGTTTTTTGGCTTCCGCCAGCAGATCTTCGCGCGTACCGAAAATCACCGCGCCAGCAGGACAGACTTCCACGCAGCCTGGCAATCCACCTTTATCCAGACGCTCAACGCCTTTCTGGTTACAGAGCTGGCATTTGTGCAGTTCACCGAACGGGTTGTTGTAATCGTATTTCGGCACATCGAAGGGACAGGCGACCATGCAGTAACGGCAGCCGGTACAGACGCTGGCGTCATAATGGACGATGCCGGTTTTGCTGTCTTTTTTCAGCGCCTGAACCGGGCAAACGGAGACACAGTTGGCGTCCACGCAGTGCATGCACTGTTTTTTGATATAGGCGTAACCGTCATCAAGGCGATCTTTGTTCACCCCGCTGCCGCTATGCCAGACCTGAATGATGTTATTGGTGTACGGCGAAAGTTTGTCGTTATTGGACCAGGTTTGTTCACCCTGCGGATTACGTTGCGGGGTATTGATGTCCTGGCAACGGGTCACGCAAGCCTGGCACCCTACACAGAGCGTGGAGTCGTACAGCATACCCAGCGCGCCGGGAATCGGCGGGCGGTTCTCTGCGGCGGCAAAACTCGTCGACGAGCCTGCCGCCAGCAACGCCCCGCCGGACGCCACTTTAAGAAAATTACGTCTGTTCACGGTTAGTCTCCCTGTGAGTCAGCGTCGTTTTTCTTTTGCTGACGCCCCAGCTCGCGCACCGTCATAACGCCTACGCCCGCCACCAGACCCACTACGCCGCCCAGCAAACCAACCGCTGTTGCCGAAACCGCGCCCCCCTCTTTCAGGTTGACATCGGGTTTCTCTGCCCGTGGCGTGGGATTCTCAACGTGCGCCAGTTGATGGATGCCTTTATGGAAGCCAATGCCTTCTTCATTACAGCCGTAGCAGGGGTGACCAATTGCCACTGGCCAGACGCCGCCCACATCGCAAAATTGCAGCGTGGAGCAGTTACCGTAGGTTTCCGGCCCTTTACAGCCTAAGTGATAGAGGCACCAGCCTTCACGATGGCCCTGATCGCCAAACGCTTTCGCAAAGCGTCCGGCATCAAAGTGCGGACGGCGTTCGCAGTGCTCGTGGATCAGCCGACCGTAGGCAAAAGCAGGACGGTTTTTGGCATCCAGCGCAGGTGGTTTGCCAAAGGTGATGATGTGCGCCACTGTCGCGAGGAAGTTTTGCGGGTTCGGCGGACAACCAGGAATGTTGATCACGGTTTTGCCCGGCAACACCGACTGCAGGCTTACCGCACCGGTAGGGTTGACGCCCGCCGCCGCCACGCCGCCCCAGGCAGAGCAAGAGCCAATGGCTATGATCGCCGCCGCGTTTTCCGCCGCTTTACGAATATGTTCCACAATGGGCTCGCCAGCCACCATGCAGTAAATCCCGCCGTCTTTCATCGGGATTGAGCCGTCAACCACCAGCACATACTGCCCTTTGTACTGCTCGAGCGCGCGGTGTTTGTTCTCCTCAGCCTGATGACCAAAGGCAGCAGAAAGCACTTCGTGGTATTCCAGCGAAATGGTTTCCAGTACCAGGTTTTCAACGGTGGGGTGGGTAGAGCGAAGCAGCGATTCGGTACATCCGGTGCACTCCTGTGCGCCAATCCAGATAACCGGTGGACGTTGGGGATGACTGACGGCTTCCGCCATCTCTGCAGCAGCCTTGCCGCTTAATCCCATGGTGGCCGCCAACGCAGCGCACAGCTTCATAAAATCACGACGGCTCACACCCTGTGATACAAAATGTAGATTCTCTCCTGCCATTTACTTGTTATCCCTCAGCCCGGACTAAGATTATTCTCCTCCCCTTTGGGAACAGAATGCTGCGATCGCCCCGACAATTAATCACATAAAAAACAAGGGTATTATGCAAAAAGTTGACGGAGTGCACAGTAGGCACAAAAGAAATAGGGGCTTATGGGCACAAAACGACAAAAAAAAATGAAAGCCACCCTCGACAAAAGTGACCTTCACTAAAGAGAACTACATTGAGCAAAGCTTATTTTTAGGTTTCGAGGCGGTAACCCGCCATAAAAAATCGGATCACAGTGCTGGAGTGGCTCTCGCGAAAGAAGTCCATCACCATGTCCTTATCCAGCCCGTAACGACGCGTAAGAATGCCTGCTTCCCACGCGCTGAGTTGACGATCGCCGGTTTTTTCAAACATGCGATGCGAAAACCCGAGTACAAAACCACGCTTATAATCCGGGCAGAAATGCGCCACGTTACTGGCGCTATCCGCCTGTGACGCATTCAACCCGGCCATCAAACCCTTACCAAAATGGTTGTCCATCGCTACTCCCCTCAATCGCTATATAAAAAATTATATATCGATCTTTAAGGGGGGCAATAGCGCTGATTAAAACGCCACCCACTCATCAGACGAAGCGGCTTCTTTTTTGGCTGCCCCGCGTGATAAATCGGGTTTGACCAGCTTCGGTGCAGCCGCTTTATGCTGCTCCTCGCTGGAGAGGCGGAACTGCTGAACGGAACGCTGCAACTCTTCGGTCTGGCGTTCCAGCGCAGCGGCGGCAGCGGAAACCTCCTCAACCAGCGCGGCGTTCTGCTGGGTGACGTTATCCATTTGCGTAATCGCCAGCCCCACCTGAGAAATGCCTTTGCTCTGTTCAGAAGAGGCGGAGGCTATCTCTTTCATAATGGTGGTCACTTCGGTGACCGCGCGCAGAATACCTTCCATCGTGGTGCCGGTATCGTTAACCAGCTGCGCGCCTTTTTCCACGCGGTTAACCGAGTCGGCAATCAGCGTTTCAATCTCTTTTGCCGCGCCCGCACTGCGGCTGGCAAGGTTACGGACTTCCCCGGCGACCACGGCGAAACCACGACCTTGTTCACCTGCACGCGCGGCTTCAACGGCGGCGTTCAGCGCCAGGATGTTGGTCTGGAACGCAATGCTGTTAATGACGTTGGTGATTTCAGCAATTTTCTTCGAACTGCCGGAGATCCCATCCATCGTGGTGATCACTTCTTTTACCAGTGAACCGCCTTTGCTTGCGGTCACTGAGGCTGCCTGCGCCAGCTCGCTTGCATGGCTGGCGTTCTCAGCATTCAGTTTCACCGTTGAGGTCAGCTCTTCCATACTGGCGGCGGTCTCTTCAAGCGCCGCAGCCTGCTCTTCAGTACGGGAAGAGAGATCGTTATTACCGGATGAAATTTCTGTCGCACCGCGCCAGATATTCTCACTGCCGTGGCGGATGCTGCTTACCGCTTCACGCAGGCTGTCCTGCATCGCTAACAGCAGCGGCACCAGTTGACCAACGCAGTTACGACCAAAGTCTTCCAGCGGCTGGCTGAGATCGCCTTGCGCCATCAGACCGAAGTGCGAGCGGATACGCGCCAGCGGTTTCACCATCATGGTGACCAGATAACGGTCGGTAAACAGCAGGATCAGCAGACCGCATACCATCGCCGCAATTAATGCGTTGCGCGTGCTGCTGGTTTGCCCGTCAACCATTACCCGGGTCTGATCCAACATCTCGCTGGCGGCTTTATTAAAACTTTCGGTTGCGGTGCCAAAGTTACGGCTCAGCACCGGGGTCACGTCGTTGGCCTGTTTACGGTAAGCCTCCGGCGTGCCTTGCTGCGCCAGTTGCATCTGCGGGGTGATCCCCTGGTCCAGCAGCGCCTGCCAACCAGAAATCACTTGTTCGGAGACTTTCGGATCCATCGGACCCGGAGAAATCGCTTTAAAGTCCGCCAGTCGGCGGCCCATGTTATCCAGCGCCTGTTGAACCGGCGCCATATCCGGTGAGCCACCCGCAGCTTTAGCTTCCATAACGCGACTGAGACGAGTAACAAACCGAAAATACTGATCGTTACCCTGGCTGAGCAGAGTCATCTGTGACACTAACTGGCGATCAACATCATTGCCATCGGCCACTTTTGACAACGAAAAAACGCTATACAACCCGACGCCAGACCACAGCAGACCGAAGATCCCGAGGATCACCAGCATCACGGCTCGTATAGTAAAGTTACGAAGCATACCCATAATATTATCCTTGCAGTGAAGGTAGATTCTCGCCTGCGGGCGAAACTTAACTTCTTATCGGCAAGTTTTAGAAAAGTTGTATGGTTCGCTTAAAATTTTTTGTGTATCCAGGAGCGCCGCTTATCACCTCAACTGGTAGAGCCAGTATCCTCACAGAACGTTATTCTGCTAACTTTACGCCATATTTTCCTTCACCATCAAAAAGATGGTGATGCAAAAAATCATCACATAACCGACCAATTTATAAGGATTTTTTTATTTATGATTTTTATGAAAAAAAATGAAAATAGTGCTCACAAGAAAATGATAATTATTAACAAACCTTAACCCAATACCCAAAATGCATGTACATATAAGTATTACCCTATATCGATTTTTTGATAAAAAGAGACCACACCACTTTTCATTAAAACACTCAAAAAAACATCGCACGAAATATTAATATATATAAACAAACGCTTCAGAAAAATATCCAAACAGAGTGTTAAGTGTACTTTAAATGTAAGTTAAGAATTATTAAAACATACACGCACCTGGGTTGGATACAGGCATCTGTATGTGCAATCTGGAACAACCCGAAACGATAAAAGGCAGGCAGAATGCGGCCTGAGCGAGAGGCTGCGAACGCAAATCCCGATGTCTTCGTCATCACAACGTGAGCGTATATGCGTCGGGTTGCTTATTTTTTCATACATTCACAAATATTATGAATCGCGCATCAGTATTTATTATCAGGTTATTTTTCAACCGTTTTTAGCGGATGTTTTGCCAGACAACGTTGTGTGCCTAAAGTAAATTAAAACGGAAATTGAGACTGCGGGACGGGATTTTAAAATAGTGAATCGTCTGTTATTTGATCGATTCATTCACCTCGCACAGCATAAAGATCGACAATACCGGCCTCCCTGCCGGAGATTCATCGCTAGTGCAGGTACTTTTCGAACCAACCGAGGGTACGCTGCCACGCCAGTTCCGCGGCAGCACGGTCATAACGCGGCGTAGAGTCGTTGTGAAAACCGTGGTTCACCCCCGCATAAATGTACGCCTCATAGACGTTGTGGTGCGCCTTCAGCGCCTGCTCATAGGCGGGCCAGCCTGCGTTAATGTTTTTATCCAGTTCAGCGTAATGCAGCAGCAACGGTGCCTTGATTTTTGCCACATCCGCCGCTGGCGGTTGACGGCCATAGAACGGCACAGCGCAATTCAGTTCCGGGTAAGCCACCGCCGCTGCGTTCGAAACGCCGCCGCCATAGCAAAAACCGGTGATCCCCACTTTTCCGCTGGCATCCGGGTGTTGGCGCATAAATTCGACGGCGGCAAAGAAATCGTTCATCAGCTTTGTCGGGTCGACCTTTTGTTGAAGCTCGCGCCCTTCATCATCATTGCCAGGATAACCGCCCACGGAACTTAGACCGTCCGGCGCCAGCGCAAGGTACCCTGCTTTTGCCACCCGACGCGCCACGTCTTCAATATAAGGGTTGAGGCCACGGTTTTCATGCACCACCACCACCGCCGGTATTTTCCCGGTGGCTTTTGTCGGCCTGACCAGATAGCCCCTCACTTCACCATGCCCGTTTGGCGACGGGTAGGTGATATATTCCGGGTGAATGTCCGGATCGGTGAACACCACCTGCTCCGCCAGCGCGTAATTCGGCTTAAGCAGGTTAAACAGCGCCAGCGCCGTCATCCCTCCCACCGCGTACTTACCGGCCAGCTGTAAAAATTCGCGCTTGTTGATTTTGCCGTGCGCGTAATAGTCGTAGTAGTCGAGTAATTCCTGAGGAAAGTCTTTCGCTGTCAAACGCGTCATCACATATCTCCGTCCGTTTTTTTCCCTTCTAAGCAAAGCATAGCGGTCCGTTTTCTGCACAAAAAATGTTCAGTTATCAGCCTTGCCTTTGATGTACAGAAATACGGCGATAAGATGGAAACGTTGTTTCGAATTAGCCTGTACAATAAAGGAGACATCATGCCTGGTTTTGCCAACCCGGATCGCTATGCGCAGATGCACTATCGCTACTGCGGCAAAAGCGGTTTGCAGTTACCCGCCCTTTCACTCGGTTTGTGGCACAGTTTTAGCCACGGTCACGCGCTGGAGTCGCAGCGCGCCCTGCTGCGTAACGCGTTTGATCTCGGGATCACCCATTTTGATTTAGCCAATAACTACGGACCGCCAGCAGGTAGCGCAGAAGAAAACTTCGGTCGTCTGCTGCGCGAAGATTTCGCCAGCTACCGCGACGAGCTGATTATTTCCACCAAAGCGGGATACGATATGTGGCCAGGGCCTTACGGCTCCGGCGGCTCACGCAAATATCTGCTCGCCAGCCTTGATCAGAGCCTGAAGCGTATGGGGCTGGAGTATGTGGATATCTTCTATTCGCACCGGGTAGATGAAAAAACGCCGATGGAAGAGACCGCCGCTGCGCTGGCTCATGCGGTGCAGAGCGGGAAGGCGCTGTATATCGGCATCTCCTCCTATTCCACCGAACGTACCCGGCAAATGGCGGCGCTGCTGCGCGAGTGGAAAATCCCGCTGTTGATCCACCAACCTTCCTATAACCTGCTCAATCGCTGGGTGGATAAAACCGGCCTGCTGGATGCGCTGGAAGATAATGGCATGGGCTGCATCGCGTTTACGCCGCTGGCGCAGGGATTATTGACGGGTAAATACCTGAGCGGTATTCCGGAAGGTTCGCGCATGCAGCGTGAAGGCAATAAAGTGCGCGGTCTGACGCAGAAGATGCTGACGGAAAGCAATCTCAACAGCCTGCGGCTGCTGAATGAGATGGCGCAACAACGTGGACAGTCAATGGCGCAAATGGCGCTGAGCTGGTTGCTAAAAGATGCGCGCGTCACCTCCGTCCTGATTGGCGCAAGCCGCCCGGAGCAGATCGCAGAGAATGTTCAGGCGTTAAACAATCTGACATTCAGCGCAGACGAGCTGGCGCAAATCGACAAGCACATCGCTGATGGTGAGCTGAATTTGTGGCAGGCGTCGTCGGATAAATAATCGAATACAGGCCGGGAAACCGGCCTGCCTTGATCAATGCTTGTCGCGGGTTAACCTGTCCAGGTAGCCCATCAAAAATGCCGAGAGCACAAATGTCAGGTGGATTATCACGTACCACATCAGTTTGTTGTCCGGAACATTCTTCGCATCCATAAACACCCGCAACAGATGAATGGACGAGATGGCGACGATAGAGGCGGCCACTTTGTTCTTCAGGGACGTGGAGTCCATTTTGCCGAGCCAGTTCAGTTTCTCTTTGTGCTCTGCGATATCGAGCTGCGAGACAAAGTTTTCATAGCCGGAAAACATCACCATCACCAGCAAGCCGCCGACCAGCGTCATATCCACCAGCGACAGCAGCGTCAGAATGAGATCGGCTTCCGCCAGGCTGAATAGGTTGGGCAGGATGTGAAAAATCTCCTGGAAGAATTTTACCGTCAGTGCAAGCAGAGCAAGGGAGAGGCCAAAGTAAACCGGGGCGAGCAACCAGCGCGAAGCGTACATTGCGTTTTCCAGAAATCGTTCCATAGTGTCCTGTCAGATAGCTAAACCAGCGGCCAGTATATCCCAGTCTGGCAAACATTTGGCAACACTCTGCCAACATCACCTGAACACAATGAGACGAACAAAATAACGAGGTTGATGGCAGGCCAGCCTTTCGGCCTGCTAAAGGTATGGACAATATCGCTATACGTCTTCGGGGTTGACCCACGGGCGCTGGTTTTCCGGCCACACTAAAACAACCAGTGCCGGGTAGGCTTCAGTGCTGAACTCGTGAAAACACTGGCGCAGGTTGAGCACATCCAGATCGGCGTGCGGCACCTTCTCGCCATTGAGGCAGCGCTTCTTTATATTGTCATAATACTTATACACAGCAGAATTGAGATCGCTACACCGACGCTGCGCCTCAAATAAACCAGGGGTATTATTTAATTCCGCCATGTTCATGCGTTTTATGGTCGCATGAAGAAAATCAATATATTCATGGTTAACCCGCCAGTACCACACAGGAGTAATGGCATTCATTAACACAGAAAAATGATCCTCACCTTCCTCTTTTGACAACGGCTGAGGTCTGGGAGGAAGGTTCTCAATTTCGCTGCGCGGGGCTTTATTGTACTCGCGCATTAATAAAAGTACGCCGCCAGTGAGCAGCAATAATGTAATAACAGAATAAAAAATACTGTTCATGAGCAGGCTCCATTTTTTTTGATTTTAAAAGTGCGCCATGATATTGTCAACGAACCTCACGTCTGTCTTGCCCCTTCCCTGTTGATATTAAAGGATATTAGAAATGCTTCCCGAGAATCTTGTCCCGGCACGATTTCACATTTCTGCCGCTGAAACCAGGCCAGGAGAAGAAGGAAAAGAGCCTAATTTAACTCAGGGAAAAAGAACCCTCTCCGAACACGCTGAGCAAATATTAGCGAACGTAAGCCATAATGGGCAATCAAGAAATATGTTACTTGAGGAACGCGATCGTCATATAAAAGATCGTTTGTTCCGCGTAGTAAAAATCGAGACATTCGCCCGTCTGCTTAATGACTTACAAGCTGAAGGCGAGATTGATGCCCAGACATTAAGCAAAATAATTGCGGATAAAACACAGGAAATTAATGAATCGGGCGATAAGATTTGGCTTAACCTGATTACTCGCGAAAAAGATGGACCAATGTTTTATAAAATTGGGGAGGAGTAGCGTGAAAGAAATCGATAACAATAATGTATATTTAGCTTTAGATGACAAAAAAAGTGATGAGTTTATCTTAAAGCAAAATATAGAGGCATTAGTGTTCGATAAAAACAGCACTATTGAGCGTATTGCCCGTGAGCTGGTATCCATTCCCGCCGCGCTGGTGCGCCTGAAATGGCAGAATCGTCGGGAAATCTATCCATTACAGGTTAAAGAAGAAATTTATGGCGCGGTGATCAATGCGATTATTGAGCAGAAGCCCGAGTTGCTGGAAAAGATCATGGGTCGTCTGGAAACCAACTATCAGTACATTCTGGGGCGGGAAGCCGCAACGCTGCGCCTGAACCGTAAATTGATTGACGGTGAATACCGCACGTCAAACGTCACCACCGTCGCGCTGGATGAAGAAACCGCCACGAACAAACCAGACGCAAAATAACCGGCCTCGTCGGTTGCTCACATCATCACAATCAAGAAAATCCTGAATCTGACCGCAATAGCAGCGTAGACAACTACCCTTAAGTACTCAACAACCGATATGGAGGGTACTTAATGGCAACGAACCAGACAAAAATTCAGGATCCAACCAAACAGTACTATGCTGGCGATTACCCGCAGCAGAAACAACCCTATCCCGGGGTGCAGGCAAAAATGGATCCTGTGCCCGACTGTGGCGAAAACAGCTACGTGGGTAGCGGACGGTTAAAAGATCGCAAAGCGCTGGTCACCGGCGGAGATTCCGGTATCGGTCGCGCAGCCGCCATCGCCTACGCGCGTGAAGGGGCGGATGTGGCGATCAACTACCTGCCTGCGGAAGAAGAAGATGCGCAGCAGGTTAAAGCGCAGATCGAAGCAGCCGGGCGCAAAGCGGTGCTGATCCCAGGCGATCTGAGCGATGAGTCATTTGCCCGCGCGTTGCCGCACAAAGCCAAAGAACAGCTTGGCGGTCTGGATATTCTGGCGCTGGTCGCTGGCAGACAAACCGCGATTGAGGAGATTGCTAATCTGACCACCGCGCAATTTACTCAGACCTACACGGTGAACGTTTTTGCGCTGTTCTGGATAACCCAGGAAGCCATCCCGCTGCTGCCACGCGGCGGTAGCATCATCACCACCTCGTCGATCCAGGCGTACCAGCCAAGCACGCACCTGTTGGACTATGCCTCCACCAAAGCGGCCATTCTCAATTACAGCCGCGGGCTGGCAAAACAGGTGGCGGAAAAAGGGATCCGCGTCAATATCGTGGCGCCGGGGCCAATCTGGACTGCATTGCAGATTTCTGGCGGTCAGCCACAGGAGAAACTGCCACAATTCGGTCAGCAAACGCCATTGAAACGCGCCGGACAACCGGCTGAACTGGCCCCCGTCTACGTTTATCTGGCAAGCCAGGAGTCGAGCTACGTCACGGCCGAAGTGCATGGCGTCACCGGCGGTGAACATCTCGGATAAGCAGGCGTAAAAAAAGCTGGCGATGGCCAGCTTTTTACCTTTCGTCGCGGCGGATTACTTCGCTTTCACAACCTCTTCGCCCACCAGACCGATTTTCAGATAACCCGCCTGGTGCAGCGTGTCCATCACTTTCATCATTGTCTCGTAGTCGACGGTTTTGTCCGCACGGAAGAAGATGGTGGTGTCCTTTTTACCTTCAGTCAGCGCATTCAGCGCGTTGACCATTGTGTCATCCGTCACCTGATCGTTACCGATAAACATGGTGTTATCAGCTTTTACGGAGAGGTAGACCGGTTTTTCCGGGCGCGGTTGCGGCTGGCTGGAGGATGCCGGCAGATTCACTTTCACATCCACCGTGGCAAGCGGCGCGGCCACCATAAAGATAATCAGCAGCACCAACATAACGTCGATAAACGGCGTTACGTTGATTTCATGCATTTCGCCGTTATCGTCCAGGTTTTCATTAAGACGCATTGCCATGGCGTATCAACCTACACGTAATTTCTGAGCCGCACGCACCGGCTGCGCATTGCTGGCGGCCAGGTCAAGATCGCGGCTTTGCAGCAGCAGAACCTGCGCGGCAACATCGCCGAGAGTGGCTTTGTAGCTGCCGATCATGCGCGCAAAGATGTTGTAAATCACCACCGCCGGAATGGCAGCAACCAACCCGATAGCCGTCGCCAGCAGCGCTTCGGCGATACCCGGTGCAACAACAGCGAGGTTGGTGGTTTGCGTCTGAGCGATGCCGATAAAGCTGTTCATGATGCCCCAAACGGTACCGAACAGACCGACAAACGGCGAAATCGCACCGATGGTGGCGAGATAGCCATTACCGCGGCCCATATAACGGCCGGTAGCCGCCACGCGACGTTCCAGGCGGAACCCGGTGCGCTCTTTAATGCCTTCGTTATCTTCGCTGCCTGCGGATAACTCCAGCTCGTTCTGGGCTTCGTTGATTAACAGGGTGCTCAGGCTTTTCGCATGGAAGGAAGAGGCGATTTCGCTGGCCTGGTCCAGTGAGCGGGCATCAGCCAGCAGGGTCTGCTCGCGCTTGATGCGGCGCTTTTGCGCAATCATCTCAACGCTTTTGCTGAAGAACAGGGCCCATGTCACCACGGACGCCAGAATCAGGCCGATCATTACCACTTTAACGACAATGTCAGCGTGCTGATACATACCCCACACGGATAGATCCGTCTGCATCAAATTATTACCCACTGTGTTTCTCCGCGACGCAAATCACAAAAACTGAGCGCCATCATATCAAAATGACGTCGAATTGATAGTAGTTCTCATTAGTATTTACATAGTGCCTGAATTGAACGCCATTTTCTTTGCGCTCACGCAGTAAACTCGCGCCACTGAACACATATTGGAAAAAATTAACACCCACACTGCAAACAAGGATGCATCAATCCGCAATCATGGTAGTCTGGACATCCAGACGTATAAAAACAGGTTGAGCGAAAATGACGGCGAAGCATCTTGATACCGCTCTGGTTAACGCAGGGCGCAGCAAAAAATACACACAAGGCTCGGTGAACAGCGTGATCCAACGCGCCTCTTCCCTGGTCTTCGAAACGGTGGAAGCCAAAAAACACGCCACCCGCAACCGGGCGAACGGCGAACTGTTTTATGGTCGCCGCGGTACGCTAACGCACTTCTCGTTGCAGGAAGCGATGTGCGAACTGGAAGGTGGCGCCGGGTGCGCGCTTTTCCCCTGCGGCGCGGCAGCGGTGGCTAACACCATTCTGGCGTTTGTGGAACAAGGCGATCATGTGCTGATGACCAACACCGCCTATGAGCCGACCCAGGATTTTAGCACCAAAATTCTCGCAAAACTGGGCGTCACCACCAGTTGGTTTGACCCGATGATCGGTGCCAGCATTGTGCATCTGATCCAACCCAATACAAAAGTGGTGTTCCTGGAATCTCCCGGCTCTATCACCATGGAAGTACATGACGTTCCGGCGATTGTTCAGGCGGTGAGAAGCGTGGCCCCGGAAGCCATCATTATGATTGATAACACCTGGGCGGCGGGCATCCTGTTCAAAGCGCTGGAGTTTGATATTGATATCTCGATTCAGGCAGGCACCAAATACCTGATTGGTCACTCCGACGCGATGGTCGGCACTGCCGTATCCAACGCCCGCTGTTGGGCGCAACTGCGTGAAAACGCCTATCTGATGGGGCAAATGCTGGATGCGGATACCGCGTATATGACCAGCCGTGGTTTGCGTACGTTGGGCGTGCGTCTGCGTCAGCACCATGAAAGCAGTTTAAAAATTGCCGAATGGCTGGCGGCGCACCCGCAAGTGGCGCGGGTGAATCATCCGGCGCTACCGGGAAGCAAAGGGCATGAGTACTGGAAACGTGACTTTACCGGCAGCAGCGGCCTGTTCTCTTTTGTATTAAATAAACGCTTAACCGATGAAGAGCTGTCGCAGTACCTCGATCCGTTTTCCCTGTTCAGCATGGCCTACTCCTGGGGCGGTTATGAGTCATTAATTCTCGCCAACCAGCCGGAACAGATAGCGGCGATCCGCCCGGACGGCGAAGTGGATTTCACCGGCACCTTAATTCGGGTGCATATCGGTTTAGAGAATGTTGACGATCTGATTGAAGATTTAGCTGCAGGATTCCAGCGCATCGTGTAAACCAGGCTAACCGGGGTAAAGCTTCAGAAAATTCTCTATTTCTTGCGCCCCGGATCAAGGTGTTTTTGGCGAGTTGGAGTACAATAGCCTCCTCTACGCGGTACCACAGGAACGTCCATGGCTGTTATTCAAGATATTATCGCTGCGCTTTGGCAACACGACTTTGCTGCGCTGGCTAACCCACATGTTGTTGGCGTTGTTTATTTTGTGATGTTCGCCACGCTGTTTCTGGAAAACGGCCTGCTTCCTGCCTCATTTTTACCGGGGGACAGCCTGCTGTTACTGGCCGGAGCGCTTATCGCTCGCGGCTGCATGGACTTTGTATCAACCCTGTTTATCCTCACCTCCGCCGCCAGTCTCGGCTGCTGGCTCAGTTACCTGCAAGGCAAGTGGCTGGGCAATACGCGGGTGGTGAAAAGCTGGCTTGCGCAGCTACCGGTGAAATACCACGAACGGGCGACCTGCATGTTCGACCGCCACGGTCTGCTGGCGCTGCTTGCCGGGCGTTTTCTGGCGTTTATTCGCACCCTGCTGCCAACCATGGCGGGCATCTCCGGTTTGTCGAACCGCCGCTTCCAGCTGTTTAACTGGCTGAGCGCCCTGCTGTGGGTTGGCGTCGTCACCTCTTTTGGCTACGCCATCAGCATGATCCCGTTTGTGAAACGCCATGAAGATCAGGTGATGACGTTTCTGATGATCCTCCCGGTCTTCCTGCTGGTCGCCGGGCTTGTCGGCACCGTTGCGGTGGTACTGAAGAAAAAATACTGTAACGCCTGACCCGCCGCCCCTCTTCCCGGCGAAGAGGGGCCGTTTTTATATCCCTTGCATGGTGCGAATTCTCGCCACATCCTCTCCCGGCGTCAGACCGAAATAGCGTTTAAACTCACGGCTGAACTGCGATGGACTTTCATAGCCAACGCGTATCGCCGCAGCACTGGCTTTCATGCCGTCATGCACCATCAGCATGCGCGCTTTGTGCAGACGGTAGCTCTTCAGGTACTGCAATGGCGAGGTGCTGGTCACTGACTTAAAGTTGTGGTGAAACGCAGAAACGCTCATGTTGGCTTCGGCGGCAAGCTGATCGACGCTCAGATTCTCCGTGTACTGGCTCTCAATGCGCTTCAGCACCCGGCTAATCAGGCTAAAGTGCGTCTGGCGGCTCACCAGCGCCAGCAGTGCACCACCGCGCGGCCCGGTCAGCACATGGTAAAGCATCTCGCGGATAATCTGTTTACCGAGAATACGCGCATCCAGCGGGCGCTCCATCACGTCCAGCAAGCGTTCGGCGGCGCACAGGATCTCTTCCGACAAGACCGCCGAGTTAATACCGCTCGCGGCGATATCGGGGCGAAAGAGTTCATCTTCGCCGATATCCATCAGCAGCTCCTGTAATTGCAGGATATCGACATTTAAGCGGAGCCCCGCCAATGGCACGTCCGGCGTGGCAAAGGTTTCACACTCAAACGGCAGCGGCACCGTCAGCAATAAATACTCGTTGGTGTCATAGCGAAAAACGCGCTCATTGATATAACCAATTTTATGACCGGAAAAGAGAAAAACGATCCCCGGAAGGTACATCACCGGCGTTCGGGTTCCCGGCTGAGTCCCGTACAGCAAACGGATATCCGGTAACAGTTCACTTAGCCTGTTTTCATTAACTTTCAGCGACTTAATCTTTTCTGTCAGCTGCAAACAAATCTCTTCGCGCTTCATTTTCCGCTACTCCGGCAAGGCTTTTTGACACATACAGTGTGCTCAGTTTTGTGTTTTTTCTCCAGTCAGAAAGAGAAACAGGCAAGACATTCGCAGGAATGTGCATTGAGAGAGACGCCGCCCACGCCCACAATAATCGCCATCAGGCAGACAGCTGCCGGACTATTTTTCACCCAATGAGAAGGGAACGAGCAATGAATAACTTTAATCTGCATACCCCTACCCGCATCCTGTTTGGTAAAGGCGCAATTGCCAACCTGCGTGAGCAAATCCCGGCGGATGCCCGCGTGTTGATTACCTATGGCGGCGGCAGCGTGAAGAAAAACGGTGTGCTGGACCAGGTTTACAGCGCACTGCAAGGTCTGGATGTCCGCGAATTCAGCGGCATTGAGCCAAACCCGACGTACGAAACCCTGATGAAGGCCGTAAAAATCGTGCAAGACGAAAACATCACGTTCTTGCTGGCGGTAGGCGGTGGTTCCGTACTGGATGGCACCAAATTTATCGCCGCAGCGGCGCAGTACGCAGACGGCATCGATCCGTGGCACATCCTGCAGACGCGGGGAAGTGACATCAAAAGCGCCATTCCGATGGGTTCCGTGCTGACGCTGCCAGCCACCGGTTCTGAATCCAACGCAGGCGCGGTGGTATCTCGTAAAGCAACCGGCGACAAACAGGCGTTCCACTCTGCTTTCGTGCAGCCCGTATTTGCGATCCTCGATCCGGTGTACACCTACACCCTGCCGCCGCGTCAGGTGGCGAATGGTGTGGTGGATGCCTTTGTGCATACCGTCGAGCAGTACGTTACCTATCCGGTGGACGGTAAAATTCAGGACCGTTTCGCCGAAGGTATTTTGCTGACACTGGTTGAAGAAGGCCCGAAAGCGTTGCAGGAGCCGGAAAACTACGACGTGCGCGCCAATGTGATGTGGGCGGCGACGCAGGCACTGAATGGTCTGATTGGCGCAGGCGTACCGCAGGACTGGGCAACACATATGCTCGGTCATGAACTCACCGCGATGCACGGTCTTGACCATGCGCAAACCCTGGCAGTTGTTCTGCCTGCACTGTGGAATGAAAAACGCGACACCAAGCATGCCAAACTGCTGCAATACGCTGAGCGCGTGTGGAACATCACTGAAGGCTCTGAAAACGAGCGTATCGATGCGGCCATTGAAGCGACGCGTAACTTCTTCGAACGTATGGGCGTGCCGACGCGTCTGTCGGGTTACGGCCTGGACGGCAGCTCTATTCCGGCGCTGTTGAGCAAGCTCGAAGAACACGGTATGACGCAACTCGGCGAACACCAGGATATTACGCTGGAAGTCAGTCGTCGCATCTACGAAGCCGCGCGCTAAGGCTCGTCTGACAACGGCTTTCGTTTTTGGTTTTTTCGACCACACTTAATGCACACCACCTTACCGGGCCTGTCCCGGTAAGCCTATTGAAAGGAGAAATGCATGACACATCCCACCGTGATTAAGCTTTCTGACGGCACGCTGATGCCGCAACTGGGTCTTGGCGTGTGGAAAGCGAGCAACGAGGAAGTGGTTACCGCGATTCATAAGGCACTGGATGTGGGGTATCGATCCATTGATACCGCCGCGGCCTATAAAAATGAAGAAGGCGTGGGCAAAGCGATTGCCAGTTCAGGCGTACCGCGCGATGAATTATTTATTACTACCAAGTTGTGGAACGACGATCAGCAGCGCCCGGCGCAAGCATTAAAAGAGAGCCTGAAAAAACTGCAGCTCGATCATGTCGATCTCTATCTGATGCACTGGCCGGTACCGGCCATCGATCATTATGTCGAAGCGTGGCAAGGGATGATCGCATTGCAGCAGCAGGGGCTGGTGAAAAGCATCGGCGTGTGCAACTTTCAGATCCCGCACCTGCAACGCCTGATGGATGAAACGAGCGTCGCGCCGGTGATTAACCAAATCGAGCTGCACCCGTTGATGCAACAGCGTCAGTTGCACGCCTGGAATGCAACGCACAAGATCCAGACCGAGTCCTGGAGCCCGTTGGCGCAGGGCGGCGAAGGGGTCTTCGATCAGAAAATCATCCGTTCGCTGGCGGATAAATACAGCAAAACGCCAGCGCAGGTGGTGATCCGCTGGCATCTCGATAGCGGGCTGGTGGTGATCCCGAAATCGGTCACGCCATCACGCATTGCCGAGAACTTTGATGTCTGGGATTTCCGCCTGGATAAAGACGAGCTGGCGGAAATCGCCAAACTGGATGCCGGTAAACGGCTGGGGCCAGACCCGGATCAGTTCGGCGGTTAAGCGCCCGTTGACCATAAAAAAATGCCCGGTGTGAACCGGGCATTTTTATGTTGGCTTAACGCACCCGCGTGGCTTTTTTCTTCGCCGGTGCAGCGTTTTTACCGTTGCTACGCTGGTGCACAATCGGCGTGTGTTTGGTCAGCGCTGGCTGTGACTGGCGGTTCTGACGGCGCGCTTCACGCATCTCGTCCAGCGTCGGTGCCGGTACCAGACATTCGCGGCGCGAGCCAATCAAATGCTTTTTACCCATCGCTTCCAGCGCCTGGCGCAGCAGCGGCCAGTTGGCCGGATCGTGGTAACGCAGCAGCGCTTTATGCAGACGGCGCTGTTTGTCCCCTTTCGGCACCACCACCTCTTCGCTCTTATAGTCGATTTTCGACAGCGGGTTTTTGCCGGTGTAATACATGGTCGTCGAGTTCGCCAGCGGCGAGGGATAGAAGTTCTGCACCTGGTCAAGACGGAAGCGGTGGCGCTTCAGCCACAGCGCCAGGTTCACCATATCTTCATCACGTGTACCGGGGTGCGCAGAGATAAAATAGGGGATCAGATACTGTTCTTTGCCCGCCTGTTTGGAATAGGTGTCGAACAACTGCTTAAAGCGGTCATAGCTGCCCATTCCCGGCTTCATCATCTTCGACAACGGCCCTTCTTCAGTATGCTCCGGGGCAATCTTCAGATACCCCCCCACGTGGTGCGTCGCCAGCTCTTTCACATAGCGCGGATCTTCAACGGCCAGATCGTAACGCACGCCAGAGGCAATCAGGATCTTTTTAATGCCTTTCAAATCACGGGCGCGACGATAGAGATCGATCGTCGGCTGGTGATTGGTATCCATATGCGGGCAGATCTCCGGGTAAACGCAAGAGAGTCGACGACAGGTCTGTTCCGCACGCGGCGATTTGCAGCGCAGCATATACATGTTTGCGGTCGGCCCGCCGAGGTCGGAAATCACCCCGGTAAAGCCCGGCACGCTATCGCGAATCGCTTCGATCTCGTTGATGATCGAATCTTCGGAACGGCTCTGAATGATACGGCCTTCATGCTCGGTGATGGAGCAGAAAGAGCAGCCGCCAAAACAGCCACGCATAATATTGATGGAGAAGCGGATCATCTCATACGCCGGGATACGGCTGTTGCCATACGCCGGGTGCGGCACGCGCTTATATGGCAGGGCAAACACGCTGTCCATCTCTTCGGTCGATAGCGGGATAGCCGGTGGGTTGATCCAGATGTAACGATCGCCGTGCTTTTGCATCAGCGCGCGGGCGCAGCCAGGGTTGGTTTCGTGGTGCAAAATACGTGACGCGTGGGCGTAGAGCACCTTATCGCTTTTCACCTTCTCAAAAGAAGGCAGCAGCACATAGGTTTTTTCCCACGGTTTCGGGCGCGGCGGCTGCACGGTCACACGTTTTGCTTCCTGCGCTTGCGGCTCTACGGGTTTGTTGTCCGCACAGGGTAAATCTTCGCCATAGGGATGCGGGATCGGGTCGATCTTACCCGGGGTGTCGAGGCGGGTGGAGTCCACCCCGCTCCAGCCCGGCAGCGCTTCTTTGACGATGATCGCGGTGTTACGCACATCGCGGATCTGCGCGATCGGCTCGCCTGCGGCCAGACGATGAGCCACTTCCACCAGCGGGCGCTCACCGTTGCCAAACATCAGCATATCGGCTTTGGCGTCAATCAGCACCGAGCGGCGCACGGTATCAGACCAGTAATCATAATGCGCGGTACGGCGCAGGCTGGCTTCAATACCGCCGAGGATCACCGGCACCTCTTTCCACGCTTCTTTACAGCGCTGGGTGTAGGCCAGCGTGGCGCGATCCGGACGCTTACCGGCGACGTTATCCGGGGTGTAGGCGTCGTCATGACGCAGCTTACGATCGGCGGTATAGCGGTTGATCATCGAATCCATGTTGCCAGCGGTCACGCCGAAGAACAGGTTCGGTTTGCCCAGGCGCATAAAGTCGTCTTTGCTGTTCCAGTCCGGCTGGGAAATGATGCCAACGCGAAACCCCTGCGCTTCCAGCATACGGCCGCAAATCGCCATCCCGAAACTGGGGTGATCGACATAAGCATCACCCGTCACCAGAATAATGTCGCAACTATCCCAGCCAAGTTGATCCATCTCTTCGCGCGACATCGGCAAAAACGGCGCAGGGCCGAAGCAGGCCGCCCAGTACTGGGGCCATGAGAAAAGGTCACGATCCGGTTGGATCAGGGATATTGCGCTCATCTTGCTTCCAAAAATGGTAAAAAAATAATCAAAGGGCGGCGATTATACGCCGTAATTTGACCGGAAATGAAGGAGGATTTTGTACAGGACAGCAGCCTGACAGGTAAAAACCTGGCAGGCTTACACATGTTACGGCGCCGGGTTCACCAGCAACTGCCCTACCGAACCGCGGTCGGTCATCTCCAGCGTCTGGCTTTGATACTGGAACGGGAAGTGCGGCCAGGAAGGCTGACCGAACCACACCAGCAGTTCCACCTGCCCGTCGATCCAGACTGTATCTTTCCAGCCCCGGTCTTCCGGGAATGGCATCGCGCCGTTAACGTTGCGCACCAAAAACATCACGCCTTCTATATGGAAGGATTGCGGCATCTCGGCGCGGACGGTCCAGCGCTCCCAGGTGCCTTGCTGGGTGGTGATATCGATCCGCTGCGGATCCCACAACTGCCCGTTAATGCCCGGATCGCTGCCCAGCGTGATATCCCGGCTGCGGGTTGGTGTGCCAGCCATAATCTCCGACGGTAGCAGGCGCATAGGCAGCGTGTCCGTCACCAGCGGCAGCAGCCCGGTTGGGCGCAACGTCAACACCAGCGTCGAGATCAGGATGCTGGAAGGCTCAAAGAAGCCGCGCACCCGATCCATCAGGGTTGCCGCTTCACCACAGGTGATCGACACTTCATCACCGTTGGTCATATCCACCAGCACCTCGCGGCGCTCCCCTGGCGCCAGCGACAGCTGCTTTACCGAGACCGGCGCGGGTAAAAAGCCCTGGTCTCCGGCAATCACATGCAGTGCGCGACCATCGCTCATTTGTAAGTGGTAGCGCCGGGAGTTCGAGGCATTTAACAGACGCAGGCGCACCCAGCCGCGGGAAACATCCACATACGGGCTTTGCGCGCCGTTCACCAACAGCGTATCACCGACAAAGCCGCCGCTACCGGGTTCGCTGTATTGCGGCGTGCCGAAATTATCCAGCCGTTTATCCTGAATAATGACCGGAAAATCATCCACGCCGTAGTGGTTCGGTATCGGTAACGACTTACTGATCTCGTCTTCCACCAGCCACATTCCCGCAAGGCCGTTATAGACCTGCTGCGCAGTGCGGTTCGGCGTATTGGCGTGATACCACAGCGTCCCGGCGTTCTGGCGAATAGGCAGCACCGGCGCCCAGTCGTTATTGGCGGTCATCATGCGCGCCGCGCCGCCAATCAGCGGCCCTGGCACCTGCAACCCGCTGACGGTCATTGCCACGTTCTCCGCCAGTCGGTTGCTATAAATCAGTTTTACGTCATCGCCGTTCCATACCCGGATCGTTGGCCCCAGATAACGCCCATTAATGCCGAAAACCTGGGCGCGCGTACCGGTCGTAAATGACCAGTGCGTACGTTGCAGGGTAAGAAACAGCGGTTGGCCGCGACGGGATTCAAACAGGGGAGGAACGGGCAGTTGCGGTTGTTGCCCGGCGGCATTTGCCCTCAGCGGCACCGCACCTGCACATAGCGCAACCCCGGATGCCTGAATAAACTGACGCCGACTGAGTGACATATTTGCTCCGTGTAACACTGACTCTTCGCCGCAAACATCACTGTCTGCGGACTTATTAACAACAAAAGGTTAAACCCGACCGGCGGCTTCGCGTTCTGCAACTTCTTTATCGAGTTCCTCGATTTTCTTTGCCATCACTTCACGGCAATGGGTCGCCAGCTCGCGCACCTGATCTTTACCAAACCGGGTGATATCAATGGGCGGCAGCATCTCAACGATCACCAACCCGTTACGCAGGCGGTTGAGATTAATTTTGTTTGAGGTCGTCGACACACACACCGGAATAATCGGCACACCGGCGGCAATCGCGGCGTGAAACGCCCCGGTTTTAAACGGCAGCAAACCGCGACCGCGGCTGCGGGTGCCTTCCGGAAACATCCAGATGGAAATATTGCGTTTCTGAATCTGCTTAACCACTTCGGCAATGGTGCCATGGGCTTTCGCACGGTTATTACGATCAATCAGCAGATTACCGGTCAGCCAGTAGAGCTGACCAAAAAAGGGGATCCACAGCAGGCTCTTTTTACCGACCGTCACCGTTGGCGGCAGCACAATGCTGGACGCAGTCACCATATCGAAGTTGTTCTGATGGTTCGCAATATAGATAGCGTTGCCGAACTGCTCAGCGCCCGGAGGCAGGCGGGTTTCAACTTTCAGCCCAAAAACCGGCGCCAGACGACCAAACATATGACCGAAGGTCGCAACATGTTTTGGATTACGCGGACTAAACAGGCAGTAAAGGGACCCGAATACGCACACCAGAATGGAATAAATAACAACGATGATTACGCGAAAAATGAATAGCATAGCGACCTCTGAAGCCCATACCTTTGAGCATTATATACACGCCAGCAGCACTACGCTGAGGCTGGCGGCGCCACGATGAGCCATCAACTGGCCTGGGCTTTGTGTTATGCGGCCTTTAAAAAAGCGTATTGTTAATCGCAATTGCCGAATTAACAACGCTTTTACGGGAAATTTTAATGTAGAAACGTGTCTCCATCAGGGGCGATGGAGACACGCTTATGTCGGTTACTCTTCGCTGTCGCCCGCCGTCGGACGAGAAGGCGCATCAATCTCAACGCGATCGATACGCTGCAAACCGCGCATCAGCGTCCCGCGGCGTCCGCGTTCACCCTGCACTTTTTGCAGCTCTTCAGGACGCAGCTTGATTTTGCGTTTGCCGACATGGATGGTTAACGTGCTCTGCGGCGGCAACAGGTAGAGGTGCGCAAGCCCGTCGGCGCCATTGGCTGCATCCGCAGACGGAATACCGATGATCTTGTTGCCTTTCCCTTTCGACAACTGCGGCAAATCGCTGACCGGGAACATCAGCATACGACCGGCGGTGGTGATGGCCAGCAGCATATCGTCATCGTTAACGATTTCCAGCGGCGGCATCACCCGCGCATTATCCGGCAGGCTGATCAGCGTTTTACCGGCACGGTTACGTGCGACTAAGTCGTTAAAGGTGCACACAAAACCGTAACCCGCATCCGACGCCATCAGCAGTTTCTGCTCATCGTTGCTCATTACCATATGTTCAACGGTCGCGCCCGGCGGCAGCGTCAGCTTACCGGTCAGCGGTTCGCCCTGACCACGTGCGGACGGCAGCGTAATCGGGTCAAGCGCGTAACTGCGCCCGGTGGAGTCAATAAACACCACCGGCTGGTTGCTCTTGCCTTTCGCCGACGCTTTCCAGCTATCCCCGGCTTTGTAACTCAGTCCCTGCGCGTCAATGTCGTGGCCTTTGGCGCTACGTACCCAGCCCATTTGCGACAGCACAATGGTCACCGGCTCAGACGGCTGCATATCGTGCTCGTTCATCGCTTTCGCTTCTTCGCGTTCATGCAGCGGAGAACGGCGATCGTCGCCGAAGGCATCTGCATCAGCCTGCAGCTCTTTCTTCAGCAAAGTGTTCATCTTGCGCTCGGAGGCAAGGATCGCTTGCAGGTGATCGCGCTCTTTTGCCAGATCGTCCTGCTCACCGCGGATCTTCATCTCTTCCAGTTTGGCGAGATGGCGCAGTTTTAACTCGAGGATCGCTTCCGCCTGCGTCTCACTGATGCCAAAGCGCGACATCAGCGCCGGCTTCGGTTCGTCCTCGGTACGGATAATCTCGATCACTTCGTCGATGTTGAGGAACGCCACCAGCAAACCTTCCAGGATATGCAGGCGCTTGAGGACTTTTTCCAGACGGTGATTCAGACGGCGGCGCACGGTATCGCGGCGGAACGCCAGCCATTCGGTGAGGATCTCCAGCAGATTTTTCACCGCCGGGCGACCATCCAGACCGATCATATTCAGGTTAATGCGATAGCTCTTTTCCAGATCGGTGGTAGCGAACAGATGGTTCATCACCTGCTCCATGTCCACGCGATTGGAGCGCGGGACGATCACCAGACGCGTCGGGTTTTCATGATCCGACTCGTCGCGCAGATCGTCGACCATCGGCAATTTTTTATTGCGCATCTGGGCGGCGATTTGCTCCAGCACACGCGCGCCGGAAACCTGGTGCGGCAGCGCCGTGATCACCACCGCGCCGTCCTCTTTTTTCCACACTGCGCGCATACGCACCGAGCCGCGACCATTCTGGTAAATTTTGCGGATCTCGGCGCGGGAGGTAATGATTTCCGCTTCGGTCGGGTAGTCCGGCCCCTGCACAATGTCCAGCAACTGGTCGAGCGTGGTTTTCGGCTGCTCGATCAGGGCGATAGCCGCGTTAGCGACCTCACGCAGGTTATGCGGCGGAATGTCCGTCGCCATCCCCACCGCAATCCCGGTGGTGCCGTTCAGCAGGATGTTCGGCAGGCGCGCAGGCAGCATTTTCGGCTCCTGCATCGTACCGTCGAAGTTCGGCACCCAGTCAACGGTGCCCTGGCCCAGTTCGCTCAGCAGCAAATCGGCATATTTCGACAGACGGGATTCGGTATAACGCATGGCGGCGAAGGACTTCGGATCGTCCGGCGCCCCCCAGTTGCCCTGCCCATCGACCAGCGGATAGCGGTAGGAGAACGGCTGCGCCATCAACACCATGGCTTCATAGCAGGCACTGTCGCCGTGCGGGTGGTATTTACCCAGGACGTCGCCCACGGTACGGGCGGATTTCTTGAATTTGGCGCTGGCGTTCAGCCCCAGTTCAGACATCGCGTAAACGATGCGGCGTTGAACAGGTTTCAGGCCATCACCGATAAACGGCAACGCACGATCCATGATGACGTACATGGAGTAGTTCAGGTATGCGTTTTCCGTAAATTCATGCAGCGCAAGGCGCTCTGCCATATCGCTCATTAATCGTGATTCCTCAACGTATGCGCCCGCCTGTACGGCGGCAATATTGCCGCAGATACTACCCTATCTGCGGCGAGGAGTCATAGTGATGAGCGATTTTTTCACGCGCGCCTGGCGCTTACTGGGCGACCTTGCTGATCTCTTTTACGTCGATTTCCACCGAGTTCCAGTCTTTATCCACTTCTCCCTGGATCTCCACCACATCCTGCGGCCCAACGGTCACACCATTCCAGCGTTTACGGTTGATATCCACATTGATGGTGCCGGTGGCATCTTTGAATAAATAGGTATCGTCGGAGACGCGCTCAACGATGTTCCCCCGCAACGTAACCCAGGCATCGTCACGCAGCGACTTCACGCTCTCAACGGTGGCTTTGCTGCCGTTCGGCCCGGTAAAGCCCCCGCTCTGCTGAGTGGCGCCAGGGCCAGTAAACCCACCCTGATTCGCGGCGAAAGCCGGGGCGGAACATAACGCGAATACGGCAATAATAGCGGCAGTCTTTTTCATTTTTTCTCTCCCTTTTCCTGTGGTTTGCGACCATTTAACCGGCCATTCCTTAACGACTTCTTAACGGGAAAAAAGATAATTTTTCGCTGTACATTGCCTGTCGCCAACGGGTTTACTGCCCATAACAGGGTGGTGAAAGGAGGCATTGTGCGCATTTTACTGATTGAAGATGACACGCTCATCGGCGACGGCATCAAAACCGGACTCAGCAAAAAGGGATTTAGCGTCGACTGGTTCACGGACGGCAAACAAGGGAAAGCGGCGCTGTTTACCGCACCTTATGACGCAGTGATCCTCGACTTAACGCTCCCCGGTATCGATGGCCTCGACATTCTGCGCGACTGGCGCGAACAACAACGCGCCGAACCGGTGCTGATCCTGACCGCCCGCGACGCCCTTAACCAGCGTGTGGAAGGCCTGCGCCTCGGAGCGGATGACTATTTGTGCAAACCCTTTGCGCTGATCGAAGTGGCCGCCCGGCTGGAGGCCCTGATTCGCCGTACGCATGGTCACACGCAAAGTACGCTGCGCCACGGCGACGTGACGCTGGATCCGGGCAGCCTGGTCGCCACGCTGAATGGTGAAACGCTGGCACTAAAACCGAAGGAGTTTGCCCTGCTGGAACTGTTACTGCGCAACGCCGGGCGCGTACTGCCACGTAAACTCATCGAAGAGAAGCTCTATAACTGGGATGACGATGTCACCAGCAATGCCGTGGAAGTGCATGTGCACCACTTGCGGCGCAAACTGGGCAGCCACTTTATCCGCACGGTTCACGGCATCGGTTACACCCTGGGAGAAGCATGAAACGCACCCGCCCGTTGAGTCTGCGCCTGCGCCTGACGCTACTGTTTTTACTGTTATCGATGGCGGCCTGGCTGTGCGCCAGCCTGGTTGCCTGGCAGCAGACCCGCGATAAGCTCGACAAGCTGTTCGACACCCAGCAAATGCTGTTCGCCAAGCGCCTGAGCGTCATGGAGTTTGAACAACTGCAAAGCGCCGCACCGCAGATCGCGAAGAAAAAGGTGAAACACGGCCATCTCGACGACGATGCGCTGGCGTTCGCCATCTATTCGACAGACGGCAAAATGCTGCTGCACGATGGCGAGAACGGCAAAGAGATTCCCTATAACTATCACCGCGAAGGGTTTGATAATGGCCACCTGCGCGATGATGACGACAAGTGGCGCTTTCTGTGGCTCACCGCTGAAGACAAGCGCTTTCGCATTGTTGTCGGTCAGGAGTGGGATTACCGCCAGGAGATGGCGCTGGAGATTATTACCTCGCAGCTCACGCCGTGGCTTGTCGCCCTGCCGTTGATGCTCATTCTGCTGGTTGTTCTTCTGAGTCTGGAGCTGCGCCCGCTGAAAAAACTGGCGCTGGCACTGCGCATTCGCGCGCCGGATCTCGCCGAGCCGTTACCTGCCGACGGTGTGCCCCGTGAAGTGCGCCCGTTAGTGGAGGCGCTGAACCAGCTCTTTGCCCGCACCCACACGATGATGCAGCGCGAGCGGCGTTTCACTTCCGATGCCGCCCATGAGCTGCGCAGTCCGCTGGCGGCGCTGAAAGTGCAGACCGACGTAGCCCAGCTTTCCGATGACGATCCCATTGATCGGCAAAAAGCGCTGGCTCAGTTACATGTGGGGATCGATCGCGCCGCCCGCCTGGTGGATCAGCTACTGACGCTGTCGCGACTCGACTCGCTGGATAATCTTGACGATCTCGAACCCGTCTCCCTGGCTGCACTGCTGCAATCGGCGGTGATGGATAACTACCATCCGGCGCAGCAGGCCGGGATTGACGTCCGTCTGCATCTGCATGACACCACCGTTAGCCGCCAGGGCCAGCCACTGTTACTCAGCCTGCTGGTACGTAATCTGCTGGACAATGCCATTCGTTACAGCCCGACGGGCAGTACCGTGGATGTCACGCTCGACGCGCAGTGTTTTAGCGTAAGGGATAATGGCCCCGGCATTCGCGAAGAGGCTCTGGCGCGCATTGGTGAGCGTTTCTATCGCCCGCCCGGCCAGAGCGAAACCGGCAGCGGGTTGGGCCTGTCGATTGTGCGGCGCATCGCCGGGCTGCATCACATGACGGTGACATTCGGTAATCATCCGCAGGGGGGATTTATCGCGCGGGTCAGTTGGTAGCGGCATTATTGCTGTGAAAGCAAAAGTCTTTGCACTTTTTGCCAATTTCACCGCACCGTCGTTCGGGATACCATGGCCCGCAAACGTATTTCGCTGAGGAAATCCCATGAGCAATATTCTGATTATCAATGGCGCGAAGCAATTCGCCCACTCAAAAGGTCAACTGAATGACACCCTGACCGAGGTCGCGGAAAGTTTTCTGCGCGACGCCGGGCATGATGTTCGCACCGTCCGCGCTGACGGCGAGTATGACGTAAAAGAAGAAGTGCAGAACTTCCTGTGGGCGGACACCATCATCTGGCAGATGCCAGGCTGGTGGATGGGCGCACCCTGGACGGTGAAAAAATATATGGACGATGTTTTCACCGAAGGCCACGGCGCACTCTACGCCAGCGATGGCCGCACCCGTTCCGACGCCTCGAAAAAATACGGTTCCGGCGGCCTGATTCAGGGCAAAACCTATATGTTGTCGCTGACCTGGAACGCGCCAATGGAAGCCTTTACCGAGAAAGAACAGTTCTTCCACGGTGTTGGCGTAGACGGCGTCTATCTGCCGTTTCACAAGGCAAATCAGTTCCTTGGTATGGACGCGCTGCCGACCTTTATCACCAATGATGTGATCAAAATGCCGGATGTCCCGCGTTATATCGCAGAATATCGCAAGCATCTGACGGAGATTTTTGCTTAACTGTGAAGCTGGACTTATAGGGAGTAGGTTAATCATGTTGACAGTAATTGCAGAAATCCGTACCCGTCCAGGGCAACATCATCGCCAGGCGGTTCTCGATCAGTTCGCGAAGATAGTGCCGGTTGTATTGCAGGAAGAAGGATGTCATGGCTATGCGCCGCTGGTGGATCACGCCGCGAACGTGAGCTTTCAAACCACCGCACCGGACTCCATCATGATGGTGGAAGTATGGGAAAGCGTGGCGCACCTTGAAGCCCATCTGCAAACGCCGCATATGAAAGCGTGGAGCGAAGCAGTAAAAGGCGATGTGCTGGAAACCCATATCCGTATTCTGGAAGCGGGTCTCTGAGTGTTGTCTTCCCCTCTCCCTGCCGGGAGAGGGAAGTGTTACCTACCAGTAGAGTTTCCAGCTTTGCGAAAACCGCGCCAGCGCCTCCACATAGAAATAATCCCCCCAGCTACAGCACTCATCCACCCCTTTATTGCTCGCCAGATGGTAAACCGAATGCTTGAGCAACCCGGTAGTGGCCTCGTTTTTCCCCGCCAGGTAGTGTTTGCCTAACGATGACATGATCTGCATAGCCCACTGCTGATAACGCGCGCGATCCGGATCGGTCACTGGCAGGTGCTTAATCAGCTCCAGCAAACCACACACGGCAATCGCGGCCGACGAGGAGTCCCGCAGCGCGTCGGTGCCGACCAGCGCCAAATCCCAATGGCAGACCGCATCGTCCGGTAAGCGGTTGAGGAAATAGTTAGCCAGCCGTTTCGACAGCGCCACCATCTCGCGGTCGCCGGTATAAATGAAACTCAACAGAAAACCGTAGATCCCCCACGCCTGACCGCGCGACCAGCATGAGTCATCCGCATAGCCTTGCTGCGTATTGCCGTAGCGCGGTGCACCGGTTTTCACGTCCATATAGTAAGTATGGAAGGTGGATGCATCTTCGCGGATCAGGTATTTCGCCGCCTGCTGCACGTGGGCCACAGCCGCGTCGGCAAAACGCCGATCCCCGGTTTGCTCCGTTGCCCAATAGAGCAGCGGCAGGTTCATGTTGCAGTCGATGATCATGCGACCGGCCTGCTCCGGATCCGCGAGATCGCCCCACGCCTGGATGATCTGCGCCTTTTGATGGAAGCGTTCCAACAGTGCTTCCGCCGCCAGCAACGCAAAACCTCGCGCGTCCCGATTGCCGGTCAACCGCCAGCCCGCCACGCAGGAGAGCGTGTATAAAAAGCCCAAATCGTGAGTGTTAGTATCATGACGCCCGGCGATGCGCACGCCGAAAGAGCGCACATGCCGCTCCGCCAGCGCACGAAAGGGTTCCTCACCGCTCATCTCCCACGCCAGCCATAATTGCCCGGTCCAGAAACTGGTGGTCCACTCGATATTATCGGTTAACGGATAATATCCCTGCACGCAGGTTTCGGCGGGGAACTTATCTCCGAATTCCGTTAAATGACGGCGAATCAGTTCAAGGGTATGCGCCCGCGCGGTCTCCAGTTCATCTTTAAATGTCTGCGCATCAATCGTAGCGCCTGGATAATCGCGTAGCGTTTCCTCAACGATTTTACTTAACATATTTCGGTTCCTTCTTTTTACAGATAATTAGCGCAGCCATTAACGCGTCATATTATTACGGGCAATATCCAGCGAACCGCTCTGCCGCCATTTGCTCTGGCAAGCGGATAACGTAAACAGCGAGACAAGCGTAAACAACAGCGCAATCCCGCCCATAATGATGTAGGTATTTTCAAAACCGATGCGGTCATACAAAATCCCGGCGGGCGAGGAAACCACCACGTTACCAACATACAGCATGGCCTGATAACCAAGTAAATACATGGTCGCATTCACGCGTTTATCAAAATGCTCAGCGATATATTTAAATACCGACACCAGCAGCAGGCAGATTTCCAGGCCGTACAGCGGTTTTAATACTGAAATCAGCAGATGCGATTCGCACAGCCCGGAGATGATTAACCGCGCCCCCACCACCATGCCGACAATCAGCAACCCACGCTTAGCGCCAATAAAATTCACAAACAGCGGGATCACCATATACATAATGAACTCCATGCCGGACTGCACCGTTCCCAGATAACCAAAGACGGCGTTGCCCTGATGGACATCCTCAAAGAAGGTCACGAAATAGCGGGAGAACTGCTGTTCGGCGATAAACATCATCCATGCCACACCGGCTACATACAGGCAGAACGCCCAGAATTTGCGGTTACGCAGCAGCGCATAGACATCCGCCGGGACGATTTTCTCTTTGGTCAGCACCTCATCGGCATGGGTGGAGTGGACATTCACTTTCAGGCTTAACAACACCGCCAGCATTATCAGCGAAGCGACCGATCCCATCATAAAGTTATAAGCTGGCGAGAGGTTAAACAGCAGGCCGGAAAACGAGGATGCCACCGCCCAGCCAAGCGACCCCCACATGCGAATCTGACCAAATTCCATACCGTTTAAACGGCTGTAGCGATCGGTATAAGACTCGCAGGCGGCCACTCCCGCATACCAGGCAAAACTTAAATAGATTGCCCCGACAATAATCCCCAGCAACGTATTCGACATTAATAACGGCTGGTAAACATAAATAAAGAACGGTGCCATTAATGCCGACATCAGCACCACAAAATAGAGCAGATATTTGCTCATGCCGATTTTATCGAGGATATAGCCGTAAATCGGTTTCAGGATCACTGAGAAAATACCGTTCACGGCAAAGACCGTACCGATGACCGTGCCGCTCAGGTTGGCTTTTTGTCCTAACCAGATAGCCAGCAGACCAATACTGGCTGACCAGGTAAAGAAATAGAGAAAAATAAATGTGCTGATTTTGTAATATTCAGTTTTCTGGTTGATGGCTGTCTTTTCCATACTATCCTCGGCGAAAGCATGTAGGGTTCAGAGTTCGGCATCCGGTGATAACCGGGAATTAAAAGGTAATGATGTGTTTTGCTTTTCCGGCCTGGTGAATAACCAGCGCCTGTTCTTCTCTGTGCAGTTGCGGTATGCAGGAATTAAATGCCCCTTCAGAGGCGGCGGCCTGCACCGCGCACGCCAGCCAGTGGCGGCCTGGGGGGATATCGCCCTGCAACACCGGGATCGCCGCGCAGGGAGCAAACATAATGCTGCTGTTCGGCGGTGTGACCACGCTGTCCGCCTGACGCATAACGGTGCTGGCCAGTGGGAAAATCGCGCTGATGCCATTTTCCGCCACCACCAGGCTCCCGCCCTCTTCGCCGCGATGCGCGGCTTTCAGCACCGCGAAACCGCCCTCCACGCTCTGCAAATGGCGGGCGGAGTCAATACGGTGTACCCGCACGTGCCAGTCGCCATAGGGAATCAGCCAGGTGGCAATATGCACGTCATGCCACGGTGACCAGCGGGAGAAAATGGCCTGTTCGCTGACCACCACCTCTTCACATTCCCGGCGGCCGCGGAAATAGTTATCGCCGTCGCTGAGCAGCAACATGGAGTCACAGGCGGCGTGTTTAATGCCATAACGCCCGCGTTCAATGGTGAAGCCAAACAGGCTTGAATAGGCAAATTTGGTGTATTTCGCCTCGGTATTGACGTAATTGTTCAGCTCAAGCTGCCCGGACGCGAGCATCCAGACATGCCGCGCGTGGTCACTGTGCACCAGGATTTGCCCGGCGTGCGGCAGGGTTCGCTGCGCGGTCCGCTCCGGCAAGGGTAATTCTTCGGCACACCAGAACGGGTGCGCGGCGGGCAGCGCCAGAATGAGAAAGACTTTTAACGCCCAGTACGGCGAACCCGGTGAGTTGTAGTCTTCGCACATCGCCAGGTTAGGGTAGGCAAAACCCAGCGTCAGAATGCCGTCGCGGTCAAAAATCGGCTGTTTTTGCCACCAGCGCAGATGGCGCAATATCACCCCTTTCACCACGCCAGCCGGAAAAACATCCAGCCCGGAGAACGCCACGGCGCTCCAGAAAGCGACCATCGCAAAACGGTACGTCAGGCTGCGCCCATAAGGGACGCACTCGCCTCCCGCGGCCGACATCGAAATAAAATCCTGCGCAAACAGGCGCGCCCGTTCGCGGATAATGCCTGCCCGCACGGGGTCGTCATCGCCATTCAGCGTGGCGTAAACCAGGCCGTAAAAATGGAACGCCATCGGGATGTAGTAATCTTTCGGCCGGCCTGGACCATCGGAATACCAGCCGTCGCCCAGATAATAAGCGTCCATCATCGCAAAACGGTGTTCAATCGCCGCCGCATCCCAGGGGAGTCCCGCACGTTTAAAGCCCAGTTGCACCATGATGGCGAAGAAATGCCAGTTGCTGTCGGGCATCTCTGCATCGGTGATCTGGTTAAGCCAGCGATGCAGGTTATGCACTTCGCGTTCGCTAAAGCTTGCGGTGAGCGTGTCGCCCAGCAGCGCCAGACCGAGGCCATAGGCGGCCATTTCCACCAGTCGCTGATCGTAAGGCCCGGTTTCGCCCCAGTAGCCCTCGCTCTGCGGATCGGTGCCGCGCTTTATCGCCGCCAGGTATTTCGGGCTAAACGGTTCGGCATCACCCCCCGCCATCAACGGGAACAGCCCCCATAATGCCCGCGACAATCCCTCCATCTCTGCAATATCGGTAGGGTAATGGGCGCTGGTGTTGCCCAGCGAAAAGCGGGATTCTCCCGCCGGAAACTGGCGATCCAGCGCGCTCAGCATCGTGTTCAGCGCGGCGACCACGTCGTCGCGGGATGACAATGGATTTGATGTTTTCACTTCCGCCGTCTGCATAGGTTGCTCTCCCTTGGGTGTGGCTGAAGGATAGTGAATCTACGAGAAGGGGAAATGTTAGCCTGGTCACACCGCCGGAATTTGCCTGAAACCGCTATTGAGAAAATTTAAAACCGTGGTTTATAACTAGATTCATCCGGGTAAAAATTGAGAACAGTTGCACTATGAACGACAACTGGCAGGCAGAGCGCCTTGAGCTGATCACCCTGAATGACGCCATCGTGTCGTTCAGTCGGCTTTTCGCCAATACCGTGCGTTACCACCACTGGCATCAGTGTCTGGAAGTGCTGTACGTCGAAGAGGGTTTTGGCGTGGTGATTGTCGATAACCGCCAGTACACCATGCGCCCCGGTCGGCTGTTTTTCTTCCCGCCCTTTACCATTCATAAAGTGATGGTGGATGAGCAGGCGCAGGATCGTTATCGCCGCACCATCATTCATGTCGATCACCATGCGGTGCTCAAACAGCTGCGCAATTTCCCCCATAACCACAGCCGGTTACAGCGTCTTTCACTGCGTGGCGGCGCGGCGGTGGTGATGGATGCCGCCGATATTCACCCGCATATCGATCACCTGTTTAGCTGTTATGCCAGGCTTGCCGCCTGCGCCAGCCTGACGGGCGAGCAGGTCGCCTGCCTGTTACTTAACCTGCTGGGCATGTTGCCGGAAGCCAACGAAGAGTTACCGGAAGAGCGCAGCGGCATTGCCACGCCGGTGATGTTCTGGCTGGAGGAAAACTACCGGCAAAAATTCAGTCTCGACAGGCTGTCGCAGGAGCTGGGCAAGTCCCGTAGCTATGTCTCGCGCCGTTTCCATTTCGAAACCGGTGAGCATATTCATCAATACCTGAACACCATCCGCCTGCGAAAAGCCTGTGATTACCTGTTGCACAGCGCGCGCAGCATCAGCGAGATTGCCGATGACGTCGGTTTTTCCGATGTGACCTACTTTATCAGCGCGTTTAAGAAGGGCATCGGTGAAACGCCGCTACAGTACCGTAAAAATCACCCGACGCCGCCGCGCTGACTGTTGCCCCTGGCGCGGTTTTGCTATGGTGATGCTCTGATAACTTCACCGGAAAAAGCATATGGAACGGCTGGATTGCGATCGCATGTTTGTGGCGGTAATGGAAACCGGCAGCTTTACCGGCGCGGCACAACGCTGCGGCACCAGTCACGGTCAGGCTTCTAAGCTGATCTCCCGCCTGGAGCATGAACTGGGCGTTAACCTGCTGCGCCGCAGCACCCGCTCGCTTACCCCCACCGAGGTGGGACAGGCCTATTACGAGCGCATTCGCCAGTTACTGACCGACTATGACGCTCTCAATGATTCGGTACGCAACATAGCCAATGCCCCTTCCGGCCTGCTGCGCATCTCTGCGCCCGTCACCTTTGGTACGTCGCAACTGACGCCGCATCTGGTGGCGTTCGCCCGTCGTTATCCGGACATTGAGCTGGATGTCAGCTTTGCCGACCGGCTGGTCAGCGTGGTGGATGAAGGCTTTGATCTGGCGTTACGCATCGGCAGCCTGACGGACAGCAGCCTGGTAGCACGCCGTTTGTGTGCAATACGCAATGTGGTGGTGGCATCGCCGGACTACCTGGCCCGCCACGGTGAACCGTCGCACTGGCAGCAACTCGACCAACACAGCCTGATTGTCGATACCAACTTTCGTGACCCCTGGCACTGGCCGTTTATTGACGCGCAGCAGCAGCTACACGCCCAGCCCGTGCGCGGGCGCATGAAGTTCTCCAATGCCGAAGTCTGTCTTGAAGCAGCCTGTGCCGGGCTGGGTATTGCGCGGATACCGGTTTTTGTGGCCGGGAAAGCGCTGAAAGCACAGCGCGTAAAACCGCTGCTGAGCGCCTATGAAGCACCGCCGCTGGCGCTGTTCGCCGTTTACCCTCCGGCCCGCTACCTGGCGCAGAAGTCCCGCGTGCTGATCGACTTTCTGGTGGAATCCTTCTCGCCGCAGCCCGCATGGGAACAGGGGTGGTGATAATTTCCATATTGGAAATAAACATGCCTGTTCTGAGCGGATAATCATCGATATGGAAAGACTGTACACTCCCCTCATCAACTGACCTGAGAGGAAGACCACCATGTTCGATCAACGCACAACCCCTTATGCTGCTCTGCTGATGCGCCTGGCGCTGGGTATTCTGTTTCTGGCGCATTTCAGCCTGAAGTTTTTCGCGTTTACCCCAGCGGGCACGGCAAAATTCTTTGCGTCTCTGGGTCTGCCCGGCTGGCTGGCCTACGTCACGATGACCGTTGAACTGCTGGGCGCGATTGCCCTGATCCTCGGTGTCTACACGCGTGTTGTGGCAATCGTGCTGATCCCTATCCTGCTTGGCGCTATTTTTACCGTACACGGTCCGGCGGGCTTCTTCTTCACCAACCCGAACGGTGGCTGGGAATTCCCGGCATTCTGGATCGTGGGTCTGCTGGTGCTGGCATTAACCGGCGACGGTAAATTCGCGCTGAAGCCCACCACGCGACAGAGCTAACGGAGGTTATATGCTGATTGAGGGTAAATGGACAGCGGACTGGCACCCTGTACAAGCCACCGACGAGAAAGGCGGCTTTGTGCGCCAGACCTCCAGCTTTCGCCACTGGGTCACGCCGGACGGGTCGGCTGGCGTCACCGGCAACGGTGGTTTTCAGGCCGAACCGGACCGCTATCACCTGTATGTAGCGCTGATCTGCCCGTGGGCGTCCCGTACGCTGATTGCCCGTAAACTGAAAGGGCTGGAAGCGGTCGTCAGCGTGTCCGTGGTCGAACCCTGGCTGCTGGACGAAGGCTGGCATTTCGGTGATTACCCCGGCGCTGATCGCGATACGCTCAATCAGGCGGAGTGGCTGCATCAGCTTTACACCCGCACCGACGCCAAATTTACCGGGCGCGCAACGGTGCCGGTGCTGTGGGACAAGCAAACCCACACCATTGTGAATAACGAGTCGGCCGATATTGTGCGCATGTTTAACAGCGGCTTTGGCGAGCTGGCAAACCAGACGCTTGATCTCTATCCGCTGCCTCTGCGCGATGAGATCGACCGCCTGAACGCGGAGATCTACCCGAATCTCAACAATGGGGTTTATCGCGCCGGTTTTGCCACCACGCAGGTCAGTTATGAAGAAGCGGTCAGCGATGTCTTCAGGCAACTGGATAAACTGGAAAGCCACCTTGCGCAGCGCCCGTTTCTTTGTGGCGAGCAGTTAACGGAAGCCGATATCCGCCTGTTCGTGACGCTGGTGCGCTTTGATGCCGCCTATCACGGGCTGTTTAAATGCAACCTGCGTAAGCTCGCGGAATACACACACCTGGACCGCTATCTGCGCCAGATGCTGGCATACCCCGGCATTCGCGAGACGGTGAATATCGATCACATTAAGCAGGGCTACTACTCCATCAAAGCCCTCAACCCTAACGGCATCGTCCCGCAAGGGCCGGATTTGAGCGCTTATGGGCTCTGACAGGAAGCGATGATGAAAAAATTGATTGTGCTGTTACACGGCGTCGGCAGCAGCGGCGACGACTTACGCGGTCTGGGGAAATACTGGTCGCAGACGCTGGGCGATGTGCTGGTGGCTTCGCCGGACGGGCCGTCGCGCTTTGATATGGGACCGGGTTTCCAGTGGTTTAGCGTTAACGGCATCACCGAAGAGACGCGCGCAGGGCGTATTGCTGATGCGCGCGCGGCATTCAATGCCACCCTCACTGGGTTGCTCGAAAAGCATGATGTGCAGCCAGGCAGAGACAAACTGGTGCTGGCGGGCTTCTCTCAGGGAGCCATTATGTCGCTGGACGCGCTGGTTAATGGCCAGTGGCCGCTGGCGGCGGTGGTCGCCTTTTCCGGTCGTCTCGCCTCCGCCCGGCCGTGGCAGCCAGCAAGCAACACCCCGGTGCTGTTGGTGCACGGGATGAGCGATCCGGTGATCAACTGGAAAGAGAGTGAGCGCGCCGCCGCAGAGCTTGGGGAAGCGGGTATCGATGTCGATACCTATTTTGAACCCGGCGTGCCGCATACCCTCACCGCCAATGGCGCAATGAAAGCCGCCAGTTTCCTGCAACCCCTGCTTAACCGCGTAGATTAACGCGTGACGGGATGCCGCCCGGGCATCCCTGTATTACGCCACCAGTTGCTGCATGACCTGGATAAAGGCAGAAGTAATACGTGCTTCGTGCACATGCCGCCCCTCTTCAATCACCCAGCGTCCTCCCGTCATGACCCTTTTTATCGGGTTGGCTGCACAGGCAAAAATCCAGCGGTTCAGCCGTTCGCGATCGCCGGCAGTGGCCAGGAAAGGATCGCGGCTATCCAGCAGCAGCATATCTGCACGCTCGCCTGTCGCCAGTTGGCCGATTGGCTGACCCAACGCTCTGCGCCCGCCCTGCAACGCCCCCTGATACAGCACATTACCGATATAGGGTTCGTCGGGCAGATGCAGAAGATTGCGCCGCCGCTGATTCAGGCGTTGCCCGTACTCAAACCAGCGCAGATCTTCCGTGACGCTGACGCTAATATGGCTGTCGGAGCCAATCCCCCAGGCACCGCGCCGGGTAAGATAATCCGCGCCGGGGAAAATACCGTCGCCAAGATTGGCCTCTGTGGTCAGACACAGGCCCGCCACCGCACCGGACGTAGCCATCATGCGCGTCTCTTCCGGCGTCACGTGCGTCGCATGGATCAGGCACCAGTGTTCATCTACCGGTTGATGGCGGTACAGCCACTCCACCGGGCGCAAGCCGGACCAGGCGACGCAGTCATCCACCTCTTTTTGCTGTTCAGCGACGTGAATATGCACCGGCTGTTTTTGCGGGCTGGCGTCGAGCACCGTCTGCATCTGTTCCGGCGTCACCGCCCGCAGTGAATGGAAGCACAGCCCGGTACGCTGCATCGGTTCGCTGGCAAGCTGCGCGGTGAGCGTTTCATGCAGCGCCAGATAGCCTTCGGTGTCATGAAGAAAACGACGCTGCCCGGCGGACGCCGCCTGCCCGCCAAAACCGGAATAGCTGTAGAGCACCGGCAGTAGCGTTAACCCGATGCCTGCGGTTTTGGCCGCCTGTGAAATACGCAGCGCCAGTTCTGCGCGTTGCGCGTAAGGTTTGCCGCCGCGATCGTGGTGTAAATAGTGAAACTCCGCCACCGAGGTATAACCGGCTTTCAGCATTTCGATGTACAGATAGCTGGCAATCACTTCCAGTTGTTCCGGGCTGATTTTATCCACCAGCCGGTACATCAAATCCCGCCATGTCCAGAAGCTGTCCGCCGGATCGCCCACCACTTCGGTCAGCCCCGCCATTGCGCGCTGAAAGGCGTGCGAGTGCAGATTCGGCATTCCCGGCACCAGAAAACCCTCCAGCCGGATGTCGTCATCACCCGGCTGACTGTCGCTTTCCAGCGCACCGATCATGCCCTGTGCTGAAACCGTGATCCTGACATTATTTGCCCAACCTTGCGGCAACAGTGCTTTTGCCGCGAAATAGACCGCCATATCCCCTCTCCGCGCAGACATTCACAAGATGTATATACATGTTTATATATATACATCCAATAGGGGGTAGAGTAAACTTTATCACTCATCAGGTGAGGATAGCGTAATGGCGCAAAGCGACGTGTTTAAAGCAGTGGCTGAAGAAGGGCATCTGGATCAGCCCGCCCCTTTCTATGAAAGGGTAAAAAGCATGATCAAAACCAATGTTCACAGCGGTGTCTGGCCGGTTAATTTCCGCGTGCCGTCCGAAAGTGAACTGGTTAGCCAGTTCGGCTATAGCCGCATGACCATTAACCGCGCCCTGCGCGAGCTGACCGCCGAAGGCCTGCTGGTGCGTATGCAGGGCGTCGGCACCTTTGTCGCCGAAGTACGCGGGCAGTCTGCGCTGCTGGAAATCAATAACATCGCCGATGAGATTATCAGCCGTGGTCATCGCCACCACGCCCGGGTGCTTGAACTGACCCAGTTGCATGCCGATGCCCAGCAAGCGCTGGCGTTTAACCTGCCAAAAGGCAGCCGCCTGTTCCACTCGCTGATCTGCCATTACGAAAACGGCGTACCGGTGATGCTGGAAGACCGGCTGGTGAATGCGCTGATTGTGCCGGACTATCTGCAACAGGATTTTACCCGCATCACCCCGAACGCCTATCTCTCCTCCATCGCGCCGATTGTGGAAGGGGAACACATTATCGAGGCGGTCAACGTGCCCCGTACGGAGTGCGCGTACCTGGAAATCGATGAGCACACTCCTTGCTTACAGGTCAATCGCCGCACCTGGACCGGTCGCCAGGACAAAAAAATCGTCACCAGCGTGCGGCTGGTCTACCCTGGCCCGCGCTACCGGCTGGAAGGAAGCATGCGCAAATGACCGTGCTGCTGCCCTACGCCGACTATGCACAGATGCGCTGGAAAAACGGCCAGGGCGTGACCCGTGAAGTGTGTCGTTTTCCCGGAAGCGAAGCGTACGACTGGCGCGTATCGGTCGCCACCATTCGCGAGAACGGTGCGTTCTCGCGTTTCTCTGGCTACCTGCGAAATATCAGCGTGCTGGAAGGCGACGGCATGTTCCTCACCCTGGACGGCCAGCGCAGCGCATTGATCCCCCCTTTTCAGGCAACGGATTTTAACGGCGACAGCGACACATACTGCGAAGTAGTCGGTGGGCCGCTGCTGGATTTCAATGTTATCTACAACCCGCAAACCACACAGGCCGCCGTTCGCTGGGCGCGCGCTGGAGAGTGGACGCACCCGCAAGGCACCCTGCTGCTGTTTAACGCCGGTGACGTGCTGGATGTCACCGTTAACGCGCAGTTATTTACCTTGCAGCATTACGACAGCCTGTTGATCGATGCTCCGGCAACCCTCACGGTCGACGCAGGCGCAGACACGCTTTTCGCCTGCGTAACGCTCCTCCCCCGCTAATCGCGACGCTGGCGTTTATCCATTGTCGGCGTCGCTAATCAGCGCGCAAAGCTGGCGGCTCAACTCACCGCTGGCAATCAGATCGCGCACCGCGTGCATATCCGGATAGAGCGCCGTATCCGTTTCACGAAACGCCACCCGCTCACGCACCTGCGCCAACGTTAACTCCGTGCCAACGGATGCCCGCAGCGGGCGGTGGAACTCAATCGCCTGGCAGGCGCACAGCAGTTCAATCGCCACAATATCCACCGCGTTCGCCACTGCTTGCCGCGCCTTACGCGCCGCCGACACGCCCATGCTGATATGATCTTCCTGCCCGGCGCAGGTCGATACCGTGTGCACACTGGCGGGCGCAGCCAGGCTACGGTTATCCCCGGCGAGCGCGGCAGCGACATACGGCGGGATCATCATCCCGGAATTGGCGCCGCTTTTGCCCACCAGAAACGCGGGCAGACCGCTGAGATGTACGTTAGTGATACGGTCTGAACGTGCCTGCGAGGCGGTACTGAGCTGGGCAATCGCCACCGCCAGCGCATCCAGCGCCAGTGCCAGCGGCGCGCCATGCCCGTTGCCGCCCGGCAACGTCACCAGTGCATCCGCTTCGATTAAAAATACCGGGTTATCGGTGACCGAATTAAGTTCAGTGGTCACGATATGGCGGCAATGCGCCAGTTGATCACGTACCGCGCCGTGGATCTGCGGAATGCAACGCAGGCTGAGCGCATCCTGCACCCGATGGTCGCGGTAATGTTGAAGAATGTCGCTTCCCTGCAATAAGCGGCGCAAAATGCGCGCCGTTTCCTGCTGCCCGTCATGGGGGCGTAGCGCATGCAGCCGTGCATCGTAGCCGCGCGTGTTGCCTTTCAACGCTTCAAGGCACATGCCGCCCGCCATATCCGCGACCGGCAGCAACTGTTCAAAATCCCGCACCGCCAGGCAGGCCAACGCGGTGATTTCGTACGTGCCGCTGATCAGCGCATGCCCTTCACGCGGGCCAGGGATTCGGGGCGGGATCCCCGCCTTTGCCAGCGCATCAGCGGAAGGCAGTAACTGCCCCTCATACCAGCACTGCCCTTCGCCAAACAGGGATAAACCGATATGCGCGGTGGCAATCAGATAGCCAACGGATCCACCTGCCGGAGACCACGGAGTCAGCTGCCGGTTCAGCATTAGCGCCATCCGCTGCGCCAGTTCAGCACTGACGCCGCTGCATCCTTGCAGCAACGATTTCAGCATCACCGCCATCATCGCCCGCACTTCCCGCACCGACAGATCCGCCCCCATGCCACAGGCATGACTGCGCAACATATTAAGTTGCATGCTGGCAATCTGATCCGCAGAGAGACGTTCAGTCACCAGATCTCCCACGCCGGTCGTCAGGCCATAGATCACGTCGCCACGGGTAATGGCGTTGTGAATATACCCGCTGACCGTATCCATGTGCGACAGCGCATCAGGATCCAGCGCCACTGGCGCGCCATCGGCAATGCGCACCAGTTCATCAAGGGTCGTGGCGGCCCGGCCTAATGTCACCGCATCTGTCTGTTGCGCGGAAGAAAGGGTAATTGTCGTCATTTTGCTGCCGTTCCTTACTTGCTCAGTTGGTGTTTAACCAGCCACTGGTGCGCCACATCGTCAATGCTGGCGAACTCAGCAAGCTGTTCATTCATGGCAATCAGATCCTCGGTCGTCAATTGAGCGGAGATCGTGTTCAGCGTGCTCTGAATGGTCGGGTTCAGCGTGGCGCTGGCGACGATGGGAACAATATTCTGCGCTGCAAACAGGTGTTTGGGATCATCAAGCGCCACCAGGTGATCTTTTTTGATCTCCGGCGTAGTGGAGGTGAGATCCGCGACCTGGATCTGGTTGTTTTTCAGGGCGGTCAGCGTCAACGGACCGGCAACATCCAGCACTTTAAAGCTTTTGAAATTCAGGCCGTAGACCTCGCGCAGACCGGGAACGCCTTCATGGCGGGTTTTCCACTCCGCCGGGCCGCCAAGCACCAGTTCACCGGCAATCGGCTTCAGATCGTCGATGGTTTTCAGTTTGTACTTGTCGGCGGTCTTTTTCGTCACCGCAAGCACATCACTGTTCTGCGCCGCGGAGGTGTTCAGCATGCTGACATTTTTCGGCAGTTTCGTGGCCAGCGCTGTTGCCACCTCTTCAGAGCTGTGCGCGGTATTTTTCGCATCCAGATAGCTCAGCAGCGCGCCGCTGTACTCCGGGATTACGTTGATAGAGCCATCAAGCAGCGCCGGAATATAGACTTCGCGGCTGCCGATATTGAGTTTTTTCTCTACCGGAATGTTCTGCGCTTCCAGCGCCCCGGCGTAAATGGTCGCCAGCAACTGGTTTTCCGGAAAATCCGCCGAGCCGATAATGACTTTCTGACCGGCGTCCGCAGCCCAGACAGAAGAAGCGACAGACAGCAGTGCGGCACTGAGCAACATAAGAGAGCGTTTCTGAACATTCATCGTATTAACCTTCTGTTATTAAAGGACTACTGGTTGTGGGTACGCCGGGAGATGCCTGGTGACACCATCACTTTCCCGGCGAGCGAAAATAAGAGATCAATCATCAGTGCCAGCAGCGCGACGAGGATCGCGCCGGCGGTCATTTGGGCGAAGTCATTCGCCGCTCTACCATCGATGATCAGCCGCCCGAGGCCGCCAAGCGACACATACGCCGCGATGGTCGCGGTAGAGACGATTTGCAGCGCCGCGCTGCGAATACCGGAGAGGATCAGCGGCGCAGCGCAGGGTAACTCCACCTGCATCAGCACCTGCAACGGGGTCAGGCCAATGCCTTTCGCTGCATCGTGCACGCCCGGATCCACCGAGCGAATACCCGCATGCACGCCCAGCGCCACCGGAGGCAACGCCAGAACCACCAGCACAATGATGCAAGGCAGTACAAAGGCCATATCCGATTCGAAATAGCCCGCCAGCAGGATCACCAGCAAGATAATCAGACCAAACGAGGGCAGCGAGCGCAGGGCGTTCGTTGTGCCAATTAACAGCGCTTCCCCTTTGCCGGTATGCCCGGTATAGCAACCCACCGGGAAAGCAATGGCGATGGCGAATGCCAGCGCCGCTGCGCTATAGCCCACATGCTGTAACAGCAGAGGCGCAATGCCATCATCGCCGTACCAGTGGCTGGGATCGAAAAACCATTCAGACATTGCTCATCCCCTTTTAGGTTGCCAGCGGCTCAAGACGCGGGTTGTCGCCACGACCAGCGCATCAAGCACCAGCGCCAGCATGATACACAGCGCAATACCGGCGATAATCGGCGTGAGAAACTGCAACTGAAAACCCTGCGTAAACAGCGACCCCAACTGCGGCGCGCCAATCAGCGCCGCCACGGAGACAATACTGACGTTGGACACCACCGCGACGCGCAGACCCGCACCAATCACCGGTACGGCAAGCGGCAGATCGATTTGCAGGAACTGTTGCAGCGGTGTGTAGCCCAGCGCATAAGCAGACTGCCGGGTCTCAGTGGAGACCGAATCCAGCCCGTCGCACACCGTCCTGACCAGCAGCGCAAAGCTGTAAATGGTCAGCGCCACCACCACGTTGAGCGGATCGAGGATTTGCGTATTCAGCAATGGCGGCAACAGCACAAACAGCGCCAGCGACGGAATGGTGTACAGCAGGCCAAAAAGATTGAGGATCATCGCTTTGACGCCCGGCAGGCTGTGCACCGCCCAGCCAACCGGAACGGCCAGTAGCAGCCCTATCATGATTGGCGTAATCGACAAGTAGCAGTGCCACAACAGCAGTGAGAGGATTCGGTCGCTCTGCGCCCACAGCCAGTCAAACCTCATAGCGCCTCCTGCGTCAGCGACTTGCAGGCATCCAGCACCTTTTCCAGCGACAGCGATCCCACCGGTCGGTGCTGTTCGTCAACCACCACAGCGCGATGACAGGGAGAGCTTAACGCCGAGTCCAGCAACTGACGCAGCGTGCCGCCCTGTGGCGAAAAGGTAGCGCCCAGGTTGATGTTTTCCGGAGCAATAATCTCTACCTGCTGGTGAGTGTCGAACCAGCCACAGGCTTTGCCCTGCTGCGTGACCAATAACCAGCGTTGCGCGCTGGCGGCGCACGCTTGTGAAAGGGATGCGCCCATTTCAATGGCAGGTTCCGCCTGAAGCGCAGGCAGTGGCCCGGAAGCGTGAAAACTGAGTTTGCGATAGCCGCGATCGCGGCCAATAAAGTCCGCCACAAATTCGCTTTGCGGCGCATTCAGCAATTCCCCGGGCGTCGCCAGTTGCGCCAGCTTGCCGCCGGGTTTCAAAACCGCCACGCAGTCCCCCAGCTTCATCGCTTCATCAATGTCGTGGGTGACCATAATAATGGTCTTGCTCACCGCCTTCTGAATGCGCAGAAACTCCTCCTGCAACTGTTCGCGCACCACCGGGTCGACTGCGCTGAAGGGTTCATCCATCAGCATAAATTCCGGGTCAGCGGCCAGCGCACGGGCCACGCCAACGCGCTGTTGTTGCCCGCCGGAGAGCTGCCACGGGTAACGTTTTGCCAGTTGCGACGCCAGCCCGACCACCTCCAACAGTTCCCCCGCTCTGGCTCTGGCTTTGCTTTTGGTCGCACCGTTAAGGATGGCGGTAGTGGCGATGTTATCGAGGATAGTTTTATGCGGAAACAGCCCGGCATTCTGGATGACGTAACCAATGCGTCGACGCAGTTGCACCACATCCATTTGCGCGGTGGATTCACCGTTCAGCAAAATGGTGCCGGAAGAGGGTTCCACCAGCCGGTTGATCATCCGTAATGAGGTGGTTTTTCCGCAGCCGGACGGCCCCACCAGTACGGTAATTTTCCCTCCCGGCGCAACCAGGTTCAGGCCATCCACCACGACGGTGCCGTCGTCATAATGCTTGGTCACATTATTGAAAGTAATCATCGCTACGCCTTATGGTCATCATGTGCCGCCAAAGAACAGGGCCGGGTAACAGGCCGTATGTATATCCTTGTATGTACAACTTGCAAGCCATGTGCCATAACGTCATTGCAACAATCCCGCATTCAAATAAAAAAACATAAAAACATAAGGTTAAATCAACAAAAGCGTTCAGAGTCCGTGGAAAAAGGTCTATTCACCTGCGTTGCCATCAGCACCCGGTTCGCTTTTCTTGCACCTGAATTGCTCACAAATCTCCTCGTCACGCACAATAACGGTGCAGGAAAACAGCAACAAATCAGGCTGATAAACGCACACCAATAAAAAGTACGTTTTTAACAGGCTGTTTTTACTCGAAAATAAATAAAATGATCAAAGTGGCACCGTATGTGCTTATCATGTATATACAAGATACTGCAAAATGATATCGCCATTTCAGCGAGCATTTATTCCGCTAGCCAACAGAGAAGGTAAACCGCATGAGTAGTGAATTTTCCCGTTATCGTGATGTTGAAATCAGGGCGCCGCACGGCACAACATTGAATGCAAAAAGCTGGCTGACGGAAGCCCCGCTGCGCATGTTGATGAATAATCTGGATCCTGACGTCGCGGAAAATCCCAAAGAACTGGTGGTCTACGGGGGAATTGGTCGTGCGGCGCGTAACTGGGAGTGCTTCGATAAAATGGTTGAGGCGCTGAAACAGCTCAATGACGATGAAACGCTGCTGGTGCAGTCCGGCAAACCGGTGGGCGTGTTTAAAACCCATACGAATGCTCCCCGGGTGCTGATCGCCAACTCCAACCTTGTTCCCCATTGGGCGAACTGGGAACACTTTAATGAACTGGATGCCAAAGGGCTGGCGATGTACGGGCAGATGACCGCCGGATCCTGGATCTATATTGGCAGCCAGGGGATCGTGCAGGGCACCTACGAAACCTTCGTGGAAGCGGGTCGCCAGCACTATAACGGTTCACTGAGCGGGCGTTGGGTACTGACCGCGGGACTGGGCGGCATGGGCGGTGCGCAGCCGCTGGCAGCCACGCTGGCTGGCGCCTGTTCACTGAACATTGAGTGCCAGCAGTCGCGTATCGATTTCCGTCTGCGCACCGGCTATGTGGACGAGCAGGCAAGCGATCTGGATGATGCGCTGGCGCGAATTCATCGCTATACCCGCGAGGGCAAAGCGGTTTCCGTTGCGCTGCACGGCAACGCAGCAGAGATATTGCCAGAGCTGGTTAAACGCGGTGTGCGCCCGGATCTCGTCACCGATCAAACCAGCGCCCACGATCCACTGAACGGCTATCTGCCCATCGGCTGGCAGTGGGAAACCTACCGCGAACGCGCGAAAACAGAGCCTGCGCAGGTGATCCAGGTGGCAAAAGCCTCTATGGCGGAGCATGTGAAAGCGATGCTCGCCTTCCAGCAGCAGGGCATTCCCACGTTTGATTATGGCAATAACATCCGCCAGATGGCGAAAGAGATGGGCGTCAGCAACGCGTTCGACTTTCCTGGTTTTGTGCCCGCCTATATTCGCCCGCTGTTTTGCCGGGGGATCGGCCCGTTCCGTTGGGCGGCGCTGTCCGGCGATCCGCAAGATATCTATCGTACCGATGAAAAGGTGAAAGCGCTGATTCCCGACGATGCACACCTGCACCGCTGGCTGGATATGGCGAAAGAGCGCATCAGTTTCCAGGGCTTGCCGGCGCGTATCTGCTGGGTTGGTCTGGGGCAGCGCGCGAAGCTGGGGCTGGCCTTTAACGAAATGGTCAGACGTGGCGAAGTTTCCGCGCCGATTGTCATTGGCCGCGACCACCTCGATTCAGGTTCCGTCGCCAGCCCTAACCGGGAAACGGAGTCGATGAAAGATGGCTCTGATGCCGTTTCCGACTGGCCGCTGCTGAATGCATTGCTGAATACCGCCAGCGGCGCGACCTGGGTCTCTCTGCACCACGGCGGCGGGGTGGGTATGGGCTTTTCCCAACATTCCGGAATGGTGGTGGTATGTGACGGCACAGATGAAGCCGCAGAGCGTATTGCCCGCGTGCTGCATAACGATCCGGCGACAGGCGTGATGCGCCATGCGGATGCGGGCTACGATTCGGCCATTGCCTGCGCCAACGAACACGGTCTCAACCTGCCGATGATTTCTGGGTCATGATTTAAAGGCGCGGTAACCACCGCGCACTATCATCACGGGAGAACGCTTATGCGTACTTTATGGCGCCATTGTCAGATTGCCACCATGGTGGACGGGCAATATAACCTGATAACCGGGGCAGCCATGCTGACCGATGGCCCGCAGATTGTATGGCTGGGCAAAGAGGGAATGCAGCCGGAAGGATCGGTGGATAATGACGTGGATCTGCATGGACATCTGGTTACGCCTGGGCTGATTGATTGCCACAGCCATAGCGTGTTTGGCGGCAACCGCAGCCAGGAGTTTGAGATGCGGCTCAACGGGGCGAGCTATGCAGAGATTGCGGCAGCAGGCGGCGGCATTATCAGCACCGTCAATGCCACCCGTCACGCCGATCAACAGCAACTGCTGGACAGCGCCCGCAAACGCATTGACGCACTGCGCAAAGACGGCGTCACGGCGCTGGAGATCAAGTCCGGCTACGGCCTCAGTTTTGCCGATGAGCGCAAAATGTTGCAGGTGATCCGTATGCTGGCTGACGAGATGCCGTTGACCCTTTTCAGCACCTGTCTTGCCGCGCATGCGTTGCCGGCGGAGTACACGCACCGTGCTGATGAGTACATCGACGACATCTGCCAGCGCTGGTTACCCGATTTGCACGCAGAAGGACTGGTGGATGCGGTAGACGCCTTTTGCGAACATCTGGCTTTCTCCCCCGAACAGGTGGAGCGCGTGTTCCGCAAGGCGCAACAGTTGGGCTTACCGGTGAAACTGCATGCGGAGCAACTTTCGTTGCTGCATGGCGCAGGGCTGGCGGCCCGCTACAACGCCCTTTCGGCCGATCATCTGGAGTACCTGTGCGAAGAGGATATTGCGCTGATGGCGCAACACGGCACCACGGCGGTACTGCTACCAGGCGCGTTCTACTTTTTACGCGAGCAGCAACAGCCGCCCGTGGCACTGCTGCGTCAGTACCGGGTGCCGATGGCCATTTCCAGCGACCTGAACCCCGGCACGTCTCCGGTGTTATCCCTGCGACTGATGATGAACATGGCCTGCACCCTGTTCCGTCTGACACCGGAAGAGGCGCTGGCGGGGGTGACCTGCCATGCAGCCCGCGCGTTAGGTATCAGTGCGCATTGCGGTACGTTACAGGCAGGTAAAGAGGCCAGTTTTGTGGCGTGGGACGTCGATCATCCGGCGGAACTGAGCTACTGGCTGGGCGGCACGTTATCCAAACGGGTGATCTACAAGGGGGAGGAAGTCTGGCATGATTAACGGGTTCGAATTACATCAGGGCACGCTGCCGTTGCTGGTGAGTATGCCGCACCCCGGCACACAACTGACGCCGGAGATCGCCGCCGCGCTGACGCCCCGTGCGCAGCGGCTGGAAGATACCGACTGGCACATTCCTCGGCTTTATCAGCCCATTCGCGCGCTGGGCGCGAGCGTACTGAGCGCAAACTACTCCCGCTATGTGGTGGATTTAAATCGCCCGGCCGACGATAAACCCCTGTACAGCACGGCCACCACCGGCCTGTTCCCGGCCACGTTCTTTGACGGTGAACCATTGTTTAATGCCGGGCAAGCGCCGGATGAGGCGATGAAAGCCGCAATTTTGCAGCACCTGTGGCAGCCTTATCATCAGGCGCTGATGCAGGAGCTGACAAGGCTGCGCGACACTTTCGGTTATGCCTTGTTATGGGATGCACATTCGATCAAGTCGGTGGTGCCGCGCCTGTTCGACGGTAAGCTGCCGGATCTCAATTTTGGGACGGCCGATGGCGCAAGCTGTGCGCCGGATCTGAGTGCCGCATTGCTGGCGCGCTGTGAGGCGTTTCCGCACTACACGAAGGTGTTAAATGGCCGCTTTAAAGGCGGTTATATCACTCGCCACTATGGTGACCCGCAGCAGCACATTCATGCGGTGCAGCTTGAAGTTGCGCAATGCTGCTACATGGATGAGGAGCGATTTACCTGGTCAGAAGAGAAGAGCGAGCGGTTCCGGGAGTTACTGAGCGCGCTGATCAACACCGCGCTGGAGTGGGGCGAGCGGCATCTGCGCCGCTAAGAAAAAAGGGATGCTGCGCGCATCCCTTTTTTTTTGTGCATCAGGCTTCGATATCGGCCATATCGCCTTTTTCCTGCAGCCAGTTGCGCCTGTCTTCCGAACGCTTTTTGGCCAGCAGCATATCCATGGTCGCGTTGGTTTGCTGCTCATCTTCATCACTGATAATAAGCTGCACCAGGCGGCGGGTATTCGGGTCGAGCGTCGTTTCACGCAGTTGCATCGGGTTCATTTCGCCCAGCCCTTTAAAGCGCTGCACGTTCGGTTTGCCCTTTTTGCGTTTTAACTGCTCCAGCACGCCGGTTTTCTCTTCTTCCGTCAGCGCGTAATAGACCTCTTTGCCGAGATCGATACGGTACAGCGGCGGCAGCGCCACATGAACGTGACCGTTTTTCACCAGCGCGCGGAAGTGTTTGACGAACAGCGCGCACAGCAGCGTGGCAATGTGTAAACCGTCGGAGTCCGCATCCGCGAGAATACAGATCTTGCCGTAGCGCAGTTGGCTGAGATCGTCGCTGTCCGGATCGATGCCGATCGCCACTGAAATATCGTGCACTTCCTGAGAGGCAAGGACTTCGTCGGAAGAAACTTCCCAGGTGTTCAGGATCTTCCCTTTCAGCGGCATGATCGCCTGATATTCGCGATCGCGCGCCTGCTTGGCGGATCCGCCTGCGGAGTCCCCTTCCACCAGGAACAGCTCAGTACGGCTCAAATCCTGCGCGGTGCAGTCTGCCAGCTTGCCCGGTAACGCCGGACCGCTGGTCAGTTTCTTACGCACCACTTTTTTGGCGGCGCGCATACGGCGCTGCGCGCTGGAGATTGCCATTTCCGCCAGCAGTTCCGCCAGCTGGATATTCTGGTTCAGCCACAGGCTGAACGCGTCCTTCACCACGCCGGAAACAAATGCGGCGCACTGACGGGACGATAAACGCTCTTTGGTCTGCCCGGCGAACTGCGGATCCTGCATTTTTACCGACAGCACATACGCGCAGCGATCCCAGATATCTTCAGCGGAGAGCTTCACACCGCGCGGCAGAATATTGCGGTATTCGCAGAACTCGCGCATGGCGTCCAGTAACCCCTGACGCAGGCCGTTAACGTGCGTGCCGCCCTGCATGGTCGGGATCAGGTTAACGTAGCTTTCCGTCAGCAGTTCGCCGCCTTCCGGCAGCCACAGCAGCGCCCAGTCCACCGCTTCTGTCTCAGCGGAGAAAGTGCCAATAAAGGGTTTTTCCGGCAGCGTCGGCAGGCCGTTAACCGCCTCGCACAGGTAGTCGTTGAGACCATCCTGGTAACACCAGCGCTGCTCGGCGTTGTTCACTTCATCTTTGAAGGTGATTTCCACGCCCGGGCACAGCACCGCTTTGGCCTTCAGCAAATGCGTCAGGCGGGAGACGGAGAAACGTGGGCTATCGAAGAAAGATTCATCCGGCCAGAAGTGGACGCTGGTACCGGTATTGCGTTTACCGCAGGTGCCGATGACCTGCAAATCCTGCACTTTTTCGCCGTTTTCAAAGGCGATGCTATAGACCTGCCCATCACGCCTGACGGTCACTTCCACGCGGCGGGACAGGGCGTTCACCACCGAAATCCCGACGCCGTGCAGACCACCGGAGAACTGGTAGTTTTTATTGGAGAATTTACCGCCCGCATGCAGACGACAGAGGATCAGTTCAACGGCCGGGACACCCTCTTCCGGGTGGATATCCACCGGCATGCCGCGCCCGTCGTCGATAACTTCCAGCGACTGATCCGCATGCAGGATCACGTCCACGCGCTTCGCGTGGCCCGCCAGCGCTTCATCCACGCTGTTATCAATAACTTCCTGCCCCAGATGGTTAGGGCGCGTGGTATCGGTGTACATCCCCGGACGGCGGCGAACCGGCTCAAGCCCGGTGAGTACCTCTATGGCATCAGCGTTATAGGATTGCGTCATGGTTTGTTCGTAGATAGTGACCGCATCGTTTCCTGGTTAGCTCAACACAGCCCAAGGAACTCGATAATCTGTGTGAAATGATTCTCAAAGCCTACAAAGGCATGGTTTCCGCCCTCTTCCACAGTCTGGCGGCATGCGTCGTAATATGCCACAGCCTGGCGGTAATCCAGCACTTCGTCCCCGGTTTGTTGCAGCAGCCAGATAAGGTCCGGCGCTTCGAGCGGGTCAACTTGCATCACTTTGAGCTCGTAAATATGGCGAGACTCTAGCACATATTGTTGCCCCGTGTAGGGGTTCTCGTTATTGCCGAGGAAATCCGCCAGCAATTCAAAGGGCCGCACCGCCGGATTGACCACCACCGCTGGCAACATAAAACACTGCGAAAGCCAGGTTGCAAAATAGCCGCCCAGCGACGAGCCTACGATGCCAAGCTGTTTACCGCCTTGCGCCATCACCAGTGATTCAACCAGTTCCGCCGCCGCCGCAGGGTAAGGCGGCAATTGCGGCACAATGACGTCGATCTCCGGGTGGTGTTGCGCCAGCCACTGCGAAAGCTGCGTCGCCTTGGCGGAACGCGGCGAGCTGTTAAAGCCATGCAAATAGAGAAGCGTAGACATCAGTACCCTTCCGACGCCGTGTCCGGGCTGAATTTCGTGCTTTGCAGGCGGCAAACTTCCGTGTGCAGGGTGCCGTCGGCGTGCAGGTCCAGCCAGCGCCAGCCTGGCGCGATGGTATCCAGCGTGAAATTGGCGCAGTGCGGCTTGAACTGAACGCAGGTTGACGGCGTCGCCAGCAGGCGGCGGCCATTCCAGTCGAGATCCAGTTCCTGATGAATATGCCCGCACAGCAGATGCCGTACTTTCGGGAAATGCTGCAACACATTGTTAAGCTCAGCGGCATTGCGCAGGCTGTGCTGATCGAGCCAGCTACATCCTGAGGGCAACGGATGATGATGCAGTAGCAGCAAGGTGTGCCGATCCGGACTGGCGGCAAGCTTTTGCTCAAGCCAGTCAAGTTGGAACTCACTGAGCTCACCGTGCGGGACGCCGAACACCTGGCTGTCGAGCAGCAGGATTTGCCAGCTATCACCAACGAAAACACGTTTCGCCGGCGAGATCCCCGCATCTTGCAGCGCGCTGTACATAGCAGGTTGAAAATCATGGTTGCCCGGCAGCCAGACGCAGGGCGCGTTAAAGCTTGCGATGCCTTCAGCAAAGTGCTGATAAGCCGCAGCGGTATGATCCTGCGCCAGGTCGCCGGTGGCGACGATAAGATCGCATCCGCGCTGCTGAGCTTTAATCGCGTCCAGTACCGCCTGGTAGCTCTCCCAGGTATTCACCCCTAACAGCGTTTCATGCTTTTCGGCAAACAGGTGAGAGTCAGTAATTTGTAATATCCTGACCCTGGCCTCACCAGCCAGAGAAAGGTTTAACAGGCTTTCCAAATGGTGTCCTTAGGTTTCACTACGCTAACAAACCGGAATCGCCATTGCTCCATGTGCTAAACAGTAACGTAGCCAGTCGGCCAGAAACTGATTAATTTGATGCTTTTCGTCGCGTTGATGCAACTTTTTATTCGGATAATCATAACGCGCTTTAAAACGAAAGATCTGCTGGCTCGAACACACTTCAGCCACCATGGCGTCGTGGTAGAGGCGCACCGTCATTGAAGGCAGGCTCCAGTAGCTCACGGCAGGCGCAGTCTGTTCAATTTCCACCAGCGTAGTGTAGCGGGTGGATTCGACTATCGTTAACCGGTACTGTGCGTTGGTCACCTGATAGCTTACCGCTTCGCCCGCCGCATCATTACGCGGTAACAGGCGGCGCAACTGGGCGAAATTGGTCTCGCACAGGCGCATCATTTCAGGAAAGTCAGGTGTGTAACGCTTCATTTTTTCCACTCGTTTTTTAAGCTCTCATGATGCAGTTGCAGCCATTGCAAGGCGATGACAGACGCTGCGTTGTCGATTTTCCCCTCTTCTACCCACTGGTAAGCCTGTTCCCGGCTCACCACCTGAACACGAATATCTTCGTTTTCATCCACCAGGCCATGGATCCCTTCGGCCTGCGTGGCGTCCACTTCGCCAACCAATACGGATGAGCGCTCGCTGGTGCCGCCAGGGCTTGCCAGATAACTCAATACTTTTTTCACGCGGCCAACGTGCAGACCCGCTTCTTCTATTGCTTCCCGTCGCGCGACCTCTTCATCGGTTTCGCCTTCTTCAATCATTCCGGCGATCATCTCCAGCAACCACGGGCTTTCACTGGTATCTATCGCGGCAATGCGGATCTGTTCAATCAGCACCACTTCGTCGCGCACTGGGTCAAAGGGTAGCAAGACTGCGGCGTGGCCGCGTTCAAAAATTTCACGACGCACTTCACCGCTCATTCCGCCATTAAATAAGCGGTGGCGAAAACGGTATAATTCCAGCGAAAAAAAACCGCTATACAGCGTTTCCCGTGCAATAATTTCTACATCGTTTTTTGTGAAAGTCACTGCAGATGATATTGACTTACTCATTGGCGGTATCTCATGAAAAATAATGATCAAACTGTGGATTTCAAGCCTGTTTAGCGAACGTTTCAAGCGCTATGTGATAGATTGGGGCAAATTTCCGCCAATGGCACGTTACGCCAAGCTTTAGCGCCACTAATCTCTGGTAGAATCGGCGAATATTTTTCCAATTTAGACCAGCGCTAGTACTGCTTCACAACAAGGAATGCAAATGAAGAAATTGCTCCCCCTCCTTATCGGCCTGAGTTTGACCGGTTTCAGCGCCATGAGCCAGGCAGAAAACCTGCTGCAGGTTTACCAGCAGGCGCGTTTAAGCAACCCCGATCTCCGTAAATCCGCAGCCGATCGCGATGCGGCGTTTGAAAAGATCAACGAAGCGCGCAGCCCGTTACTGCCGCAACTCGGTTTGGGTGCAGATTACACTTACAGCAATGGCTACCGTGACAGCAAGGGTGTGAACTCAAACGTCACCAGCGCCTCTCTCCAGTTAACGCAAACCATTTTCGATATGTCGAAATGGCGCGCGCTGACCTTACAGGAAAAAACAGCGGGTATTCAGGATGTCACCTGGCAGACCGATCAACAAACGCTGATCCTGAACACGGCTACCGCTTATTTTAACGTGTTGAGCGCCATTGATACGCTTTCCTACACTGAAGCGCAGAAACAGTCGATCTATCGTCAGTTGGATCAAACCACCCAGCGTTTCAACGTTGGCCTGGTGGCGATCACCGACGTGCAAAACGCCCGTTCGCAGTACGATACCGTACTGGCTAACGAAGTGACCGCCCGTAATAGCCTCGATAACGCGATTGAATCGCTGCGTCAGGTGACTGGCAACGAGTACCCGGAGCTGGCGTCGCTGAACATCGATAATTTCAAAACGGAAAAACCGCAGCCGGTTAACGCCCTGCTGAAGGAAGCGGAAAGCCGCAACCTGTCGCTGTTGCAGGCGCGTCTGAATCAGGATCTGGCGCGTGAGCAAATCCGCCAGGCGCAGGACGGCCATCTGCCGACGCTGGATTTAACCGCCTCAACCGGCGTGTCGAATACCTCTTACAGTGGCTCAAAAACCAATAACAGCACGCAGTATAACGATAATGACGCAGGCCAGAACAAAGTCGGCCTGAGCTTCTCTCTGCCGCTGTATCAGGGCGGTCAGGTGAACTCACAGGTGAAACAGGCACAATACAACTTTGTGGGTTCCAGTGAGCAACTGGAAAGCACGCATCGCACCGTTGTGCAGACCGTGCGTTCCTCGTTTAACAACGTGAATGCCTCCATCAGCAGCATCAACGCTTACAAACAAGCGGTGGTGTCCGCCCAGAGTTCTCTGGATGCGATGGAAGCCGGTTACTCCGTCGGTACGCGCACCATTGTGGATGTGCTGGATGCAACCACCACGCTGTATAACGCCAAACAGCAGCTTTCCAGCGCGCGTTATAACTACCTGATCAACCAGCTTAACATTAAGTCTGCGCTGGGTTCGTTGAACGAACAGGATCTGGTTGCGCTGAACAACGCGTTGGGTAAATCCATTTCCACGTCACCGGAAAGCGTTGCGCCGGAAAACGCGGAGCAGGCCGCCGCCGTTGATAACTTTAACGGCAACGCACAACCCGCCGCCGTACGCACCAGCACTAAGCGTTAATCGCTGTTTTCTTCGCTTTTCCACAACGGGGGCGCACAGCCCCCGTTTTTACGTAAGGCAACGTAAAGGCCTCCCCTCCTTGCTTTCACTTCCCCCCCTCATCCTCTATCCTGATCGTCTGTTTATGCCTTTGGGGTCCACAGGAAGATAAAAATGAAACGGACAAAAAACATTCAACATGCGACGTTCCGCAAAAGCTGGAGCGCACGTCATCTGACACCTGTTGCGCTGGCAGTTACCGCCGTATTTATGCTGGCGGGCTGTGAGAAAAGCGACGAAACGGTTTCTCTGTACCAAAATGCCGATGATTGCTCGTCGGCGAATCCGGGTAAAAGTGCCGAGTGCACCACGGCCTACAATAATGCACTGAAAGAAGCGCAACGCACCGCGCCGAAATACGCCACGCGTGAAGATTGCGTCGCCGAATTTGGTGAAGGGCAATGCCAGCAAACGCCGGTACAGGCAGGCACCGCGCCGGAAAACCAGGCACAAGCGCAGTCCAGCGGCAGCTTCTGGATGCCGCTGATGGCGGGTTATATGATGGGGCGTCTGATGGGCGGTGGCGCCGGGTTTGCTCAGCAGCCGCTGTTCAGTTCGCGCAACCCGGCAAGCCCGGCCTACGGTCAGTACACCGACGCCTCCGGTAAAGGCTACGGCGCAGCACAGCCGGGCCGCACCATGACCGTGCCGAAAACCGCGATGGCACCGAAACCGGCGACCACCACCACCGTGACACGCGGCGGTTTTGGCGAATCGGTGGCGAAACAGAACACCATGCAGCGTCGCGTTAGCGGCACGCCAACCCGCTCAATGGGCGGCTGATCGTCATGGAAAGAGTCACCATTACCGAGCGCCCGGACTGGCGCGAAAAAGCCACCGAATACGGTTTCAATTTTCATACTATGTACGGCGAACCCTACTGGTGTGAAGACGCGTATTACAGGCTGACGCTTGCCCAAGTCGAGAAGCTGGAAGACGTGACCGCGGAGCTGCACCAGATGTGCCTGAAAGTGGTGGAAAAGGTCGTTGCCAGCGATGCGCTGATGGCGAAGTTCCGCATTCCGAAGCACACCTGGGGTTTTGTGCGCCAGTCATGGGCGACGCACCAACCGTCGCTCTATTCTCGTCTCGATTTAGCCTGGGATGGCGTAGGTGAACCGAAGCTGTTGGAGAATAACGCCGATACGCCAACATCACTGTACGAAGCCGCCTTCTTTCAGTGGATCTGGCTGGAAGATCAGCTCAATGCCGGGCAGTTGCCGGAAGGCAGCGATCAATTTAACAGCCTGCAAGAAAAGCTGATTGCGCGTTTTGCCGAGCTGCGTGAGCAGCACGGTTTCCAGTTACTGCATTTCGCCTGCTGCCGCGATACCGTTGAAGATCGCGGTACGGTGCAGTATTTGCAGGATTGCGCAGCGGAAGCGGAGCTGGCAACGGATTTTCTCTATATCGAGGATATTGGTCTTGGGGAAAAAGGCCAGTTCAGCGATCTGCAGGATCAGGTTATCGGCAATCTGTTCAAGCTCTATCCGTGGGAATTTATGCTGCGTGAAGTCTTCTCCACCAAGCTGGAAGACGCGGGTGTACGCTGGCTGGAACCGGCATGGAAGAGCATCATTTCCAATAAAGCGCTGCTGCCGATGTTATGGGAAATGTTCCCGGATCATCCGAATCTGTTGCCCGCGTATTTCGCTGAAGATCCGCACCCGGAAATGGAAAAATACGTCGTTAAGCCGATTTTCTCCCGCGAAGGCGCAAATGTGTCGATCATAGAGAATGGCAAAACGCTGGAATCCGTTGAAGGGCCGTACGGCGAAGAGGGTATGATTGTGCAGCAGTTCTGCCCGCTGCCGAAATTTGGCGACAGCTATACCCTGATTGGCAGCTGGCTTATCAACGATCAGCCTGCCGGGATTGGCATCCGCGAAGACCGGGCGCTGATCACCCAGGATCTGTCGCGCTTTTATCCCCATATCTTTGTTGAATAAGCGAAAACCCGGCCATCCGCGCCGGGTTTTTTATTCCCTTACATCACACCAAACAGCGTCGGCAGAAACAGTGAGATCGCCGGAATATAAGTCACCAGCATCAGCACAACAAACAGAACTGCATAGAACGGCAGCATGGCTCTTACCACCTGTTCGATCTTCTGTTTACTCACTGCGCTTGCCACAAACAGTACCGATCCAACGGGCGGCGTAATCAACCCGATACCCAGGTTAACCAACATGATCATGCCGAAGTGCACCGGATCAACGCCCAGCGCGTTAGTCACCGGCAAGAGTACCGGCGTGAGGATAAGGATCAGCGGCGCCATATCCATCAATGTCCCCAGCAGCAATAGCATGATGTTAATGCACATCAGGATCACATACTTGTTATCGGAGATGTTGGTAAAGGCTTCCGTGATCCGCCCCGGCAGTTGCATATAGGTCATCACGGCGCCAAACGCGGCGGCAAACCCGATCAGGATCATCACAATGGTCACCGTCTTTACCGTGCGGTACATCAGCTTCGGCAGTTCTGACCATTTGTAGTCACGGTAGATAAACATGGTGACGAAAAACGCCCATAAGCAGGCGATCGCCGCCGATTCCGTGGCGGTAAAGATCCCGGACAGGATCCCGCCCATGATGATCACCACCGTCATCAGGCCCCAGAGCGTATCTGCAAAGATCTTTAACGCCTGACGAAACGGCACGCGTTCTCCTTTCGGGTAACCACGTTTGTGCGCAAAGGCCACGCACATCACCATCAGGGTAAAGCTCAGCAGTAATCCGGGCAGGATCCCGGCAATAAAGAGCGCGGCAATAGAGACCGTGCCGCCCGTTGCCAGTGAGTAGATCACTGAGTTGTGGCTGGGCGGCGTTAAAATGGCCTGTACCGATCCGCTGGCGGTCACCGCGGCGGCAAAATCGCGCGGGTAGCCTTTTTTATCCATCTCCGGGATCATCACCGAACCAATTGAGGCGGTATCCGCTACCGACGATCCGGAAATGGCGCCAAAAAATGTCGAGGCCACGATATTCACCAGCGACAGGCCGCCGCGAATAAAACCGACAAAGATATAAGCAAAATTCACCAACCGACGGGCAATACCGCCTTCGGCCATAATCGCCCCCGCCAGAATAAAGAACGGGATCGCCAGCAGTGAGAATTTATTGACGCCATTGGTGAGCTGGATCATCACCGCTTCCAGCGGAATATCGATATACCACGCCCCCAGCACCGCGCTGATCCCAACGGCGTATGCCACCGGAACGCCCACCGCCAGCATAATGGCTAACGTAAAGACAAGAATAAATGCATCCATAGACTTTCCTTACTGGATCAGCTCGAAGAACCCAGCATCACCACCGGGCGGTGGTACTGCGCGCCAAAAAGCATCTTCTCGATAATAAACAGGAGGGTGATAGCCGAACCGACAGGAAGCGGCAGGTAGCTCTCACCTGCGGTGAACAGCGGGAATTCCGCCACCGGCTGCTCCCACAACTCCGCGCACAACGCGCTGCTATACCAGAGAATAAACAGGCTGATAGCCATCAGCATCAGATCCGCCGCAATGAAGCAGGCTTTGCGCGCAGGTTCGCTCAGGCGGTCCGTGACCATGCTGACAGCGATATGTGAACCCGCACGGTAACTCACGGCTGCACCGACAAAGGTAAATGTCACCATGCAGATAATGGCCACCGGTTCCGGCCAGGACAACGCACTGTTCATGACATAGCGGGCAAAAATCCCCACAGGAATAATAGCGACCATAATTAATAGCGCCAGCCCGGCAACCCACATTGAAATCCGGTAAAGAATATCCATCAATAACGAATAGCGTTCACCCATAACAGTTTCCCCGGTGAAGGTTGAAAACAGCAATACGGAAACACGTTATTCGGGCAAGGTCGCCCCTGCCCGTTAAACGCTATTGCACTTCCTGAATACGGGTAATTAAATCCTGGTGTTCTTTGCCGTATTTATCGCGAACCGACTGCGTGGCTTTATAAAAGACGGCGGTATCGATGTCGTGGAATTGAACACCTCCGGCTTTCATCGCCTCCAGCGATTTTTCATTGTAAGCTTTCCACAATTCCCGTTGTTCAACCTGGGCTTCTTTCGCCAGCTTGAGGATTAATTCCTGATCCTCTTTTTTCAACTTATCCCATTTCGGTTTAGAGAATAAAAAAAGCTCCGGAATAATAAAGTGTTTGCTCCAGGTGTAATTTTTGACAACCGGAAGATAGTTATGCGCAACAAAAGTCGGCGGGTTGTTTTCCGTGCCGTCGATCACCCCGGTCTGCATGCCGCTAAACACTTCGCTCACCCCCATCGCCACGGAGTTCGCCCCCATCGCCTTCAGCGTGTCGAGTGCGATTGGACTGCCCTGAACGCGGATCTTCATGCCTTTCAGATCCTCAGCTTTGTTTACCGGTGCTTTGGTGATTAAATTACGCGTACCGGCATCCATCCAGCCAAGAAAGATCAATCGGGATTTACTGCTGTCAGACAAACGGCCACCAATTTCCTGGCCAATCATCCCGTCGAGCACTTTATGCATATGATCTTCATCGCGGAAAATATAGGGCAGCGTAAAGACATTAATCTCAGGTAATATTGCCGCCACCGGCGTCATCGATACGCGAATAATATCAATCGCGCCAATCTGCGCCTGTTCAATCACCTGTTTTTCGTCACCTAATACACCGCCAGGAAACGTTTTAATATCCAGACGCCCGTTTGTCGCCGCGCTTAACTTCTCTCCCATATGCTTAACAGCAACAACATTGGGATAGTCGGCAGGATGAACGTCCGCTGCGCGGAAGGTCTGAGCTAAAGAGGCGTGGGAGATAAACAACAGAGCGGAACTAATACAGACTTTCAGTAAGGTTTTTGCTGAGTTCATATTTCCGTGTCTCCAGAGGGTCTGATTTTTTTTAGAAAAAAAGGGTCGACCGCGAACAAAGCGTTCGTGGTATTACGGTAAGCGTTGTTATGGGTATGTCTGAGACAGTAGACACTCTGAAGAGTAGTCACTCGGCGGGGTTATTGCGACGATGCTGTTCACAAAAAATGGCTAAATTCAGCACAGCGTTTCATTTTTGCAGTGAATCTCTTTTTATTTTCAAAAAAACGGCATTTCAGCGGCCATTTTTTGAGATCCGGCTCGTATTTCTCTACTTTCGGGATGAAAGCAAAAACAAAAATGGCGCATTACGCGCCATTCGGTTAACCGACCTGAACGGAAAGCATACTGAGGGAACCCATCTCAATGCCATCGACCGGGATCGACACCGGCTCTTTACCGTCCCACGCGCCAAGCACATACAACAGCGGCAGGAAGTGGTCCGGCGTCGGGTTCGATAACGAACCACCTTCATGGTCAAGGTAATTGACCAGCGGATGTTGCTCAGCGGGTCCCTGCCAGGTCAGGTTATCTTTCACAAAATCATTGAACGATGTCGCCCACGGGTATGGCGTGTTCTCACCATGCCAGCGCGCCGTTCGCAGGTTGTGCACAACGTTTCCGCTGGCAACCAGCATAATGCCCTCGTCACGCAACGTCGCCAGTTTACGGCCCATCTCAAGATGCCATGCCGCGGGTTTGGTGCTGTCCACGCTCAGTTGCACCATCGGGATATCCGCATGGGGGTACATTTTAATCAACACACCCCATGAGCCGTGGTCGAAACCCCAGGCTTCTTTGTCGAGTACCACCGGCACCGGCGCCAGCAGGTCAACCAAATGCTGCGCTAACTCCGGTGAACCCGGCGCAGGATAATGCGTGTCATACAGCGCCTGCGGGAAACCGCCAAAATCATGGATCGTTTTCGGTGCTTCCATCGCCGTCACGCCCGTGCCGCGCGTAAACCAGTGTGCGGATACCACCACAATCGCTTTCGGGCGCGGCAGTGTTTCGCCCAGTTGCCCCCAGGCGCGGGTATAAATGTTATCTTCAAGAACATTCATTGGGCTACCGTGGCCCAAAAACAGCGCTGGCATACGTGGTGCTGACATGGTGATATCCTTACAGAGTGTGACAATTTGATGGCACTACATTACGCCTTTTCAGTAGACGAAGAACTCTGATAACCATGATGAAGATCTTCAGTAATTTTGAATGTAAGGAATGCGTAAAGATGGCGTGCCCGCCTCGCTTTTCGCAGCATGAAAACATACATTAATGAGAATCATTATCATAAAGGAGTTATGCATGTCAGCGCCCCTGATCCTGACCTTACTGGCAGGTGCCGCCACCTTTATTGGCGCGATCCTCGGCGTGTTAGGCCAGAAGCCTTCTAACCGTGTACTGGCGTTTTCGCTTGGCTTTGCCGCCGGAATTATGCTGCTCATCTCGCTGATGGAGATGCTTCCCGCCGCGCTGGCAACAGAAAATATGTCGCCAATGCTGGGTTATGGCATGTTCGTGGTCGGATTGCTGGGCTACTTTGCGCTGGATCGCATGCTGCCTCATGCCCACCCACAGGACTTAATGCAGGGGACACAACACAGCTTCCCGCGTGGCATTCGTCGTACCGCCATTCTGCTGACACTCGGCATCAGCCTGCATAACTTTCCGGAAGGGATCGCCACTTACGTGACCGCCAGCAACGATCTGGAGTTGGGGCTCGGCATCGCTTTTGCGGTGGCATTACACAATATTCCTGAAGGACTTGCGGTTGCCGGCCCGGTCTACGCCGCCACGGGTTCCAAACGTACCGCCATCTTCTGGGCCGGGATTTCAGGCCTGGCGGAAATTATCGGCGGCGTGCTGGCGTGGTTGATCCTCGGTAGCCTGGTGTCACCGGTGGTGATGGCTGCGATCATGGCCGCCGTGGCGGGGATTATGGTTGCGCTTTCGGTAGATGAACTCATGCCGCTGGCAAAAGAAATAGACCCGAATAACAACCCGAGCTACGGCGTATTGTGTGGTATGTCTGTGATGGGATTAAGTCTGGTCGCCCTGCAGGCGATGGGAATTGGCGGTTAAACCGACCGCCTGACCGTCGTGGACGGGTAGCGCTGCTACTCGCCCTGCCTGGTGCCGCTGATTTTCTTCAACTCATCAAGCACACGCTGATAAGCCTTGTACAGCGCCTCGCGGTCGTGACGACAGGCTTTATTGTTGCGTTTAAGCGCATGAATATACACAACGATGACCAGGACAATAAGCAGTAGCCAATACCAGGAAATAAACATCGCGACTCCATGAATATATTTGGCAAAAAATACGACGCAGAATCATTAAAAATCTTTTTAATTTAATGGATTAGATAAATTCAAACCCATTATTCACCGCAAGTAAAATCGTTACCACTTTATAAGTAGAGGCATAAGATTTCAACGTGTGAGTATGAGAAGTGCAACAAAGTTTGATACAGGACAGGCAAAAAAAATCCGAAGCCAGCGACTTCGGATTTTTTATCTTTATCGTTAACAGCAACGATTAGCTGGCTTTGCGCTCATGCTCCTGGCGGTAGGCCACCAGGTCTTCAATAGTCACAACCGCCATATTGTGTTGCTTAGCAAACTCGATGCACTCCGGCGCACGCGCCATTGAGCCATCGTCATTGGTTAATTCACACAGCACACCCGCAGGTTTAAAACCAGCCAGCGTGACTAAATCGATAGTGGCTTCAGTATGGCCGCCGCGGGTCAGAACACCACCCGGCTGCGCACGCAGTGGGAAAACGTGACCAGGACGGTTCAGGTCGGACGGTTTAGCGCCATCGGCAATCGCCGCGCGAACGGTAGTAACACGGTCAGCAGCGGAAACACCGGTGGTGACGCCGTGAGCGGCTTCGATAGTGACGGTAAAACCGGTGCCGTAGGCGCTGGTGTTGTTCTCGACCATCATTGGCAGATCGAGTTGTTTACGGCGTTCGTCAGTCAGGCACAAACAAACAATCCCGCTACCGTGACGGATAGTCAGCGCCATCTGCTCAACGGTCATGGTTTCGGCGGCGAAAATCATATCACCTTCGTTTTCACGGTCCTCGTCATCGAGCACCATCACACCACGGCCTTCGCGCAGTGCGGCGAGAGCGTTTTCAATACGTTGGAAAGGCGTGCCAAAAGAAGAAAGCAGCGTCTGATTCATGGTAAAAGACCTCAATAAAGTTATGGTTACCAGAATCAGGGCAGTCTTAGGAGTGTCGCAAAGCGGCAAAAAAATAACGCGAGCGGGCATCATGCCCGGCAGAATCGTTACTCTCTCCCATCCGGACTTTAACCGTCGGCCCCGGAATTACACCGGATCTGCTGACCTTCAGGCGTTAACCTGAAGCGCTCGCGGGCTTTCAGCATGCGCTGATTTACCGCCGGTGGGGAATTTCGCCCCGCCCTGAGAATAAGCGGAATAACTATAACGCCATTGATTACCTTCGGCAATGCATAACCTTCAAACAATTCTGGTTTATCACCTGGGGTTATCACACTACAATGACTGCATGAGCCCATCCGAGCAGGGAACCCAAAATGATTGACCCCAAAAAAATTGAACAGATTGCGCGCCAGGTTCACGAATCCATGCCAAAAGGGATCCGTGAGTTCGGGGAAGACGTTGAGAAAAAAATCCGTCAGACGCTACAGGCGCAGTTAACCCGCCTCGATCTGGTAAGCCGTGAAGAGTTTGATGTGCAAACGCAGGTGCTGCTGCGCACGCGTGAGAAGCTGGCCCTGCTGGAGCAGCGTCTTAGCGAACTGGAGAATCAGGGAAAAAACACCGAAGTGAAACCGGCGCCGGCTATTCCGCCGGTTGACGATCACGCGTAATACGAAGCGCTCTTTGCCAGGCAAAGAGCGCTATTGCAGGGTTTAATCGCCCTGTTTCTGGATTTTTTTGATGATATTGGTGGTTGAGCAACCGTCTTCAAAGTTGAGCACCAGCACTTCACCGCCGTTGGCCCAAACCTCTTCGCTGCCGGCAATCTGCTCCGGTTTGTAGTCACCGCCTTTTACCAGCAGATCCGGCAGGATCCCGGCAATCAGACGCTGCGGCGTATCTTCTTCAAACGAAACCACCCAATCCACCGCTTCCAGCGCGCTTAACACAATCATGCGCTGTTCCAGCGGGTTCACCGGGCGGGTATCACCTTTCAGGCGTCGGGTGGACGCGTCGCTATTCACCGCAACAATCAGACGATCGCCAAGTTTCCGCGCATTCGCCAGATAAGAGACGTGCCCGGCGTGCAGGATGTCGAAAACGCCATTGGTCATCACCACTTTCTCACCACGCTTACGCGCTGCCGCAACGGCCTCTTTCAGCTCGGCTTCCGTCATCACGCCAAAACCGGTTTCCGCACGACCACGCACGGCGTTCTCCAGCTCAATCGGCGTCACGGTTGAGGTGCCGAGTTTACCGACCACCACACCCGCCGCCGCGTTCGCGAAGTAGCAGGCCTCTTCCAGAGAATTGCCCGACGCCAGCGTTGCCGCCAGAACGCCGATGACCGTATCGCCCGCACCGGTCACGTCATACACTTCCTGCGCCTGGGTTGGCATATGCAGCGGCGCTTTCCCCGGTTGCAGCAATGTCATGCCCTGCTCGGAACGGGTCACCAGCAGCGCCGACAGATCATAGTCGGCGATCACTTTCATGCCACGCTCAACGATCTCCGCTTCGCTTTTGCATTTACCCGCGACGGCTTCGAACTCGGACAAGTTCGGTGTCAGCAGCGTTGCCCCGCGATAGCGTTCGAAATCAGTACCTTTCGGATCGATAAGCACCGGTACGCCCGCGTTGCGCGCCAGCGTAATCATCTGCCGGACGCTGACCAGCGCGCCTTTGGCGTAATCAGACAGCACCAGCGCGCCAATGTTGCCCAGTGCCTGGCTAATGCGATCGTGCATCGGCTGCGGATCAACACCCTCAAAACCTTCTTCAAAATCCAGACGGATCAGTTGCTGGTTGCGGGAAAGCACGCGCAGCTTGGTGATCGTTGGATGCGTCGGAACAGAAACAAAGTCGCATTTAACGTTAACGTCCGCCAGCGCCTTACTCAGCGCACGCGCCGCATCGTCAATACCGGTCAGCCCGACCAGACGCGCACTGGCGCCCAGCGATGCGATGTTCATCGCCACGTTTGCCGCGCCGCCCGGGCGCTCTTCAATCGTATCGACCTTCACCACTGGCACCGGGGCTTCCGGAGAAATGCGGCTGGTTGGGCCGTACCAGTAGCGATCCAACATCACATCACCCACTACCATGACACCGGCTTGCTCAAACTCTGGCAGCGTTACTTTCATTCCTGTCTCCTGAGAGATACAAAATTTGCGCGCGATAATACCACACTTACGCGCGGGCGCACGGTTCCACCAGCCACTTCTCCCAGCTCGCTTTGATCAGGGCGCGTTCGGCGGCAAAGCAAGAAAGCGCCACATTTCCCGGTAGCTCCTGCAACGCAAGATGGTGCAGTTCATCACGCAGCGTGGTGTAAGCGTGCGTCAACGCCAGCGCTTCCTGCTCATCCATAATGCCGTTTTGCGCAAGCCCCTCGAGGATGCGCACATTATCCGACCAGCGCGTCAGCTTCGGTTTGTCATGCGCGTATCGCAGCACCAGATACTGCGCGATAAATTCGATATCCGTAATGCCACCTTCATCGGCTTTCAGGTCGAAGCGATCTTTATGTTTGTTGCCGAGATGCGCACGCATCTTCTCGCGCATCTCGCGCACGTCGGTTTGCAACGTCTCCCCATCACGCGGGATCATCAGAATATCGCGACGAATGGCGTCAAAATCGGCAGTCAGTTGCGGATCGCCGTACACCACACGCGCGCGCGCCAGTGCCTGATGCTCCCACGTCCAGGCTTCATTTTTCTGGTAATCCGCGAACGATTCCGTCGTCGTCACCAACATACCTGCCGCACCGGATGGGCGCAGACGGGCGTCGACTTCGTAAAGGATGCCGGACGATGTGCGGGTGCTGAACAGGTGCATGACACGCTGAGCAAGACGCAGGTAAAACTGACGACCATCGATTTCACGCTCACCATCGGTCATGGCATCCGGTGGGCAATCATGTAAGAACACCAGATCGAGATCGGAGCTGTACCCCAGTTCCCAGCCACCCAGTTTACCGTAACCCACCACGGCAAAACCGCGTCCTTCACGCTCGCGCAGGTGCATCGGCTGGCCAAAGCGCGCCACCATTTGCCCCCACGCCTGCTGCACCACCGCATCGATAATCGCTTCCGCCAGCCAGGTCAGATGATCGCTGACCTTCATCACTGGCAGGGTTCCGGCAATGTCCGCCGCCGCCACGCGCAATAACTGGGCTTGTTTAAACTGGCGCACCGCTTCGAGCTGTTGCTCTTCGTCATCTTCCGGCACGCGCAACAAATATTGCCGCAGCTCATCGCGGTAAGCATTCATTGCCGTGGGCTGATACAGCGTGTTGGGATCGAGCAGTTCATCCAGCAGGATCGGATAACGCGCAAGCTGGCTGGCGACCATCGGCGATGCCGCACACAACGAAATCAGATGCTTTAGCGCACCGGGGAATTCGCTCAACAGCTCAAGATAGGTCGTTCGGGTAATAATGCCGGTCAGCAGCGGCGTCAGGCGCGACAACGGCACCGGGGCATCTTCACGCGAGCACACATCGCTGAGCAAGTGCGGCATCAAATGGTCGAGAACCTGGCGACCACGCGGTCCAATGGTGCGTTTATCAAGTTCTTTGCGAAAATCGGCAATCAACTCCAGCACGCGATGACGATCGTCATCGGAGAGGTGCGTCAGCGCAGGTGTGGTGTCATCTTCCTGCAGCGCGTCCTGCCACAGTTCGCGCCAGTGTTCAGACAGGGTATCTTCCGGCGAGTCCGTTTCATCATCGCCAATCAGCGCATTAAAGATACGTCGTACCGCCGCCATATGGCTTTCCAGCGTGTTGCTGAGCGTTTCCCAGCCGGCAACGCCCATTCCCCAGGCGAGGCGTGCGCGATTCAGCTCATCACCCGGCAGGGTCTGCGTCTGCTCGTCATTAATGCTTTGCAGCAGGTTTTCCAGCCTGCGTAGCCAGAGATAGGCTTCCCGCAGCGTGGTGGCTTCGCCCTCCGGCAACAAGCGCAACTGATCGATTGCCGCCAGCGTCGGCAGCAACGAACGGGATTGCAACGCCGGTTCGCGCCCCCCGCGGATCAACTGAAACACCTGGACGATAAATTCGATCTCGCGAATGCCGCCAGCGCCCAGCTTGATATTGTCTTTCAAGCCACGGCGACGTACTTCACGAGCAATCATCCCCTTCATGTTACGCAGCGACTGAATGACGCTAAAATCGATATAACGACGGAAGACAAAGGGCCGCAGCATCGCCCGCAACTCCCTGGCATGATCGCCGCCGTTATCCCCCATGATCCGCGCTTTGACCATGGCGTAGCGCTCCCAGTCGCGCCCCTGCTCCTGGTAATAATCCTCCAGCGCAGCAAAGCTGAGCACCAGCGGGCCGCTGTCACCAAAGGGGCGCAGGCGCATATCCACGCGGTAGACGAAACCATCCTGCGTGGGTTGATCGAGCACTTTAATCAGCCGCTGGCCGAGACGCGTGAAAAACTGCGCATTATCCAGCTCCCGCCTGCCGCCACGGGTTGAGCCGTTTTCCGGCCAGGCAAAAATCAAATCAATATCGGACGAGAAGTTCAGCTCGCCGCCGCCGAGTTTCCCCATCCCCAGCACCAGCATCGGCTGCGCAACGCCCTGCGTATTGCACGGCGTGCCCCACTCGCGGCAGCAAGCATCGTAGAGCCAGTCCCGCGCCGCAACAATCAGCGTTTCCGCCAGTACACTTAACTGCTGAAGGATATCTTCTTCCGCCGTCAGTCGTAGCGCCTGCGCCCAGGCAATACGCACCATCACGCGGCGGCGAAACTGCCGCAATGCCCGCATCAGCGATGCTTCATCCGCAACGTCCTGCAACGCGCTTTGTAGCATCGAGGCATAATGCTGCCACTCGTCAGCCTGCGGCGGCGCGCTTTCAAGCTCCGCTAACCACGCCGGATGCGCGATGATCGCATCCTGAACAAAGTCACTAAAAGTGAGCACTGACTGCGCCTGTGCGCTTAGTGGCTGCACGGTCAGAGATTCCGGCAGACGAGAGAGTACCGTCTGCCAGTGCTGCGATAACGGTGAAGCGTGCGGCATCCGAAATATCCTTTAGTTAGCGTTTTCCGCTGTGTAACCAGAACGGCGGCTGGTTAATGGCGGTATTACGGAAATGTTCAATTTCGATGATTTGGCGGGTTTCAATGGCGTGATACAACCCTTGCCAGTTTTCCAGCCATTCAATCGCCAGTGCGCGATCGTAAAAACCGGCCAGCAGCAGCGCACTGTCGATATCCCGCGCCAGGCGCGGCAACTGGTCGCGATAGCTGTCGCCAAGCGGCTGAGCAAACGTTTTTTTCAGCTCGGCAGCGCTGCGCGAGAGGTGGACATCCGCAAAGCGTTTAAACGAATCGGCAAACTTCGCCTGCGCTTTTTCATCCAGGAAGGTGCGCCAGCCATTGCTCACCAGCCAGTCTGTTAGCACCAGTTTTGCCATGGCTGATGGCGTAGTCCAGACGGCTGTTTCAGCGGAGACCGCAGAGGCGATGGTGGCTTCGGCTTGCGTCAGCAAATCACGTAAGTGAGCGCTCGCTTTACGCGGCACAATACCGCCAAACAGCACCAGAGTATGACGCAGCAGCGCAATGGCGCGCAGTACATCGTCTTTTGCGCGGTTATTCCCCCGGATCCACAACTCTTCGTGGTACTGCCATTGCGACAGCGCCAGCTCCAGCGCGGCGGCAAAGCCCTGCTCTACGCTGGCTTTCGCTGCCGGTTGCAGAACCGGCGTCGGGCGAGTTTCACGCGGCGCATTGCCCTGCGCCAGGTGATAACCGCGCGCCGCTTTGCTCAGACTTCCCTGACGTAACCCAGAGAGCGTGACGAGCTGGCGCGCCAGCGTGAGGATATCCGCCGGATCGCCGTTCAGCAGCTCCAGCTCCAGCTCGCAAATCGGCTCGGCAAATTCACCGGCTTTGACTTCACCCAAATCAAGACCAATCTCGATGCGGCTGTCGCCCACGTTCACCAGCCATTTTTCGCGCCAGAAATCGGTGCTAAACAGCGGGTGAGTCTGCGCCTGTAAGTCAGCAGGCAGCGTTCCGTCTGGCCACACTTCCGCCGGGAAACGCGCCAGGTCAAGTTCGGCTTTTTCCAGCGGAATGTTGTATTCCGGGCGTTGATGTAAACCGCCAATCACCCGACCAGCGATTTTCATCGTCATCTCATATTTGCCGTCAAAACCACGAATACGCAGCCCCATATCGTGGCCGCGCAGCCAGTTATCCGGCGTTTCGTAATAGATGTTCAGTAGTTGGCTGGGCGCGACATGTTCGTCGGTCAGCGTATGGAGATGTTGGCGAAGCGTTTCCACGCTGTCGCTATTCACGATAAACTTTAATTCGATTTCCTGAGCCATGGCCTTGCACTTATGGTTATGTCACATCAGTGAAAATTTCGGCGAACTAACGCGCCCGATGTTTGTCAGTAGATAGTATTTTGCGCCAAATTGCCATGCAATGCGCAATCTGGCTGGAGCAAAAGTTCGCATAAGCGCGCAGTTTGACCCGGAAGATTCCGATTGATGCCAATAGCAGGGTATCGTCAGACTGTGGTCACTGTTTACCCTTCACGTCCAATGGAAATAACGACTACCTGATGCCAAAATTACGCCTGATTGGATTGACCTTATTTGCGCTTAGCGTGTCCCTGGGAACCCACGCTGAGGAAAAACGTTATGTTTCCGACGAACTGAATACCTGGGTCCGTAGCGGTCCGGGAGATAATTATCGCCTTGTGGGCACGGTGAATGCCGGCGAGGAAGTGACCCTGCTGCAATCCAATAGCGACTATGGCCAGGTGCGCGATAGCACCGGGCGTACCGCGTGGATCCCGCTGAAAGAGCTGAATACCCAACCCAGCCTGCGCACCCGCGTGCCGGAACTGGAAAACCAGGTCAAAACGCTGACCGATAAACTCAACAATATCGATAACACCTGGAACCAGCGTACTGCCGAGATGCAGCAGAAAGTCGCGCAGAGCGACGGCGTCATTAGCGGCCTGAAAGATGAAAACCAGAAACTCAAAAACGAGTTAATTGTGGCGCAGAAGAAGGTGAATGCTGCCAATCTGCAACTGGATGACAAACAGCGCACCATCATCATGCAATGGTTTATGTATGGCGGCGGCGTGCTGGGCGCAGGCCTGCTACTGGGTCTGGTGTTGCCGCATATGATCCCTACCCGCAAACGCAAAGACCGCTGGATGAACTAAGCACATTAGCCATCTTCTCTACACTTACGTATTATCTGTCGGCAAAATAGGTGAGAGGAGTGGCGGGTGAAGAGTTATCTGGTCGGTGGTGCAATACGCGATACGTTGTTAGGCCTGCCAGTCAAAGACAGAGACTGGGTGGTGGTCGGCGCCACGCCGGAAGAGATGCTCAACGCGGGCTACCAGCAGGTAGGCCGTGATTTTCCTGTGTTCCTGCATCCGCAGAGCCACGAAGAGTACGCCCTGGCGCGCACCGAGCGTAAATCGGGCGTCGGCTATACGGGATTCACCGTCCATGCAGCGCCGGATGTTACGCTTGAGCAAGATTTGCTGCGTCGCGATTTAACCGTTAACGCCCTCGCGCAGGATGAAAACGGCGACATTATCGATCCTTTCAATGGTCAGCGAGATCTGCACAACCGGATCCTGCGCCATGTTTCCCCCGCCTTTGGCGAAGACCCTTTACGCGTTCTGCGCGTTGCACGCTTCGCCGCCCGCTACGCGCATCTCAGTTTCCGTATTGCCGATGAGACCATGGCGCTGATGCGCACCATGACGGACGCGGGCGAACTGGCGCATCTGACCACCGAACGCGTATGGCAAGAGACGGAAAATGCATTGCGCACCCGCAACCCGCAGGTCTACTTCCAGGTGCTACGGGACTGTGGCGCACTGGCCGTTTTATTCCCGGAAGTGGACGCGCTGTATGGTGTTCCCGCACCCGCAAAATGGCATCCGGAAATCGATACTGGCGTGCATACGCTGATGACGCTGACAATGGCGGCGATGCTCAGTCCGGAAGTGGATGTGCGCTTTGCCACGCTGTGCCACGATCTGGGCAAAGGATTAACCCCAAAAGAGCTGTGGCCGCGCCATCATGGCCATGGCCCGGCAGGCGTGAAACTGGTAGAAGGGCTGTGTAAACGCCTGCGCGTCCCTAATGACATCCGCGACCTGGCAAAGCTGGTGGCGGAGTTTCACGATCTGATCCACACCTTCCCGATCCTGTTGCCCAAAACCATCGTTAAATTGTTTGATTCTATCGACGCCTGGCGTAAGCCGCACCGCGTGGAGCAAATCGCGCTGACCAGTGAGGCAGATGTGCGCGGTCGTACAGGGTTTGAAGCCAGCGATTACCCGCAGGGGCGTCTACTGCGTGAAGCCTGGCAAGTGGCGCGTGCGGTGCCAACCAAAGAGGTGATTGATGCGGGCTTTAAAGGCGCGGAAGTGCGCGAAGAACTGACCCGTAGACGGATAGCAGCCCTTGCGCACTGGAAAGAACAGCGTTGCCCTCAGCCGAAAGAGTGAGGGCGCAGGCCTTATAAAAAGACCAGATAGACAACCGCGGCGACGATAAAGCGGTAAATCGCGAAGGGAATAAACGAGATACGTTTAATCACGTGCAGGAAGGTTTTGATCGCAATCAGCGCCACGATGAAGGCCGTAATAAAACCAACGGCGAACATCGGGATATCGCCAGTCGTGAGGAACCCCATACTTTTATAGAGATCCAGTACCGTGGCGCCCATCATCATCGGCACGGCCAGCAGGAACGAGAACTCCGACGCCGCGTAACGGCTTACCCCCATCAACATCCCGCCGGAAATGGTGGCACCGGAACGGGAGAAACCCGGCCACAGCGCCAGGCACTGGAAGCAGCCAATCATAAACGCCTGACGATAGGTAATATCATCAACCCCTTCCGCGCGCGGAACCCTGGGTTTCAGGACTTCGGCGGCAATCAGCAGTACGCCGCCGACGACCAACGCATAGGTCACGGTCAACGGGTTAAACAGAGACTTGATGGTATCGTGGAAGACCAGCCCAAGCACCACGGCCGGAACCATGCCGAGCAGAATATGCACCAACGTCAGGCGACCTGTACCAGTGCCTTCATGGGGCTGATGACCGAAATGAATACCGATCAAACCAAACAGGCGTCGCCAGAACATCACCACCACCGCCAGAATCGACCCTAGCTGAATCACCACTTCAAAGGTTTTTGCCGTATCGCCCTCAAATCCCAGCAAATGCCCCACGATAATCATATGACCGGTACTGGAGACCGGTAGAAATTCGGTAAGCCCTTCAACGACACCCAGAATGGCTGCCACCAGCAACGAATGCATATCACCCATCAAATAAACCCCTAAGAAAGCTATAAAAAACGGCTTTCTCCATGGAGAAGCCGCAAAAGGCCGTTATCTATGACCTGAATACTAGCGCTTGGTTTAATTATTATGAATGTAATTACTTTCTTTCGGATTTACGCCACGCTCGATGATTACACCCACGTTCAGGGCGCGCGCAACAGCACCTGGCTTGCTGAGTTTGATGCGCACCCACGGCGACTGAAAGCGCGCCAGCAGCAGGTCGGCAACCTCTTCCGCCACACGCTCCACCAGGGCAAAACGCCCGCCTTCCACATGACCGACAATCACATCGGCGATATCGGCATAGCTCAGGCAATCCTTCACATCATCACTTTTTGCGGCTTTGCGGTTATCCCACGCCATTTCGATATCGAACACCAGTCGCTGTTCGATGGTCTGTTCCCAGTCGTAAACACCAATAGTGGTGATCACTGAAAGCTGCTCAATAAATACGATGTCCATTACGCCTCGCCTGCTATTGGGTTACACACGTCTTGCTTCAGGCCGCCGCTTTCCTGGCGGTCCGTCAGATTTTGCGCATTCCCTGGATACCACTTTCCGGAATTTATGCGTATTATCCACGGATGCAGAGAATAAAACGACATTTTCACAACGGAACAGCGTCATGAGTGCAATCGCGCCTGGAATGATTCTCCTCGCGTATCTTTGCGGCTCAATCTCCAGCGCCATTCTGGTCTGCCGCATCGCGGGTCTTCCGGACCCACGCGAGAGTGGCTCCGGAAACCCCGGAGCGACCAACGTATTAAGAATTGGCGGCAAAGGAGCAGCCGTAACGGTACTGATTTTCGACGTATTGAAAGGCATGCTGCCAGTCTGGGGCGCGTACGCGCTTGGCATTACGCCATTCTGGCTGGGGCTCATCGCGATCGCAGCCTGTCTTGGGCATATCTGGCCCGTTTTCTTTAAATTCCAGGGCGGCAAAGGTGTGGCCACGGCATTTGGCGCCATTGCGCCGATTGGCTGGGATTTAACGGGTGTGATGGCGGGAACCTGGCTGCTGACAGTGCTGCTAAGCGGTTATTCCTCACTGGGGGCGATTGTCAGCGCGCTGATTGCCCCGTTCTATGTCTGGTGGTTCAAACCGCAGTTCACTTTCCCGGTGGCGATGCTGTCGTGCCTGATCCTGCTGCGCCACCACGACAATATTCAGCGCCTGTGGCGGCGTCAGGAAACAAAAATCTGGACCAGACTCAGAAAGAAAAAACGGGAAGAGTAGGAATGTTGCCCGGCGCGCAAGCAGCAACCGGGCTGTCGTCGATCACGCCGCAGGCAGCTCCGCCAGCGGCCAGCGCGGGCGAACAGTCACGCCAAGCCCGGCGTCATTCCCCGCTTTCAGGCGCACCATCCCCGCATAAGCAATCATCGCGCCGTTGTCGGTGCAAAACTCCGGACGCGCATAAAAGACCTCGCCACGACGCTTTTGCATCATCTCCGCCAGTTTTGCGCGCAATGTCCGGTTGGCGCTCACGCCGCCCGCCATCACCAGCCGCGTAAAGCCGGTTTGATCCAGCGCGCGCTTGCATTTGATCATCAGCGTCTCGACCACTGCATCCTCAAACGCGCGTGCAATGTTGGCACGAGTTTGCTCATCATCGCCATTGCTGCGAATGGTGTTCGCCGCAAAGGTTTTCAGGCCAGAGAAACTGAAATCCAGCCCGGGGCGGTCGGTCATCGGCCGCGGGAAAACAAAACGCCCGGCCGTCCCCTGTGACGCGAGTTTTGACAGCATCGGGCCACCAGGATAATCCAGGCCAAGTAGTTTCGCCGTTTTATCAAAGGCTTCGCCTGCTGCATCATCAATCGACTCGCCCAGCAGTTCATAATGACCGATGCCCGTGACGCTAATCAATTGTGTGTGACCACCGGAAACCAGCAGAGCGACAAAGGGGAATGCCGGGGGATTCTCTTCCAACATCGGCGCTAACAGATGCCCTTCCATATGGTGCACCGGGATAGCCGGAACATTCCATGCGAAGGCCAGTGAACGACCGACGGTCGCACCGACCAGCAGCGCACCGACCAGCCCCGGACCGGCGGTATAGGCCACCGCATCGATATCTTTTGCGGTTAATCCGGATTCTTTCAGCGCGGCCTGAATCAGCGGCACGGTTTTGCGCACATGGTCGCGGGACGCCAGTTCCGGCACCACACCGCCGTAGTCGGCGTGCAGTTTTACCTGACTATACAGTTGGTTGGCTAAAAGCCCTTGTTGATCGTCATAAATTGCGATGCCGGTTTCATCGCAGGATGTTTCAATGCCCAGTACGCGCATGGCTCTTTTTACCTCGTTGCAATACCGCGCAGTGTAGGGCGAATGCGGGTCGATGTAAAACTTTGCTCACTCCAGGTGAGGAGTTCGTGTATACTCCCCACCCTTATGAAAGTCCCTTTCAAAAAGGGCGGAGGTGCTTTACAAAGCAACAGTAGTTGCAGTAAAATTCCGCACCATTTTGAAATAAGCTGGCGTGAACGCCAGCGGCAAACCGATTTAATCAAAGGTGAGAGGCACATGCCGGTAATTAAAGTACGTGAAAACGAGCCGTTCGACGTAGCTCTGCGTCGCTTCAAGCGTTCCTGCGAGAAAGCAGGTGTTCTGGCGGAAGTTCGTCGTCGTGAATTCTATGAAAAACCGACTACCGAACGTAAACGCGCTAAAGCATCCGCTGTGAAACGTCACGCGAAGAAACTGGCTCGCGAAAACGCACGCCGTACTCGTCTGTACTAATCTGTTGAGGGCGCATCGCCCTCAATTGCAGACCGAGTTGTAGTTGTAAGGCCGTGCTTCCGAAAGGAATGCGCGGCTTATTTTCGTTTATAAGCTGACATATTCTACGGATTTCCGGTTGCGTCGCAGCGGCCTGAAAGACAACGAATATAAATAAACGGGGCCTATGGCTGGACGAATCCCACGTGTTTTTATCAATGACCTGCTGGCGCGCACCGACATCGTCGATCTCATCGACGCGCGTGTAAAGCTGAAAAAGCAGGGCAAGAACTACCACGCGTGCTGTCCATTCCATAACGAAAAAACCCCCTCTTTCACCGTAAATGGTGAAAAACAGTTTTACCACTGCTTTGGTTGCGGCGCGCACGGTAACGCTCTCGACTTCTTAATGAACTACGACAAGCTCGAGTTCGTCGAAAGCGTCGAAGAACTGGCGGCCATGCACAACCTTGAAGTGCCTTTCGAAGCAGGTAGCGGGCCAAGTCTGATTGAGCGCCATCAACGGCAAACGCTCTATCAACTGATGGACGGCCTGAACGCATTTTATCAGCAATCTCTGACGCAACCTGCCGCTGAACCTGCGCGCCAGTATCTACAAAAGCGTGGTTTGAGCAGCGACATTATTGCGCGGTTCGCTATTGGTTACGCGCCACCCGGCTGGGACAACGTGTTAAAGCGTTTTGGCGGCAACAGCGAAAACCGCAAATCGCTGATCGACGCAGGCATGCTGGTAACGAACGATCAGGGACGCAGTTACGATCGCTTTCGCGAGCGGGCCATGTTCCCCATCCGCGATAAGCGTGGCCGGGTGATTGGGTTTGGCGGGCGCGTATTAGGTAATGATACGCCCAAGTACCTGAACTCACCGGAAACCGATATTTTTCATAAAGGTCGCCAGCTGTATGGCCTGTATGAAGCGCAGCAGGATAACGATGAACCGCAACGACTGTTAGTCGTCGAAGGCTATATGGACGTGGTGGCGCTGGCGCAGTACGGCATCAACTACGCGGTAGCCTCGCTGGGAACGTCAACAACGGCGGATCATATCCAGCTGCTGTTCAGGGTGACGAAAAACGTCATCTGCTGTTACGACGGCGACCGTGCAGGTCGCGATGCCGCATGGCGAGCGCTGGAAACGGCGCTGCCGTATATGAGCGACGGTCGCCAGCTACGTTTTATGTTTTTGCCGGACGGTGAAGATCCGGACACGCTGGTGCGTAAAGAAGGTAAAGAGGCGTTCGAAGCGCGGATGGAGCAGGCTCAGCCGCTCTCCACGTTTCTGTTTAACAGCCTGTTGCCGCAGGCGGATTTAACCACGCCGGACGGTACAACGCAGCTGGCCGCGCTGGCGCTGCCGTTAATCAACCAGGTGCCGGGCGAAACATTGCGCATCCAGTTGCGCCAGATGCTGGGTAATAAGATTGGTATTTTCGATGATGCACAGCTTGATCGATTAATGCCAAAACAGGCGGAAAACAGCGTGGTCCGCCCCGCTCCCCAGCTAAAACGCACAACCATGCGTATACTGATAGGGTTATTGATCCAGAACCCGGAGCTGGCGCCAGCGGTGCCGCCACTAACAGGTCTGGATCAATCCAGACTACCTGGGCTTGGCTTATTTGCAGAACTGGTCAACACTTGTTTGTCACAGCCAGGGCTGACCACCGGGCAGTTGTTGGAGCATTACCGCGGCACAAAAGAGGCCGCAACCCTTGAAAAATTGTCAATGTGGGACGATATAGCAGATAAGGACATTGCGGAAAAAACGTTCACCGACGCACTCAATCATATGCTTGATTCGATGCTTGAACGGCGACAAGAAGAGTTGATAGCTCGTGATCGCACACACGGTTTAAGCAGCGAAGAACGCCGGGAGCTCTGGCAGTTAAACCAGGAACTGGCGAAAAAATGAATTCAACGGCTTAAGTGCCGATAATCGTTCGGGTAGACCCCGACAGCCGCGATGAGGGCCAGCGGCAAAAATATAAATACACCCTCGCGTTAAATGTTGGCGGTTTATTTCGCCGACCGACACCAACCCTCATGAATTTAAGTGTGGATACCGTCTTATGGAGCAAAACCCGCAGTCACAGCTGAAGCTTCTTGTCACCCGTGGTAAGGAGCAAGGCTATCTGACCTATGCCGAGGTCAATGACCATCTGCCGGAAGATATCGTCGACTCCGATCAGATCGAAGACATCATCCAAATGATCAACGATATGGGCATCCAGGTGATGGAAGAAGCACCGGATGCCGATGATCTGTTGCTGGCTGAAAACTCCAACAACACCGACGAAGATGCGGAAGAAGCTGCTGCGCAGGTACTTTCCAGCGTTGAGTCTGAAATCGGGCGGACAACCGACCCGGTGCGCATGTACATGCGCGAAATGGGTACCGTTGAACTGCTGACCCGCGAAGGTGAAATCGACATCGCCAAACGTATCGAAGACGGGATTAATCAGGTTCAGTGCTCCGTTGCCGAGTACCCGGAAGCCATTACTTACCTGCTGGAACAATACGACCGCGTTGAAGCAGAACAAGCGCGTCTGTCTGACCTGATCACCGGCTTCGTCGATCCCAATGCGGAAGAAGACATGGCGCCTACGGCGACCCACGTCGGTTCTGAACTCTCCAGCGAAGAGATGGACGACGATGACGATGATGAAGACGAAGAAGACAGCGACGATAACAGCGATGACGACAACAGCATCGACCCTGAGCTGGCGCGCGAGAAATTCGGCGAACTGCGTACCCAGTACGAACTGACCCGCGACACCATCAAAGCGAAAGGCCGCAGCCACGCTGCCGCTCAGGAAGAGATCCTGAAGCTGTCTGAAGTGTTCAAACAGTTCCGTCTGGTACCGAAACAGTTCGACTACCTGGTTAACAGCATGCGCACCATGATGGATCGCGTGCGTACCCAGGAACGTATCATCATGAAGCTGTGCGTTGAGCAGTGCAAAATGCCGAAAAAGAACTTCATTACGTTGTTCACCGGCAATGAAACCAGCGAAACCTGGTTCAACGCTGCGTTGGCCATGAACAAACCGTGGTCGGAAAAACTGCACGAAGTGACCGAAGAAGTACAACGCGCACTGCTGAAGCTGCAGCAGATCGAAGAAGAAACCGGCCTGACCATCGAGCAGGTAAAAGACATCAACCGTCGCATGTCCATCGGCGAAGCGAAAGCCCGCCGTGCGAAGAAAGAGATGGTGGAAGCGAACCTGCGTCTGGTTATTTCTATCGCCAAGAAATACACCAACCGCGGTCTGCAATTCCTCGATCTGATTCAGGAAGGCAACATCGGTCTGATGAAAGCGGTAGACAAGTTTGAATACCGCCGCGGCTATAAGTTCTCCACCTATGCAACCTGGTGGATCCGTCAGGCGATCACCCGTTCCATCGCGGATCAGGCGCGCACCATCCGTATTCCGGTGCATATGATTGAGACCATCAACAAGCTCAACCGTATCTCCCGCCAGATGCTGCAGGAAATGGGGCGTGAACCGACGCCGGAAGAGCTGGCTGAGCGCATGCTGATGCCGGAAGACAAAATCCGTAAAGTGCTGAAAATCGCTAAAGAGCCCATCTCCATGGAAACACCGATTGGTGATGATGAAGATTCGCATCTGGGTGATTTCATCGAGGATACCACCCTCGAGCTGCCGCTGGACTCTGCCACCACCGAGAGCCTGCGCGCTGCCACACACGATGTTCTGGCTGGCCTGACCGCCCGTGAAGCGAAAGTCCTGCGTATGCGCTTCGGTATTGATATGAATACCGACCACACGCTGGAAGAAGTGGGTAAACAGTTCGACGTTACCCGTGAACGTATCCGTCAGATCGAAGCGAAAGCGCTGCGCAAACTGCGCCACCCGAGCCGTTCTGAAGTACTGCGTAGCTTCCTCGACGATTAAGTCGTTATGCCGTAATGCTAAAAGGCTTCCAGCGATGGAAGCCTTTTTTGTTTCCCCTCACCGTATTAAAGCCCGCGCGTGACCAGCGCCTCATCCAGTTCCCGGTAAGATTGCACCAGTTTGTCCAGCGTTGCGCGGTTGAGTCCGCTGGGGTTCGGCAGCACCCACACCTGCGTGACACCAATGGTGATAGCCTGTTTGCCCCAGGGCGCGCCGCGCACGCTGAATGCCTGCTCAAAGGCTTTTTTTCCGAGGATCGCTAACGCAGCGGGTTGATGATCTTCGATCTTCTTGATCAACTCTCTGCCACCGCTACGCAGTTCATGAAGATCCACTTCGCTTGCCTGCACGGTCGGGCGTTCAACCAGCATGGTGATACCGCAGCGAGTATCAAGCAGATGCCGTTCATCTTCCGGGCGCAGCAAGGTATCGGTAAAGCCCGCCTGATGGATCACTTTCCAGAAGCGATTCCCCGGATGAGCAAAGTGAAAACCGGTATGGGCGGAAGACTTGCCAGGGTTGATACCGCAAAACACCACCCGCAACCCCGGCTCCAGAATATCGTGGATCATACCCACCTCCTGATGAATGCAGTAAAAGCCAGTATAAGGGATTGAAAATAGGTTGTTTATAAAAACATCAGCCAGGCGATTCCCGCTGGATTGCGTGGGTAAGTTACTTTATAATTCCCCGCCACGGCCCCTTAGCTCAGTGGTTAGAGCAGGCGACTCATAATCGCTTGGTCGCTGGTTCAAGTCCAGCAGGGGCCACCAAATAAAACAAGGGGTTACGTGAAAGCGTAACCCTTTTTTCTTTTCCTGTGGCAGCAAGGTGGCGACAGAAACGAGGAGAGAACTTAGTCTACTATGGAGGAGTAGCTTCCATTCCGACGGTAATTGTAGTGGGTCGCGATTAAGTATCAGTTAAGGCATGCCCGCTTTTTACGCCACCACAACTGTCTAAGCGTTTGGCATCTATCCCTACGTTTCCACCCGGGTGAGTTTACCCATGTGACTGGCAATCATCACATTACGTCCGACACCTTTGGCCTCATAAAGGGCTATATCGGCCTGTTTTAGCATCTTATCGTAATCATTTTCACATTCATTTAATGAGGTAACACCGCCTGAAATTGTGATTTTTCCTGCCAGGGGAAAAACAAATTCATAAATAGCTAACCGAATTCGCTCAGCAATTTTGCAAGCTTCACTAAGGCTCGAATTCGGCAGAAAAACTATAAATTCCTCCCCACCCATACGCCCGACAATATCAAAATCTCTGCAAGATGATTTAATTATGTCAGCAGCGTGGCACAGAACTGTATCACCGGTATCATGACCATATACATCGTTTATTTTTTTAAAATGATCTATATCCAGCAAAATCACACAGTACTTATTATCTTCCAGGTGATCTTTTATAGCTGCATCAAATCCCCGGCGATTGTAAAGTCCGGTTAATGGATCAGTCTTTGCCTCATTACTGAGCATGGCAAGGTGATTTGTAGTCTGTGACATATTATTATGTATTGATTTTTTTAACCTATCAGCCTCTTGATACCATGCATTTATTTCCTGAATTTTTTTCAACGCGGCAAGGTTATCCTCAAGCCGGGTTAACACAGAAAGCATCTCCAGAGGCTGTGATATCCTTGCGGATACCAGGGCAACGCTTATCCCCGCAATAATTATTATTAATAAAATGAACCATGCAGAATCTATTACCATACTACGAAGTATGTTGGAAACAGTCTCAGATGAACCAGAAATTAAAACACTCCATCCAGTATTTTTTATATTTGCAAAACCAACAAGATATTCTTTATTGTTTTTATCAATTCTAAAGCTACCTTTCTGGGTTTCCCTTAGTTTATTTCTGATATCTACCGGAAGGCTTATATTAGTACCAACCAAATCCGGGTTCTTATTAAAGACAATATTGCCATCAGCACTGACAATATTTACATCAGTATCATCACTATAGAAATGATTACTCAGTATACGGCTAAGTATACTTTGTTTTTTTAAATAAATCGTCCCACCGACATATCCTATATAATCTTTATTATCGGAGAAAACAGGTGCGGAGATAAACACGACATAATTACCAGAAGCACCAATATACGGCTCTGATATAAATGTTTTTTTTACTTTAAGAGCCTGAACACTGCCGCGAGAGTTAAGTTTAATGCCAACTAATTTCAGGCTTTCCGGTGAGGTTGCCTTAACCACAGCCTGCGGATTCACTACTATGACTGAATTAAAAAAGCCGGATTGCAAACGCAGACGGTCAACCTCATGCCGCAGGTTTTCAAGATCGTTCAGGTTATGGATTAGCGACGCGCTCCATTCAAGCTCTTTTTGCGCTATATCAAGATACAGGTCTGTTGTGTCAGCCAGCTTGCTTGCATATGCGATGTTCCCATCAAGAAGACTGTTCTCAATATTTCCCTTCTGGAAAAGCATAAGGGCACTTAAGAGCACGATGGACGAAATGATGATCCCTCCGACAGAAAGGCGCAGCAGAAGTGTCCGAATTTTAATTTTCCTGAAGCTCATAGACTGTCCATCCCTCGGTTTATCGCCTCCTGAGGTAATTCAGGATAACGATTAGTGTGGCAATATGGGAAAGCTCACTTTTCAAGTATAAATTCATACCTGCAGTTAGTAATGACGCCACCGTTAAAAGTGGCCATGCGAAACTACTTATTCTGTCGTTGTCAGTAAGAGATGCAAAAGGTCAGATGCAGGAAGTCTGGAAACAAGACAACTTTAACACGCCTTCATATACCCTACAGGCGGGTGAGTGTATTCCTGTCAACTACCGTTTCAAGAGAGACGAAGAATACAGTGTTACCGTCATTACTGCACAGCCAGCAGACAAAGTTGCAACCAGGCGGCTTTGGTCAAGAAATTTTAAACTCAATGATCTCGCGCCGAAGTGATTTCGGCGCATCATAAATCTCCGCCATTTCCCCTCTCCCTATCGTTGCCCAACCTTGCCATAAGGACAATAAACTCCCCGCGTTATAGAAGAAAAATATAAGTAAAAAATCCAGTCAAATTATAGCCCTGCGGATTTGCTATTTACGGGTCCAGCTCCTAATCTTCCATCATCGGGACAGTTGACGAATTATTGGACCAGGCGAGCACAGACGCGAAGGTAGCTGTTCACAATGGGGAGATGATGACGTGAATTTCCAGCCCAGATATGCAAGTAGCGAGTCTCCGGATCCGGTTCAGGCAGTGGCCGAGTTTGCTGAACAGATCGGTCATGACGAAATCGAAACCATTATTTTCTTCTGCTCTCCGGATTATGATCTGGAAGCACTAGGCCGGGCATTAAAAAGCACCTTCTCCTGCCCCTGCATCGGTTGTACTTCCTCAGGTCACATTGGCACAGAAGGTTTCCAGCACTCCGGGCTGCTGGGGCTTGGATTGGGCGGTGGTTTTCGCGCCCGCACTTTTATGATCCACCCGCTGGTTGAATACACTGCCGTCATCACCGACATCGCCGAAACCATTCATCGCGACAGCCAGGAGAGACCCAACCTGCACCGTTTCGGCCTGCTGCTGGTCGATGGTCTTTCAATGGCCGAAGAGCGCCTTGTCGCGAACCTGTATCAGCAGATAGGCAATGTTCCTATCGTCGGGGGGTCCGCAGGCGACGATTTACGTTTCGAAAAAAGCTACGTCTACGATGGTAACGGACACTTCGTTTCCGATGCCGCCGTTTTTGCCGTTATCGAAACCAGCTCTCCGGTCGCCACCTTTAAGATCCAGCATTTCGAACCCAGCGACGTGGAACTGATTATCACCGAGGCTGACGCCGAGAAACGGCTCATCTTTGAAATTAATGGCGAGCCTGCCGCGCAGATTTATGCCGAATCTCTTGGTCTTACTGTCGATGAATTAACGCCAACGGTCTTCTCCCGCAACCCGCTGGTGCTCTCTTTCGGCGACGAGCCTTACGTTCGATCGATTCAGAAAATGAACGACGATCTCTCGCTTACCTGCTATTGCGCCATTGAAGAAGGACTGATCGTATCGATCGGCATCGCCGAGGATCCGATCCAGACCTTTAGCCAGGCCTTTGACAAAGTGCGTGAAATCATCCCGGAACCCGCGGTCATCATCGGCTGTGATTGCATCCTGCGCCGTCTCCAGTTCGAAAAAGAGGGTCTTGAGCAACAGATCGGCGAAATTATGGTGCAGAACAAGGTGGTAGGGTTCTCAACCTACGGCGAGCAATATAACGGCCTGCACGTAAACCAGACATTTACAGGTGTTGCCATTGGAGGTTAACCATTATGTCCGCCTTTCCCGAAGCCTCCCAGACCGGCCTTTCCCTCGCGGATTATGAGCGCAAGCTCATCGCCCGGGATAAGACCATCGACGTCCTGAAACGCCGCATCGCACAAGAAGCCCGACACAGCCACGCCACGCCGTTCGCCATTCTGGAGCAGAATGTGGGGCTGGAAAAAGTGGTCGCCCGTAAGACAATGGAGCTGGAAAGCGAGCGACACGAACTGGAAAAGGCGCTGGCTGAGTTACGCATTACCCAAACGCAGTTGCTTCAGGCGCAAAAAATGGAGTCCATCGGCCAGCTTGCCGCCGGTATCGCCCATGAAATCAACACGCCGACCCAGTATGTCTCCGACAATGTCGGCTTTGTTAAAAGTGCGAATGCTACGCTGTTAACGCTGCTTGATGCGGCTCTTGCGCTGGCCGAGGTCGCGCGCGGGAAACTGGCCGATGAGCCCGCGATGGCGGAATTTGACGCGACGCTCAAGCGCACAAAGTTAGACTTTTTGCGCCGCCAGATCCCAGGCGCGCTGGACGAATCACTCGAAGGCCTCGGCCATATCGCCAGGATCGTCGCCGCCATGAAAGAGTTCTCACACCCGTCGCAAAATGTGAAGGAACGGGTGGATATACGCGAAGTCATCAATACCACGGTGACCGTGGCCCGCAACGAATGGAAGTACGTTGCCGATCTTGAAACCCATTTCAGCGACGATTTACCACAGCTTCCCTGCCTGCGCGATATGGTTGGCCAGGCTATTCTCAACCTGGTGGTCAACGCCGCGCACGCTATTGCGGACACGCTGAAGGAAGGCGTTAAAGAGAAAGGCCGCATCACTATTTCTGCGCAACAGAACGGTGACTATCTGGAAATCCGCGTCAACGACGATGGCAGCGGTGTCCCGGCGGCAATCCGTGACCGCATTTTCGATCCCTTTTTTACCACTAAAGCCGTGGGAAAAGGGACAGGACAAGGGCTGGCGATTGTCTACTCAACGGTGGTGGACAAGCACGACGGACAGATCCGCTGTGAGTCGCAAGAGGGCGTCGGCTCAACGTTTATCCTGCTGTTTCCGCTACGCAGCAACAAGGAGGATGATCCGGCATGCAAGTGATGTTCGTGGATGACGAAAGCAGGGTGCTGTCGGGTATTGAGCGGGCCATCATGATGCACGATGCCGACTGGGAGTGTCGCTTCGCCACCAGCGGCCCTGAAGCGCTGGCGATGCTGGAAGAGACCCCGGCGGACGTGGTGGTGTCCGATATGCGCATGCCTTTTATGGACGGCGCAGAGTTACTGGCTCAGGTGCGCGATCGCTGGCCTGGCACAATACGCATGATCCTCTCCGGCTACTCCGAACCAGACGCCACCCGGCGTATGCTGGAAGTCGCTCACCGGTTTGTGGCAAAACCCTGCGACAGCGCAACGTTGCTCACGATGATCGGCAGCGCCCTGACGTTACGCGATATGTTTAAAGATCCCGCTGTCCTTGGGATGGTTGGACGGATTAATCAGCTACCCGCCTCGCCAAAAGTATTCACCGAAGTCTGCCAACTGATTGCCAGCCCCGCCAGCGATACCCGGCAGATCGCGGAACGTCTGGCCAGCGATCCTGCGCTGAGCGCCAAAATCATGCAGCTTGCCAATTCCGCGTGGTTCAGTCGGGGAGGGAAAATTCATGATATTGGCAGCGCCATTACCCATCTGGGACTGGAACAGGTAAAACTGCTGGTGCTGGCCTCCCAGTTTTTTGCCGATGCGAAAGTCGATCCCTACGTTGAACAGCTGCAACACAGCGCCCTTCTCGCCTCCAAACTGGCCGAGCGGATCGCCGGGCATCAGGGGCTGGAACCCACCGCGGCGCTGCTGGCCAACATTGCATTGCTGATCCCGGAAATGCGAGAGGACGGCGGCGAAACAACGCTCACGCGCGATAACACTCCCATGCGATCCGCTGTGGGCGCTTACCTGCTGGCGCTATGGGGCTTACCCATGGACATTGTGGAGATCGTGGCGGGCCACGCTCAACCTTCCCGTTCCGCGAACGGCGTTTTTGACGCGATCGGTATCGTGCACGTTGCGGTCGCACTTGCCAATAACACCCTGCCGGATCGGGATTATCTCGAACAGACAGGCATGCTGAACCAGCTACCTTTATGGCAGCAAATGCTTACCACCCTACAGGACACGCCTCATGACTGATACCGCCTTACCCCGGGTGCTGTGCGTCGACGATGAACCCAATGTACTCGCAGCGATGGAACGAAATCTGTTTGGCGAATTTGACGTGGTCGTCGCGCCGAGTGGGGAAGCGGGCCTGGATGCGATTCGCTGGGGAGAACGTTTTGCCGTGATCATGTCAGACATGCGCATGCCCAACATGGACGGCGCAACATTTCTGGCCAAAGCGCGGGAGCTCTCTCCCGATAGCGTGCGGCTCCTGCTCACCGGGCAAGCCGATGTCACCTCATCCATTGCGGCCATCAATAAAGGAGCCATTTTCCGCTACCTTTGTAAGCCCTGCCCGAAAGAGGAGCTGATTGCGGCACTCAACGACGCTGTCCGCCAGTATCGTCTCGTCTGCGCAGAAAAAGAGTTGCTGGCCACCACCCTCACCGCCTCGGTGAAAACGCTAACGGAAGTGCTCGCCATGGTGGCGCCCTGGGCGTTCCAGCGCGCAGCCTTCGCCCAATCCTGCGTCCGTCACGCATTGCCAAAACTGGAGTGGCACGATGAGTGGATCTACACCATCGCCGCCTCATTAAGCCAAATCGGTTGTGTCGGCATTCCCGCCGACATCGTGCAGGCCGATGCGGCCCAGCGCAAAATCTCGGAAGAAGAGAGAAAACTGTTGGTGGGGCATCCGGAAGTTGCCGCCCGCCTGGTTGCAAATATCCCGCGTCTTGAACTGGTGGCCGAAATCATTCGTCATCAGGCGAAAGAACCCGCGCCCAATGTGCCCCTCGAAGTGTTGCGCGGTTCGCATTTGCTGCGCGCGGCCCTTGAGCTGGAACGCCATGCCGCACGCGGATGGAGCCTGGAGCGCCCGTGGGAGATCCTGCGCGCCGTAAGCCCGGCATTGCCGGACTACATCATTAAATCCCTCTCGGATTTCCGTACCAATGTCACCGGCGTACGCTCTGCACGCATTCGCGAACTGATGCCCGGCTGGGTGGTGGATGAAGATATCCGCACCACGAATGGTTTGATGGTGCTGACAAAAGGGCATGAACTCACCGACACCGCTATCTCTGCCCTTCAGCGACTGCTTAGCGCAGAAGCCATTAAAGAGCCGATTCGGGTACGCGGGTTGCCGGACAGCTCAACGCCTGGTTAATGTTATGCCGCGTTCGGCAGATAAGGGCGCGGTCTTACTGGCAGCGGAAAACGTTCCGCTGCGCGGTAATCATCTGCCCCGCCATAACGCAACTTTTTACGCATTTCGCATGGAATAGACACCGTAAACGCAATTTTCACAGAAAGACTACGCATTGAAAGGGGTCGCATGTAATATGGTGCCGGGCTATTGCGAGTTTCATCGTCGTGGTCCAGATCTGATGAACAACTCCCATTAACAGACTCATTACGCGCTTTGACGAAACGCCATGAACAAACCTATAAAACGGCTTGAAATCATCAAATACGCCATTGAACTGGAGGATGACGGGATCATCCATAGTCAGCTTCCTTCACTCAAAGCTGAAGTCACGGACCCGGAATTAGCCTTCATTGTCCAGGCGCTTGAAGCGAAAAACTACAGTGATGCGATGCGCGCTATCACGGAGTGGCTGCAAAATCAGCGCTCGGTGATCGCCTGGTCAGACCCGCAGGTGTCCGCCAGCAAACTCGAGTTGAAAGCGCTGGAAGAACAATTGCGGGAGCTGATTGATAAACGTAATGCCCGCATCCAGTTGCTGGATGACTTCAACGACCTGTACATGACTCGCCTTGGGCCACTGATGTCGCAGATCCTGAACTTGCGCAAAATCCTCGCCGAAGCCGCCGTCCGCCGTCAGGAAGCCGAAGCGCGCCGTCGTGAAGCGGATTATCAGCGTTGCCAGAAATACCTGTCGCAGGCGGTCAATGTTCTGGTCATGCTGACCCAGCGCTGGGAAAGCATGCCGCCCCACTCCATACAAGCCGCTGAAGCGCGTAAACATTTACAGCAGCAAAACGACCTGATCGCCTCTTTGCTTGCCGAAGCGCTGGAGCTGGAAAGCGGCCTCACGCGTGAAGACGAACCGACCCGCCATGCCCGTGACGAGGCGCGCCAGGAGTACGAAAACCATCAGGAACAGCAGCACGACGCCGAGAAGCGCTTCAGTTTTGAACAAAAAATGACGGAAGACGAGCGCACTGAACTGAAACGGCTGTGGCGCCAGGCAAGTAAACTCTGCCACCCGGATCTGGTGGATAATGAGCTGAAAAACGAGGCCCACGGCATGATGGTGCAGCTGAACCAGGCGCGTGAGCGTGGCGATCTGAGCGCCATTCGCTCTTTACTGACCCGCCTGCAACAAGGCTTTGACCCACTGATGGCCAGCGATCGTTTAAACGATCTGCAACGTTTGCGTCAGCGCGTCGTCGAGGTGAAACAACATATCGCAACGCTGATTGAGGAACTCGCGGCGTTGGAAAAAGAGGAAACCTGGCAGCTGGTGTCAACGCTCGGCGATCAGGAAACCTACTTCCGCCAGCAGGAAAAAGCACTGGCGGAACTGCGTCAGACGCTGGAGCAGCAAGTCAGCGAAGCGGAGTACGACGAAGTCGCCTGAAGGCAGTAAGCCCGGTCACCCACCGGGCCTGCTCGCTACTTCTTGTGCCAGTACGCCTGTGCACGCACCAATTGCTGATCAATACCGTTACCCTCAAAGCGGCTCATCAGCGATTTCACCACCTCACCCTCCCCGGTCAGCCAGATAAAGTAGTCCTCCGCCGGTACCGTCAAGGCCGCCAGTTTGTCAGCAATCGCCTGCGGGTTATGGCCAATCACCCACTGGATATCAAAACCGCTCAGATGCGCCAGGTAATCCTGATACGCCACATCATGAATAGTGACCACCGCCATGACGTTCGGGCGCACAGCAAGCTGGCTTATCCCTTCCAGGCGGCGGCGCAGAGCCGGCATACCGGACTCATCGCACACATAGAGCTGCCAGGCATAATCTTCCGGCACCACCAGCGAACCGCGCGGCCCGCCAATGGTCAGCTTATCGCCGACCTGCGCATTCAGCGCCCACTGACTTGCCACTCCGCCATCATGGATATAGAAATCCAGCAGCAGCTCGTGGCGTTCGGCATCATACAGCGGCGTATAGTCGCGGGTAGCCGGACGCGGCCCGTCGCCCCAGACAATGCCTTCATCCGTCACAACAGGTGGCACAAACGATGTGCCCGGCTGCGGGAAAAAAACTTTGGTGTGATCGTCAAATCCGCGGGAGGAAAACCCCTCCAGTTGCTCGCCGCCCAGCACAACACGCTGGAAGCCGACGCCCGGGCGCTCTACGCGCAGAACGGTTAATTCACGAAAGCGCAGCTCATTGCGTACGCGCTGCGGGTAGCGTTGTGGGTTAGTAGTCATAATCGGCCTTCGTAGCGTTGAATACGATATATCTAAATGTTGTGCAAATGATAATGATTGTTGATTAGAAAGAAGGCAAGCGCTTTTATGATATAGACAAAACAAAGCGCACAGTTCGTTAAAGAGATAAATTATTATTTTATTTATCAATATATTATAAAAATACCTGTTTTATACATTGTCTGAAAAGTAATTTTAGATATAAATTAGATATATCAAATTACAGGAGAAGAGTATGCGGCATCATCACGGTAGCGGTGACGACGGGCATCACCACGGCGGCGGGCGTCGCCAGCGCTTTTTTGGTCATGGCGAATTACGGCTGGTTATTCTGCACCTGCTGACGCACAACGCCAGCCACGGTTATGAGTTGATTAAAGAGATTGAAACCCTGACGCAGGGCAACTATACGCCAAGCCCAGGCGTTATCTATCCAACGCTGGATTTTTTGCAGGATCAGCAACTGATCGTCATCAGTGATGAAGAGAGCGGGCGTCGGAAAATAGCCATTACCGCAGAGGGGCTGCGCTGGCTGGAAGAAAATCAGTCACAACTGGCGCAGATTCAGGAGCGCATTAAAGCCCGTAATGTGGGCTACCAGTTACGCCGAAACCCACAGATGAAACGCGCGCTGGAGAATTTCAAAGCGGTACTGGATTTACGTGTCAATCAGGGGGAAATCAGCGCCACGCAGCTAAAGCAGATCATTGGCATTATCGACCGCGCAGCGCTGGATATTTCGCAACTGGATTAAGCCGACGCGGGCATATCGCGCAGACGGAACACCTGTACCAGCTCATGCAGGTGCAGTGCCTGTTCGTTCAGTGCCGCCGCTGCCGCAACGGACTCTTCCACCAGGCTGGAGTTCTGCTGGGTGGTGGAGTCAATCAGCCCGATAGCGCTGTTGATCTGCGAAATGCCGTCGGTTTGCTCCCGGCTCGCCTGGCCAATCTCGCGCAGGATCACATCCATCTCTTCAACGTTCGTCACCATGCCGTTGATCAATGCACTGGCTTTTTCCACCAGCGACATCCCCTCGCGGGTCTGGCTGGCTGAACTTTCGATCAGATGACGGATCTCGTTCGCCGATGACGCGCTTTTCTGCGCCAGTTGACGGACTTCGCCCGCCACCACCGCAAAGCCGCGACCATGCTCACCCGCCCGCGCCGCTTCTACCGCCGCGTTAAGCGCCAGGATATTGGTCTGGAACGCAATGGAATCGATCAGGTTGATAATGTCGGACATGCGGTTAGACGTGTCGTTAATGACGCGCATCTTTTCCGTCACCTGCTTCATCATCTCGCCATTGTTTTTCACTACCGTTGCCGCACCCGCAGAGAGCTGCGACGCTTCGGAAGTATGATCGGCGGTGTTTTTCACCGTTGCCGTGATCTGTTCCATCGAGGCGGCCGTTTGCTCAACGGAGCTGGCCTGCTCTTCGGTTCTTGCCGCCAGGTCCTGGTTACCCGCCACGATCTGCGCGGCTGCGCTGGAAATGCTTTCAGAGCCGTTTTGCACCTGATGGACAATCTCAACCAGGCGGTTTTTCATTTCCATCAATGCACGCAGCAGAATGCCGGTTTCGTCGCGATGGCGAGCGTCAATGGTGCGGGTTAAATCCCCATCGGCAATCGCTTCGGCAAACCCTACCGCCTCGCCCAGCGGACGGGTGATCATACGCACGATATACCAGCCCATCAGGCTTCCCATACCGATGCTAAATACCGCGAGCAGGATCAGCATTAAGCGGTTGGCGCTGAAGTCATTCTGTACCTGAGCGCCCGCCGCGCGGATCTGCTTGTCCTGTATGGCAATCAACGCCATCACTTTCTCTTTATAGGCGTTTTGAATTCTGACCGTATTGGTCATCATCTCTTCAATCGCCGCCGCGCGGTCGTTTTTCTTCACGGCATCAAGTATACGGAAGCGGGAATCGAGATACTGCTGACGTACGGTGCGGATATCCGTAAGGGCTTTTTGTGATTCGCGGTCCGGCAGGTTTTTCGACAGGTCTTCAAGGAGGGTGGTAATGTGACTGCTGATGTCGGCGAGCTGTTTCTGCGTTTCCGTCGTCCATCGGCCATCATTGTCGAGCAACATCATTTGCTGGGTGTTGACGAAGGCGTTGAAATTATCGATCAAATCGTTCGCTTTGACAGTGGTGGGATAGTCATTATGAACGATCTCTTGCATGCCATTATTTGCACGATTCAGGCTGAGTAGTGAAAGGCAGGAACTTACTACCATCAACACAATAAAAAAGCCGAATGCCAGAAATAATTTCGTGCCGATTTTTACGTCATGTAAAAACATATATTCTCCATGGGATTGATTATTTTGCTGAGTAAATCGCACGCCCCTAATCGAAAAGGCGAACTTAAGTCCCTGGTGCGTATAAAAAGAGAGCAACCACCTAACGTTATCGGTAACCGAAACGCTAACTTTATGAGTTTGATCGTTTTTTTAATTACTTATTGTATAAACTGATAGTTACAGGCGATTAATACCCCTGTATCGATCGTTATATGTACGGGAAGATTGATCTGAGCAATGTATTTACTACAACTTAACCAAGTTTAATTAATAATTAAATTACAGCCTCTGAAGTTTATTAATGCTTCACAATTCAAATCATATTTAATAATAATTTAACAAAGAACGAATAAGGCCATTACATAATAAAACTTACTTTTGCTATGGTTATAGATAAAAAAACCGCCAGAATATCGCCTGGCGGTTTTTAATTCGTTTACAGGCGTTAATGCAATACGGAAACGGCATCCTGTAAACGCCCGGCGCGATGCTGCACCATCGCCGACACTGTCGCACTCTCTTCAACTAACCCGGCGTTCTGTTGGGTAATGGCATCCAGTTCGGAGACCGCACGCGTCAGTTCGGAAAGCCCCGCCGCCTGCTCGGATGCCGACTGGCTGATTTGCCCGATCAGTGCCGTCACGTTCTGCACCTGGCTCACAATATCGTCCATGCTCTGGCCTGCGGCATGTACCTGATCGTAACCAGACTGGACTTTGCTGGCGCTGGCGTCGATAAGCTTGCGAATATCATTGGCTGCATTAGCACTGCGGCTGGCCAGGTGACGAACCTCTCCGGCGACAACAGCAAACCCTTTGCCCTGCTCCCCGGCGCGTGCAGCCTCGACCGCCGCGTTCAACGCCAGGATATTGGTCTGGAAAGCGATGTCATTAATCAGCGCAGTGATTGAACCAATACGCTGAGTACTGTTGGCTATCTCATCCATGGTTTTCACCACCGTCTCCATCACTTTTCCGCCGTGCGACGCCGCACTGCTGGCGGAACTGGAGAGCTGATCTGCCGCCGACGCGGTTTGCGAACTGGTCTGCACCGATGCCGCCATCTGGCTCATGGTCGCCACGGTTTGCTGTACATTGTCGACCGTCGCGCGGGTACGCGCATTTAAATCATCGTTGCCTTTGGCCAGCGTTTCACTGCCTTTGCGCACGCTGTTGACCTGGCTGGAGACATCATGGATCAACCAACGGCACATTAGCCCCAGTTGCCCGACCGCACGTAACGCAAGCCCCAGTTCATCGCTACGGTTGAGCGGTTGTACGCTGTTACGCTCCCCGGTCGCCACGCTCAGCGCCTGGCGAGCAACGTTTTCCGCCGGGCGAACGATTTGCCACTCAAATGCCAGCCCGCCCGCCAGCATCGCCAGTGTACTGACTATCAACGCCAGCGCACTGCTATCGGCCAGCCACAACCCCATCAGTTGCGCAGCCCAGGCGCACACCATCACGCTGCGGGCGCGCCAACGGAGCGGCATGGCGCGCAGGCTTCCCCACCACCTTTTGCTCACCACCAGCCCCTTATGGAGCCGCTTATTACAGCGTCCTTCATTTAATGCGTTGTACAGCGGTTCAACGGCGGCAATCTCGTCGTCCGTCGCCCGGGTGCGAATCGACATGTACCCGGTAAGTTGCCCGTCGCGCACCATCGGGATCGCGTTGGCGCGCACCCAATAATGGTCGCCATTTTTACGCCGGTTTTTAACGATGCCGCTCCAGGGTTCACCCTGCTTGAGCGTGTACCACATATCGGCAAACGCGGCTTTGGGCATATCCGGGTGACGAACCAGGTTGTGTGGCTGCCCCTGTAACGCTTCCAGAGGGTATCCACTGGCCTGAACAAACGCGTCATTCGCGTGGGTAATGTAGCTGTGCACGTCGGTTGTCGACATAAGGGTGATGTCGTCATCCAGCGGAAACGCCCGTTGGCTGACATAAAGCGGAGAAGGCATGGTGGCATCCTTGGCAGGTTATGTGACTGTTAAAATTATTGCGAATGTTATTTCGGCGATAATGAATTTATCTTTAGTTGTTAAATTTGATTTAGATCGCAATTCGCACTAAAACCGTATTTTTTGTATGCCCTGTAAGCCGCTGATTTTAATAATTTCAGTATGAAATCACGTAATAATACTCAACTGTCATGCCCCATTAGCGGGCATTTTTTGCACCACCATAGCGCACAATCCGCATAATCCCCTCACTATCGTTCAAATTTTAATCATGTTAATAGCGTTATTTCAGCGAAACGGGACGATTAAATCTTGCACACTCCTGTCTTGCCCTGGTGTTTATCCCGATTTTTGTAACCCGAGCCGAAGTGGCGTAATCCCTGCAATACTTAAATCGGTATCATGTGATACGCGAGCCCCTGGAGCACATTTTGAACAGGTTACCTTCCAGCGCATCGGCTTTAGCGTGCAGCGCTCACGCATTAAATCTCATTGAGAAGCGAACGCTTGATCATGAGGAGATGAAAGCATTAAACCGAGAGGTGGTGGACTACTTTAAAGAGCATGTTAATCCGGGGTTTTTAGAGTATCGAAAATCTGTTACCGCCGGCGGGGATTACGGAGCCGTAGAATGGCAAGCGAGCAGTTTGAATACGCTTGTCGACACCCAGGGACAGGAGTATTTAGATTGCCTGGGTGGTTTTGGAATATTCAATGTGGGGCACCGTAATCCAGTTGTGGTTTCCGCCGTACAGAATCAACTCGCCAAACAACCTCTGCACAGCCAGGAGCTTCTCGACCCACTACGGGCGATGCTGGCAAAAACGCTGGCGGCGCTCGCCCCTGGCAAACTGAAATACAGCTTCTTTAGCAACAGCGGGACGGAGTCCGTCGAAGCGGCGCTAAAACTTGCCAAAGCGTACCAGTCACCGCGCGGCAAATTCACCTTTGTCGCCACCAGCGGTGCGTTCCACGGCAAGTCGTTAGGGGCGCTCTCTGCGACGGCGAAATCAACCTTCCGCAAACCCTTTATGCCGCTGCTGCCGGGCTTCCGTCATGTCCCCTTTGGCGATATCGAGGCCATGCGCACGCTGCTGAGTGAATGCCATAAAACAGGCGACGACGTTGCCGCCGTGATCCTGGAACCCATTCAGGGCGAAGGTGGGGTCATTCTGCCGCCACAAGGCTATCTGCCTGCTGTGCGTAAGCTGTGCGACGAATTTGGCGCACTGCTGATCTTCGACGAAGTGCAAACCGGGATGGGACGTACCGGCAAAATGTTCGCCTGCGAGCATGAAAATGTGCAGCCGGACATTCTGTGCCTCGCCAAAGCGCTGGGCGGCGGTGTGATGCCGATTGGCGCGACCATCGCCACGCAGGAGGTATTCTCCGTTCTGTTTGATAACCCCTTCCTGCATACCACCACCTTTGGCGGTAACCCGCTGGCCTGTGCGGCTGCGCTGGCAACCATCAATGTGCTGCTGGAAGAGAACCTGCCTGCGCAGGCTGAACAGAAGGGCGACATCCTGCTGGATGGCTTCAGGGCGCTGGGACGCAAGTATCCCGATCTGGTGCAGGATGCGCGCGGTCGCGGGATGCTGATGGCGATCGAGTTTGTGGATAACGAAACGGGCTACAACTTTGCCAGTGAGATGTTCCGCCAGCGGGTACTGGTTGCCGGGACGCTCAATAACGCGAAAACCATTCGCATAGAACCGCCGCTGACGCTGACAATGGAACAGTGTGAGCAGGTGCTGAAAGCCGCGGGTAACGCGCTGGAAGCACTGCGGGTCACCGTCGAACAGGCGTAATCGTTCCCCCTCTCCCGATGGGGAGGGGGAATGCCGTCAGGCTGGCATCACGCCAATAAAGCTGCGTTTTTTACGCGGCTCAGACATCAGCTCCTCCAGTTTTTCCACACAGGCCAGATAGTGCGGTGTCTTCTTATGGGCAAGCACGGCGGCATCATCCTGATAAGCCTCATAAATAAAAAAGCGGGTTTTCACTTTTGGATCCTGCAACACATCGAAACGCAGATTTCCCGGCTCACGGATGGCGCCTTCATGGTTAGCGCGAAACACCTGCAAAAACTCCTCCACCCGATCGGGTTTAATGTTGATCTCCACCAGCGTTACATTCATGGTTGCTCTCCTTGTTTTTCGTCCAGCCAGAACTGGTACGCCTCGTGGGCGCGCATATTTTCATGCACCACTTTTTTCACCGCTTTCAGCATCGCCAGCGGCGCGCTGGACTGGAAGATATTTCTCCCCATGTCCACGCCGGATGCGCCCTGGTCAATGGCGCGGAAACACATCTCCAGCGCCTGCTGCTCCGGCAGCTTTTTCCCCCCGGCGATGACAATCGGCACCGGGCAGCTCGCGGTGACTTTCTCAAATCCCTGCTCCACAAAATAGGTCTTCACAAACTGAGCGCCCATCTCGGCGGCAATGCGGCTGGCAAGGGCAAAATAGCGGGCATCGCGGGTCATCTCTTTGCCAACGCCCGTTACGGCAAGTGTCGGGATACCGTAGCGATTGCCCGCATCCACCAGCGTGATGATATTGCTGATCGATTGATGCTCATATTCACTGCCAATGTAGACCTGCGCGGCGACAGCGCAGACATTCAAACGCAGGGCATCCTCCATGGCCACCGCCACACACTCACGGGATAACTCCGCAAGGATCGAGTTGCCACCCGACGCGCGCAAGACCACCGGTTTATTGGTGGCGGGCGGCACCACGCTGCGCAAAATGCCGCGTGTACACATCAGCACATCGGTTTCACCGAACAGCGGCGCAATAGACAAATCAATGCGTTCCAGCCCGGTGGTCGGCCCCTGGAAATAGCCATGGTCAAATGCGAGCATGACTGTGCGATTGCTCGCCGGGTTAAATATCCGCGCCAGCCGCGACTGCATCCCCCAGTCCAGCGCCCCACACCCTTTCAGCGCAAAAGGGACGTTATGCTGCGGTGTGTCGAGGCCAAAATCTTTACCGTCTTTGATGTCATCTAAATCCGCCATCATCTCCCCCGCCAGAAGCTGTGATTGAGTCATTGATTTTGTGATTGAAGATTGTTCAAAAGCGTAGGCGGTGAACTATATTTACGACCGTACGAGGATCACAGTTTTATCTCTGATGCCGCACGAGGGGGAAAAACCCATGAGTTATCTATTAGCGTTAGATGCAGGAACCGGCAGCATTCGTGCGGTGATCTTCGACTTATCCGGGCGGCAGATAGCGGTGGGCCAGGCCGAGTGGAAACACCTGAGCCTCGAAAACGTGCCCGGCTCAATGGAGTTCGATCTCCATGCCAACTGGCAGCTTGCCTGCCAGTGCATCCGACAGGCGCTGGCGAATGCCGGCCTGCGCGGAGAAGATATCCAGTCTGTCGCCTGCTGCTCCATGCGCGAAGGCATTGTGCTCTACGATCGCAATGGTGACGCGCTCTGGGCCTGCGCCAACGTTGATGCCCGCGCCAGTCGTGAAGTCGCTGAACTGAAAGAGATCCACGACGATCGCTTCGAAGCCGAGGTGTATGAAGTCTCCGGTCAGACACTGGCGCTCAGCGCCATGCCGCGCCTGCTCTGGCTGGCGCATAACCGCCCGGATATCTACCGTAACACCGCGACCATTTCGATGATCAGCGACTGGCTGGCTTCCCGCCTTTCCGGCTGGCTGGCGGTGGATCCTTCCAATGCCGGCACCACCGGCCTGCTCGATCTGTTCACCCGCGACTGGCACCCCGAGCTGCTGGATATCGCCGGACTGCGCGCGGATTTTCTCTCTCCGGTAAAAGAGACCGGCAGCCTGCTTGGCGAGGTAACGTATGAGGCTGCGCAGGAGAGCGGCCTGCGCGAAGGCACGCCGGTAGTGATGGGCGGCGGTGATGTACAACTGGGTTGCCTCGGGCTTGGCGTGGTACATGCCGGGCAGGCCGCCGTGCTGGGCGGAACATTCTGGCAACAGGTGGTGAACTTGCCGCAGGTGCGTATCGACCCGGAGATGAATATTCGCGTCAATCCGCATGTGATTCCCGGCATGGCGCAGGCGGAGTCGATCAGCTTCTTCACCGGCCTGACCATGCGCTGGTTCCGCGATGCCTTCTGTGCAGAGGAAAAATTGATCGCTGAACGGCTGGGCGTCGATGCTTACACCCTGCTGGAAGAGATGGCCAGCCGGGTACCGGCAGGCTCGTGGGGCGTGATGCCGATCTTCTCTGATGCCATGCACTTTAAGCAGTGGTACCACGCTGCGCCGTCGTTTATTAACCTCTCGATCGACCCGGAAAAATGCAACAAAGCCACCCTGTTTCGCGCGCTGGAAGAGAATGCCGCTATCGTTTCCGCCTGTAATCTGGCGCAAATCTCGCGTTTTTCCGGCGTACGCTTCGACAACCTGGTGTTTGCCGGCGGCGGCGCAAAAGGGGCGCTGTGGGGGCAAATTTTAAGTGACGTCACCGGCTTACCGGTACGTGTCCCGGTGGTGAAAGAGGCTACCGCGCTGGGTTGCGCCATTGCCGCAGGCGTGGGTGCCGGGCTGTATGATGACCTGGCGACCACCGGCGAACGGCTGGTAGCGTGGAGCCATGAATATACCCCTGACCCGCAGCACCGCGAACTCTACGACACCATGATGCAGAAGTGGCAAAAGATCTATGCCGATCAGCTTGGTCTGGTAGAGCGCGGGCTGACGACTTCCATGTGGACAGCGCCAGGGCTGACAACCCGGGCGTAATTTTTACCCCCTCACCCCGGCCCTCTCCCCAAAGGGGAGAGGGAGAAAATCATCCTCACCTGTCTCCAGGTGGGAAGATAACATCCCCTCACCCCGGCCCTCTCCACAAAGGGGAGAGGGAGAAAATCATCCTCACCTGTCTCCAGGTGGGAAGATAACATCCCCTCCCCCC